>NZ_JBEKYX010000193.1:0-2977 GCF_049510455.1 Occallatibacter sp. | reverse complement strand
CAACGATGATGGTGATGAAGGGTTGGACGTCGGTAATTCTTCGGCTGGATGGTGCTAGGCTGACTTTGAAACCCCCTCGCGGTGGGCTCCAAAATGATGACGCTGACAACGTGCAAGGAAGTAAATAAAATTAATTATTAATGTCCCGTGACGTTGTGACTGTTAGCAGTGCAAGTTCGAGGGGGTTTACTTATCAGGATGTAGTACCAGAGTTTCACCGAAGGTTTGTTGAGTGTTTCTGAGCTTTAGCGAGAGTTTCCGAGAGTTGCCAAATATAGGCGAGAGTTTCCGAGAGTTGCCGAAAATAGGTGAGATAAGGTGAGTGTGATGAAAGTGGGATCGGTAAATGTCGGTAACTGTCGGTAACGATGTGTTTGTGGTAATAAAAGAGTGTATTAATATTAGTCGGTAACGATGTGTTTGTGGTAATAAAAGAGTGTATTAATATTAAAAGCTTTAGGGTTTTTAAGATTGTAATCGTCAGGGAACTGTAACTGGGTAAAAGGTAACTTGAGTAACTACTGTGCTAGTTAATCTACAGAGGGTTTTATAGAGGTTTCTAGGAGAGGTGATATAAAAGGAAATAAAAAAGGAAAGAAACATAAAGGTTAAATGAAAATGATAAATTATACATGAGGCTACCTTGAGGCAGGCTCCCGAGTTGCTAGCAGGCCTTGAGGATGATTGGTGATGGAGTATTGATGATCAAATGATGATCGGAAAGGTGTGATTTGTCATCGGTATGATCTCGGTAGGCTCGGAAAGTGTTCGGTAATGGTAGGTGATCTCGGTGGCTGTGAGGTAGTGCAGGTTGACTGTGATGAAGGGAAATAGTGCCGAAAAGGCCTTGGAAATGTCGGCTGGTGTCGGAAATTGTGTGATTTGTCATCGGTATGATTTCGGTAGGCTCGGTAAGTGTTCGGTAAGCTCGGCATGTGATCACGTGATCACGTGACATCGAAAATAAAATAAAATAAAATGAAAAATGATTAAAATTCAAAAATATGTGGTTTGCAGGGGGTAGAGATGAGTACAACTCATCATCTCCTCCCTACTGAAATTTTGACTGTCCCCAGTCAACGCGGTCATAAGGGAGTGATCGGTAGAAAGGTGTGTATCGAGTGTATTGTTGAGCGAATCAAGCCGAAGTCAGGGTTTAAAAGCCGAAAAAATTTGATAATAAAAATAAAGAAAACGACGGAAATAGGTGAAATGTTGTCGGTAATCGTAGGAAGGCTGTTCGAACTGGTGGCGAGATTGGGAATGGAAGTGCCGATATGGGCAGTAAAGATGTGTGTGAAGGCCGATGTCGAAACCGATTGAAGATGCAAGAGCCGAAATTGAAGAAATCTGAGAAAAGAGCCGAAAATGGAAAAAGATGAGCCGAATAATTTTGTATAAAATGGTGGGAGCCGAATAGAAGCGAAATCGGACGGTAAGAAGGCGAGTATCGAGCGTATCGGTGAGCTGAATGAGTCGAAGTCTGGGTTTAAAAGCGGAATAAAATTAATAATAAAAGAAAGAAAAATATAAGAAATAGCCGAATAATCGGCCAAAAGATATCGAAAGTCATCGGAAAGGTGCCGGATATTTTTAGCGACGTCGGGAATGAAGTTGGTGAGTGTTGATATTCGTAGTATAAAATGATTCCGATGGGTGACGAAGTCGATCGAAGGTGCAATGAGCCGGAATTGAAGAAATTTTGAGAAAAGAGCCGAAAATGGAAATAAATAAAACGGAGTCAAATAGGAGTATTGGTGGATGATAAGGGCGAAAGGGGACGGTGAAAATGCGACTATCGAGCGTATCGTTGAGCTGATTGAGCCGAAGTCTGGGTTTAAAAGCCGAAAAAATCGATAATAAAAGAAAGAAAAATATAAGAAATTGTCAAATAAAAGTTAGAAAGTTGTCGATGGTCGTCGGGCAGGTGTTGGAAACTGTTGGCGAGATTGGATATGTTGTTGGTGAGTGCCGATATTCGTAGTATAAATGTGTCCCGTGGGTGGCGAAGCCAATCGAAGATGCAATGAGCCGAAATTGAAGAAAGCTGAGAAAAGAGCCGAAAATGGAAATAAAATATAAACACGTCGAATATTTTTGTGTAAATGGGTGGGAGATGAATGGGAGGTTTGATAAGTCGTATAGGATTAAAAATCGAGAGGTATAACTTGTCGAAATGTTGAGAGTTCGCCTAAAATCGGTAGAAATGTCGGAGTTGGTAAGTATAGCTGGTGAGCCGAGATTGGCTATACTGTACTAATTAAATCAATTCGCCACCCCATGTGACCTGTGACCTGCCTGACGAAATAATGGTTTCGTCAGGTAGGCTATTGAGCTGTGACCGCCCAAAAAATTTCGCCAATCAGTGCGGCCATCAGAAAAAAAATATAAAAATAGGACCCAAGCTAAACTACTTGGGTCTTTTAGGGTCATTTAGTTTTTTTTCGGCCTAAAGAGGCGTTGCAAAGGCAGAACAATTTTCCTGGAAAACTCAATCACCCAACATAAAAAAAATTATCACAACATTTCACTAGATTCTGCTTATGGAGGTCGACGACAACGAAATCTACATAGGAGATAAGGGAGATATTCCAGAGGAAATACTTTCTCTGCTTCCCGATAGCCAGTATAGTATAGTACCTACTAGATACTATAGTACATGTACCTCAATGAACCAATATCATCCAAAAAATGTGCTGGGGGTGATTTTTTGCGATTTGGGGGCTTCTGGAAGCCTTTTCGTGAACCAAAAAATCGATTCGCCAGTTGCCTCTGAGACCTGTGACCTCTGTGACCTTTGGTCAAAATCAGTAGGCCTGTGACCCGTGACCGGCGAATTGATTTAATTGGTACAGTACTACAACGCTTGATAGGGGCCTGAGACGTGGCTGCGTCTCTAGCGCCAGGTAAGTTGTTTTAAGAAATTTTTCTTTTGCTCAACTAACAGTGTTTTTTTCTTCTTACAATTAGACAACTG
>NZ_JBEKYX010000192.1:0-4700 GCF_049510455.1 Occallatibacter sp. | reverse complement strand
CTTTGTGGCCGTTGCGGCCAGGCCAACCGTCATCAGAGCTGCCAACAGAACCAGGCGAAAACTCTTCATTTTGAAACCTCCTCGTGCTGCCCTCGCTAGGGTTCGGAGGCTAGCCTCCGCTTACTCAGCACCGCCGGTCGCTGTTCGCTTCCGGCTTACATCTATTGGAACAACAATCGACGGATTTAGTTGCGGTAAAAATACGCGGATCAGGAAAGTAAAGGCGAAAATTTTATTCCGTCCTGAATCGCAGATTTCAGCACCAGTTAATTAAACAAAATCGGCCTCTCCCAAGACCTTACAGGAGAGGCCGATGCCATCAAACTACCACCCAAACTACCACCCGGCTGGTTTACCGGCGATAAAACCCACGACGCCCGCCATAAAAGCCTACGCGGCCGCCAACCACCACGGCCGGAGCTCTCCAGTAGCCTGGAACCCACACGCGATAGGGGTTCCAATACCCGGCCACCCACACATAGCCCACCCCGGGGCACGCAGGCACGTACGCCACCGGAACCGCAACCGGCACGCCAATGCCGATGCCGACACGAACCTGGGCCGCATCCGCCTTCGCCGCACCCACTCCCAGTGCTCCCACGGCCAGTGCAGCGCCCAGCGCCAATTGACCAAAGCTCTTCGTAACCTCTTTGCCAAAGATTTTCATAACCGCACCCTCCCACGGGAAAAACCCGTCCGGCCTTCGCGTCTTCCGGGCTTCGCTGTTGCTGCCCGGCGCTGCCGGTTATGTCCACTCAAACAGCGGTTTAGGGCGAAGGTTGCGCGCAACTTTCACGCCGCCTTTGTGTCTACGGGTGGCATAAAATGTCTAGAAATAGACTTGACATAGTCTATATATAGACGATAATACACAATGAAGAGGGCAAGCTATGGCCACCCATCCACTAATTGCCGCGCCGGGCTATCAATTCGATACAGCCCCCGACCTGAGCCGCATCGAGACCCGCGAACGATTGAGTCAGTCCGCCGTGGACGGTTTCTTCGCCATTACAGAGAAGTGGGATCTCAAAGTGGAGCAGGCCAGAGCGCTTCTGGGAGGTATTCCGCGCTCCACCCTGCATAAGTACAAGACGGCTGCCGGCACGCGCAGCCAGGATGAGCTGATGCGCATCTCCTACATCGTCGGCATCTACAAGGCACTGCATATCCTCTTCAACGACGAGCTGGCGGACGAATGGATGAAGCGGCCCAATGACAATCCTCTCTTTAGCGGCGCCACTCCACTGGAATACGCAGTAAAGACAGGCATTCCCGGCCTGCACCAGATTCGCCGCCTTCTCGACGCAGCGCGCGGAGGCCGATAGGTGGCCTGCGCCGCCCTATTCGAGAAGCAGTCCACGCACCGGCTCGTTCCCGCAAAATACAGCGAGACCGGCAGCGTGCTGGAAGCACTTCCACTTCCCAATGATGTGCTCTCGGACCTCAGCGAGCTCGACGCAGCCACCAACGAGCGCACACAGGCCGAGCGTGCAGGGAATCCCGCAATCGGTCCCGGCGAGCTCCTCTTCGGCGTGCCTGAGGCACAGATCGTCAACGCCGCCTTCTGCCATCCAGGCCCATACGGCAGCCGCTTCAACACTCCGCAAAGAGGCGCATGGTACGCCGGCGTCGAACTCGAAACCTCCTGCGCCGAAGTTGCCTTTCACCGGCGGCGATTGCTCGAAGAAACGCGCTTCTCAGGCGAGCAGGCTTATGACTACCAGGATTTTCTGGCAGATTTCTCCGGAGAATTTCACCAGCTCGACGAAGCAGAGCAGAAGACCTGCCTTGAGCCCGAGCCGGTCCCGCAGTGCTACGCGCCAGGTCAGGCGCTGGCCGAGACACTTCTCTATCAAGGCGCGCAGGGAATCGTGTATCCCAGCGTCAGAAATCCTGGCGGAACCTGCATCGTCTGCTTCCGTCCCGCGCTCATCTTTCATCTCCGCCGCGCCAAACGCTACCGCATCGCCGTCATTGCGGGCAAAGCCGGCTTCCGCATCGAGAAACCTGCCAAAGCCGGCTTCCGAATAGAGAAGTCCGTAGCAGGAAAGGGTAGTGGGGCAGTTTGAATTGGATTTGTATCAGGGCACGACTTTAGATTAAGTGGCACGAACGGTAGGTCACGGCTTCAGCCGTGACATAAATGCAGCAAAATCAATGCGGCTTTAGCCGCTGAGGTATGCTTCACGGACTTAATCAGACCTTCCTTAGCCCCTGCGTTCAAACTGATCCACTACTCAGGCAAGTAACAGTAAAGCCGCTCCTGCTACGCTGTTCTTTCTATGTTCGCTACCTCCCAGCACGCGCACTTCATCGGTATCGGCGGAATCGGCATGAGCGGCATCGCCGAGATCCTTCTCACGCAAAAATTCAAAGTCTCCGGCTCAGACCTCCGCCGCTCCGCAGTAACAGATCGTCTCGCCGGCCTCGGCGCAACTATCTACGAGGGCCACAACGCGGCCAACATCGCAGGAGCCACAGTCGTCGTCACCAGCTCCGCCGTCAGCCCATCCAATCCGGAAGTCCTTGAAGCCCGCGCCCGCAAAATCCCCGTCATTCAGCGCGCCGAGATGCTCGCCGAGCTCATGCGCCTCAAATACGGCATCGCCATCGCCGGCATGCACGGCAAAACCACCACCACCACAATGGTCGCATCCGTCCTCACCGCGGGCGGCCTCGATCCCACCATCGTCGTCGGCGGCCGCGTCGATGCGCTCGGCTCCAACGCCCGTCTCGGAGCCACGCAATACATGGTTGCGGAAGCCGATGAAAGCGACCGTTCCTTCCTCAAGCTCTCGCCCATTCTCGCCGTCGTCACCAATCTCGATCGCGAACACATGGACACCTACGCCGACATGGAAGACGTCGAGCGCGCCTTCCTCGCCTTCATGGACAAGGTGCCGTTCTACGGCGCAGTCACGGCATGCGCGGACAATCCACTCCTCGCGTCCATCCTGCATCGCGCGCAACGACGCATCCTCACCTATGGCATGAGTGACAGCGCAGACTTCCGCCTCGAAATGCTGCCTGCCGACAGCAACAGCCTCTCGCGCTTCCAGGTAACCGCAAAGGGAACTCTGCTCGGCCCCTTTGAGCTGCACGTACCCGGTCGTCACAATGTGCTCAACGCCACGGCCGCGGTTGCCATCGGCCATCAGCTCGAAATCCCCGCAGGCAAAATTGCCGAAGGGCTCAGAAACTTCCGCGGCGTCGACCGTCGCTTTCAAAAGCGCGGCGAAGCCCGCGGCATCACCGTCGTGGACGATTACGGCCACCACCCCACCGAAATTCGCGCCACGCTCGAAGCAGCCCGCCAATGCGGCTTCAAGCACATCCACGTCATCTTTCAGCCGCACCGCTACACGCGCACCCGCGACCTCATGGAGGAATTCGCAGAGGCATTCACAGACGCAAACTCGGTCTTCGTGCTCCCCATCTACGCAGCCAGCGAGGAGCCCATTCCCGGCGTCACCGCGGAGCGGCTCGCCCACCAGATCACAAAGCCGAAAGCAAAATTCGTAGAAGATTTCCCGGCAGCATTAACAGCAGCCTCAAAAGCCGCATCCGCAGGCGATCTCATCCTCACCCTCGGTGCAGGCAGCGTCAGCCAGCTCGCCCCGCAAATCGTCGCAGCGCTGCTTGAAAGCGCCGCTTAGGAATGTCTCATCGCCTGTAAGCAAATGAGCCTTCCCGGCACGGAATATAGGGCTCGGCAAGCGCATTGGCCATTTCGCATCTGCCGTAAGAGACGCAAACTCATACTGGCTCAGTTTGAATTGTTTTGTAACAGGGCACGACCTCTGATTAAGTGGCACGAACGGTAGGTCACGGCTTCAGCCGTGACATAAATGCAGCAAAATCAATGCGGCTTTAGCCGCTGAGGTATGCTTCACGGACTTAATCAGACCTTCCTTAGCCCCGGAGGCAGTTTCTTCAAACTGAGACACTACCGGGAAGTCGAATCTCATTCCTGGTCCACGGAAATCACCCCCAAACCACCCCCTGTGGAAATCTTGTCAAGCCCTTTTACGAAAAATATTTTCTAACCCGCTGATTCTAAAGCGCAAGATTTTCCGTGCGGTTTGCACATAATTATCTCCATTTGTGGACAATAGAAATAGAGCGGTTTTTCTGCAAGCCGGAAAGCCGCCTCAACACTCCCAACACAACTTCATACACAAGGAAAACCACCATGGATATGAACGGTACTCCGTGCGTACATGAGCCTTTGTCTCCCGTCGTCCAGCGCTGCTGTGACGCCCGCAACCGCATCTTCCGCGAGCTCGCCACCCATAAAATGCGCCAGCTTCCTCCCCAGCCTCCGAACACCGACAAAACCGCAATCTTCGCGGAGATGCTCGCCAAGGTCGGCTCTGACTACTACACACAGAAAGCAGCCGCGACCGCCTACCGCTACGCCATGCCCGATCCAAGCACCCGCCAGGGGCT
This sequence comes from Occallatibacter sp., assembly GCF_049510455.1. Classification (GTDB taxonomy): domain Bacteria; phylum Acidobacteriota; class Terriglobia; order Terriglobales; family Acidobacteriaceae; genus Telmatobacter. The sequence goes on along the minus strand of NZ_JBEKYX010000192.1, from coordinate 251 downwards.
CAAGGAGTTCATCGCCTGCGTCCTCCACGGAATGGCCGTGAGCATCATCAGCCACAAGGATGGCGCTGCTCTCCTCAGTGGAGCGCGAATCGCCCTTTCGGCGCTCCGCGGCCGCCCATCCGGAGGCGTAGAAAAGGCGAACAAAACTCCGCACACCGAAATTTCATCGCAACCATCTATCGAATCAGCAGCTTAGAAGGCCCGCGTGCAAATTTTTATTTTTATTTGGTAACCACGTTCCGTTATTTAAG
>NZ_JBEKYX010000191.1:0-3434 GCF_049510455.1 Occallatibacter sp. | reverse complement strand
CGCACCGGATCGACGCGGCTCGCACGCCACGCCGGAATCACTCCCGCCAGCAGCACGGTCACTCCCGTCACAGCGAGCGCGAAGACCAGCACTATGCCTGTCGGAGCTGTATTTATCTCCAGGCGATCCGTTCCGGGGCTGTCCATCAGCTTCACCAGCGCCTGGCTCGTGCTCCATGCAAAGAAAAGTCCCAGCGCCATGCCTGTGCCAGACAACAACAAACTCTCCCAGCACAACTGCGCCGTGAGCCTTTGTCTGCTCGCACCCAGCGCCACGCGGACTGCCAACTCCCGTCGCCGCGCCAAGGAACGTGTGCCTGCCAGCGTCGCCAGATAAGCGCAGGCCACCAGCAGTGACAACCCAACGAGTCCCTCAATCAGATACAGTGGTTCGGCAAACTCCTGCCGCAAATAGGAGAAGCCTGTTCGCCCCGGAACCGCCACCAGATGGGCGGTATCTGTCTCGCTGAACTTGCCGTCATCGGTCATCGTGAAATAGTGAAACTTTGCGGCCTTCATCGCTGCATTGAAGACAGGGTCCAACTCTGCTTGCGCTTGCACAGCCGATGCGCCGTCCTTCAACCGCCCCAGCAGCGTGCGGTTAAACGAACCAAAACCGTGTCGGTCGCCCGCCTCGCCAATCTCCGAGGCCACATACATCCACGGCTTGTCGCCCACCTCGACGCTGTCGAACCCCGGTTGAAGAACGCCGACAATCACGCCCTTCTTTCCCTGAAAATCCAGCGCGCGTCCCAGCACGCCGGGATCACCGCCCATGCGACTGTGCCAGTAGTCATACCCCAGCACGACTGCGTAGCCTTCAGGACCACCGCCCGGCTTATCGTCAGCCTCCGTGAACAGCCGGCCCAGCGCGGCATGCAGCCCAAGCATCTGGAAGCAGTCACCCGTAAGCTGTGCCGCCTGCGCCGGCCGTGTTCCGCTCTGATCGCGTAGGTTCAATTGCGGAAACTTGCTCCACGAGCACAGTCCACTGAGTGTCTTAGGTTTTGCCTCCACCAGCGCGTCATACAGCTTGCCGGAGGTCATATCCGCAGGCGGATTCTTCTTGGCCGGTGCTCCAATCTGCAGCTCCACGCGCACCATCCGATCCGGCCGCTCCACCGGCAGGCTCTTCAGCAGCAGCGCATACATCAGCCCAAAGACCGCCGTGTTCGCGCCAATCGCCAGCGTAAGCGTAATCAGCGCCGTCACCGTGTAGCCAGGGCTTTTCCTTAATTGCCGCAGCGCATAGCGCACATCCTGCACCGTGCGCTCCGCGCTTTCCCCATCTCACGCGTCGCCGCTGCCTTCGCCTCTTCGTACGATTCCCCACGCGCCATACGCTCCTCCACCGCAATCCGCAGATGCGACTCCAGCTCCTCGCGCAGATCGTCCTTCTTCCGCTCCCACCCCGGCCAGATCTTCATGCGTATCCTCCGTGCTCCGCACTGACTTGATAGATGCCCGCTTCACGCGCAGGGCCTTTGTGCTCCCCGTTCCACGAATCACTCATTCCGCAAAGTCTCCAGCGGATCAACATACGCAGCTCGCCTTGCAGGAATGAAAGCAGCGGCAAATCCCGTAACGGCCAACGCAACGGATGCGGCGACAATCGCTGCCGAATTTCTGGCGGCTGATCCATAGAGAAGATGACTGGCCAGGCGAATCGCAGCGGCAGAGAGCAGCAATCCCAGCCCGATTCCCGCCACCAATATCCACGCTGCCTGGCTGACAATCAACATCTGGACATGCCGCCTTGTCGCCCCTAGCGCCAGGCGGATCCCAAACTCGCTTCTGCGGCGCGAGGTGCGGGACGACATGACACCGTAGAAGCCAATCGTGACGAGCAGCAGCGTGAGGCTCGCATAGATCCCTGCCAGGCGGGCAAGCAGCTTTTCGGTGCCGAGATCGCCGTTCAGGTCCGTAGCAAAGGGAACGATCTCCTCGACAGGCAGCGTGGGATCGATCTCGCGGAGCGCCTGACGAACGCTCTCGGAGAGCTTGCCCGGATCTCCGGCGGCACGGACGCGGATGCTGTGCGCCGGAGCAGGATTCTGGTTAATACTCATGTAGACCATCGGCGGCGCTTCACGCTGAGGGCCGTTCACGTGCGCATCGGCCACTTCGCCAACGATCAGAAACGTATGGTCGTTGGGAGCGGGCTCATAGCCGACCCACTGGCCAATCGGGTCTTTGTCTCCGAAGAGCTGCCGCGCATACGAGCGGCTGATGATGGCGACCCGCGGTGTTGTATCCGTATCGGTCGAAGCTATGTCGCGGCCGCGCAGGATGGGGATACCGAGGGTTCGAAAGAAGCCGGGGCTGACGTGATCTTCCTGCCCATGCACCTGCCCATCGGTGAGGTCGCTGCGGTCATGAACGTATAGCGCCGTATTCCAGCCGCAGTGGATGTCCCCGCACATTCCCAGAGCCACTCCGCGAACACCGGGAAGAGCCTGAAGCCGCTCCTGTATCTGGCGAACGAGCGCCGGAAGGTTAGCGGACGGGTTGGCGCTCCTGTACTGCTCCGCATCCACGTGGACGGAGAGGATGTGCTCGCGGTCCATGCCGACATCGACGGTTTCCCAATGCACCAGGGTAGCGGCGAAGCAGACCGACATCGTGGAAAGCAGAAGAGAGAGGCTGACCTGCGCGATGAGCAGCAGATTCGCGCGCCAGCGCTGGCGCGCGGTTTGGGAGATACCGGCGACCTTGGCACGTGAACCTGCCGCGTGCGCAACGCTGGTTCGCATGAAGATGAGGGCAGGAAGGATGCTGAAGGACAGAAGCGACAGCAGCATGAGCGCAACGCCGAGAGCTGCGATGGGCAGGCCCGGGCGCAGGTCGATTATGAGAAGCGAATTATGGTTGGAAGCCCAGCGCACAAGCATGGCGCTCGCAAGCCGGCCCATGGCGAAGGCCAATCCGCAGCCAACAAGGACAATCAGAACGTCCTCAAGAACAATTTGGGAGAGAAGCCGGACACGGCTTGCGCCGAGAGCCATCCGCACTCCGAGTTCGTTAGCGCGCGCGTTAAGCCGGGCAAGCTGAAGGTTGGCAAGATTCAGGCAGCCGACAAGAAAAATGGATGCGGAAAGCGCCATGAGTAATACAAGAGACGCTGAGAACTTGTGCCGCATTCCGCCGGAGCCATTGTTGAGCGGGACCAGTTTGGTCGTCCCTCGCAGAACCGCGGATTTAACAGCCGGGTCGGTTGTGGCTTCGGTCATTACCTCGCGGTCAGGGCGGAAGACCTGGTCCCACTTCGCGAGCACTGCGGCGCGGCGTTCCGCCGGGATGCGTGCATTCAGCGCGAGCCAGAAGATGGTGGGCTGGTTATACCAGGGCTTGCCGAGCGAGACATCGTGACCGGGCCCGAGCGAGTCCCACCCAGGGGTAAATTTGCCCGTGCTTTCGAGCGCGAGAGGAAGCCAG
>NZ_JBEKYX010000190.1:0-2571 GCF_049510455.1 Occallatibacter sp. | reverse complement strand
GCCGTAACGCCGCGCTCGTTCGTGCTGGTCATCCGGTTATTTTGTGATGCAAGCATCACCGGTCCCCAAAGGCGAGGGACCGGTGGCACCCTCATCTTGGTCAGAGATCGGGGCCACCCGCCCTTGATGCTTAGTGATGGAGAAGCTGGCGCAATAGGCGAGCGACGGGAATGTTCTGAAGTATCCCGAGGGAATCAAGTGTCCGAACAAAGAAAACATTCAGTAAAAGATCAAACAATACAAGGTGAAGTGAAAGAGATTTAATTCATTAAAATGTTCGGCATGGGACGACAAACTCCTTCGAATGAGCATTCCGTATGGGGTGATGGTTAGATTATCGTAGGCTCGGAGGTGCCCTGTGCTTATTGCCCCGCTAAAGGGAGCGACACCGAAGAGTGTGGAAGGCCTGCGCGCGCTGATCGGCAACACTCCGATGGTCGAGGTTGTATTTCGGTATCGCGGATCGGTCCGCAGAATCTATGCGAAGGCCGAACATCTCAATCTCACTGGCTCGATCAAGGACCGGATGGCCTTGCATATACTCTGCCGGGCTTATGCCGACGGCAGCCTGGCGCCTGGAACGCCGATCATTGAGGCAACCAGCGGAAACACCGGCATCTCGCTGGCTGGGATCGGCACGGCCATGGGGCATCCGGTGATTATTTATATGCCTGACTGGATGAGCCGGGAGCGTGTTCAGCTGATTCAGTCCTATGGGGCCGAGGTGGTTCCTGTTTCAAGCGAGCAAGGGGGCTTTGTCGGCAGCATCCGCCTTACGTTGGAGCATTGGCAACGCGAACCGCATAGCTTTCTCCCACGCCAGTTTGCCAACTGTGCAAACGTTGAGGCGCACGCGCTTACAACTGGCCCAGAAATTTTGCGGCAACTTGCCAATCGTGGGTTGCGGCTCGACGCGTTTGTCGCCGGAGTCGGAACGGGCGGAACCATCATGGGCGTGGCGAAGGCGCTGAAGAGCGCGGGACATCGTGCGAAACTGTATCCCGTACAACCAGCAGAATCGCCTACGCTTTCTACCGGCCATAAGGTTGGGTCTCATCGGGTGCAAGGAATCTCGGATGAGTTTATCCCCGAGATACTTGAGCTCGATCAGCTTGACGAGATCTTGTCCGTATCCGATGGCGATGCGATCCTGATGGCGCAGAAGCTTGCTTGTACGCTGGGTCTTGCCGTCGGCATTTCGTCGGGATGCAACTTCCTCGCGGCCATTCAGGCGCAGGAGGGTCTTGGACCGGATGCGATCGTAGCAACGATCTTCTGCGACGATAACCGGAAGTACTTGAGCACCGATCTGCTCAAGGTGGAACCGATCAGAGAGACCTATGTGAGCCCAGCGGTGGAGCTTCTCGATTTCCTGGTCGCTTAACTCGAAGGAGGATGGAACGATGGACGAACAGCATGAAAAGCTTCTGGATACGATCGGGCGCAAGATTCTTTCGGAGTTGCAATTGAATGCCCGGATACCGTTCGCCGAGTTAGGCCGCCGTGTCGGGCTATCCACGCCGGCGGTGATGGACCGCGTCCGCAAGCTGGAGGAAGTGGGAATCATTGAAGGCTACAAGGCTGTCATCAACACCAGCCGGCTTGGTTATCCCATCCTGGCGTACATCGGCGTCAACGTGCCTGGAGACGTGATCACTCGTTTTACCACGCAGGTCCGGCGGATCGCGCGCGTCATCGAATGTCATCGGGTGACAGGCTCGCACTCTTTTCTGCTGAAGGTGCTTGCTACTTCCGTCACGGAGCTGGAGCAAGTGATCGACATGCTCACTCCCTATACCGAGACGACAACCTATCTTGTGCTGTCGACGGCGTTCTCGACGAAGGCCATCGACTCGAAGGACGATGTGCTCGAAGGCCAGATCTCGAAGAGTGCGAAGAGTGCGAAGGGACTGAACGTTAGCGGGCGCAAGAATTAAAATATAGCCGAAAGCCAACTTCTCCTTACATCGTTAGGAAAATAGTAGAATCATCAGCATAAACTCCATTCCCAGAGTGTTTCCGCTCCAGTACGCTTGTGTCCATCCTCAATCGCTGCACGCTTCACAGATCGGAGACCACTCTCATGAAACGCATATTTCTCTGCAGTCGTACTATCGCCCTTGCGCTCTTGCTTCTCGCCCTGGCCACCTTTGCGCCGTCACTGAAGGCGCAGACGCAGCCGTTGATCACGACACCCGTCGATGAGAGCAAGCTGGTCACCCTGACGGGGAGCCGCCCTGCTGCACTGAAGGGTGCGAGGGACCTCGGCGCGGCAGATGAGAGCCAGCCCTCCGGGCGCCTGATGGTGACGCTGAAGCGCTCCCCCGAGCAGGAGACTGCGCTGCAGAGCTTCCTGCTGTCGGCGCACCAGCAGTCCTCCCCGAGCTACCACAAGTGGCTCGCGCCCGGAGAGTTCGGCACGCGCTTTGGAGCGGCCGACTCCGATGTGCAGCAGGTGACCGCGTGGATGCAGTCGCATGGACTGACCGTTGCCAAGGTCTCCTCCGGCAAGTCCTCCATTGAGTTCAGCGGCACCATCGGGCAGGTCAACGAGGCGTTCCATACCTCGAT
>NZ_JBEKYX010000019.1:0-52128 GCF_049510455.1 Occallatibacter sp. | reverse complement strand
ACGACGCCCGTCTTTCTGAAGCTCACGAAGGGCGCTCAAGGATGCCGCCATCTTTTGGTTCGGTGTCGCCATGGCAATCCTCCCTGCGGGTTATTACGCGTTTATTATGCCGCGCAAATACAAGTATATTATGATGCGTCAAGACGAGTACAACATGCTGCTCCAACGCAGGTAATTGATGACCAACCACGGTGCAATCGGCACTCTTGCGCTCCCGTTCAAACCGATTTAGATTGTTCCAGTAGTTCTTTTGCCCGCCAGCCCCGATCATCAACACAATCCAGCAAACTCCAGATCGAGGAGATGAACTATGCCCAAACTATGCCTAAACAGCCCAAAATGGGCCTCACAGGACCGCATAGAACCTCACCGTCGCGAGGCTTAACCTATTGTAAATAAAGGAAAACAAGAGGTTTGTTTCTTCACAGATAGGGACTCAAAATCCGCCGAGGGCAACCTCGTGGGGGTTCGACCCCCCTCCAGGCACCAATAAAATCAATGGTTTACAAAATAAACGCATTTTCGGATGCGTTTTTCTGTGCCCAAACTGTGCCCAAACTGCCGAACGCTGTTCTAAATGAATGCCAGCAGCGGTCGATAGAACTTCTGGATCCCCTCAAAAGTCTCTTGAACCGGAAATGTGATCTCAATAGAGCGACTGCTTTTACTCTTCTATAAGTTAGACCTTGCATTTCTGCCGCCGTGTGGAATAATTGCAGGGTATGATCCGACGCGATGCAGAAGAGCGGCTTGTCCAACTACTCAGGCGGTTTCCTGCTGTTGCGCTGCTTGGGCCCAGACAGGTAGGCAAAACAACTCTCGCTCTGAGCCTGGTGGGAGAGGCCGACGTTCCACCCCATTATCTCGACCTGGAGCTTCCTTCAGACCGGGCTAAACTAGCCGACCCCGAGTTGTATCTATCCGCCTATCAAGATCGCTTGGTGATTCTGGATGAGATCCATCGTTTTCCAGGAATTTTCCAGACACTTCGTGGTTTGATCGATCAAAGAAAGCGGAAAGGCAAGCGCACAGGCCAGTTTCTCCTCCTCGGATCAGCATCCATCGATCTTTTGCAACAATCGGCCGAAACTCTTGCAGGCAGGATCGCCTACATGGAGTTGACGCCCTTCCTCGATGACGAGGTCGCCAGTCTCGCCCCCAACGCTACCTCGACACTCTGGGTGAGGGGCGGGTTTCCGGATAGCTTTCTAGCCGAGACCGAAGTTGAGAGCTTCGAGTGGCGCTCCGCATTTATTCAAACCTATCTGGATCGCGATGTGCCGTCTCTCGGGCCGCGCATCCCTGCCGAGACGCTTCACCGCTTCTGGCAGATGCTGGCCCACAACCAAGGGCAGATGTTGAATGCCGCACAGTTAGCATCCGGGTTGGGGATTAGCGGTCAGACGGTCGCTAGGTATCTGGATATCATGGTCGATCTCCTGCTCGTGCGACGCCTGCAGCCGTGGTCTGCCAATGTAGGAAAGCGGCTGGTCCGCTCCCCTAAAGTTTACGTGCGGGATAGTGGTTTGCTCCATACTCTGCTCGGTATACGCGACCAAGAGACCTTGCTAGGGCATCCCGTGGTCGGAGCTAGTTGGGAAGGGATGCTCATCGAAAATATCTTGAGCACAATGCCGGCAAGTACCCCCGCATGGTTTTACCGAACTGCCGTAGGTGCAGAGATTGACCTCGTGCTGGAGGTCAAGCCGAACCAGCGCTGGGCGATCGAGATCAAACGTTCTCTCGGCGACCCAAAGCCGCGGAGAGGGTTCTTTATCGGTTGTGAAGACATCGGGGCTGTAAGGCAAATCGTGCTTTATCCAGGCGATGAGAGTTACAAGCTCGATGCAAAGACTGATGTCATGCCATTGCAGCAACTTCTCTCAGTCGAATTTCCAGGGCTGTTTGCTGCAGATACTTCCCGTTCTGAAGCAGTCCCTGAGGCCAACGGATGAATAAGAAGGATCTTACGGAAGCAGACATCCGCACGAAGTACATCACTCCTGCGGTCCTGGGTCTAAATGGTTCGAAATGGGACTCGATGACTCAGGTCCGCGAGGAATTCTACTTCACCAAGGGCCGGGTGATCGTACGGGGTAAGAGCGTCAAACGCGGCGAAGCAAAAAAAGTCGATTATCTGCTCTACTACAAGCCCAATATTCCCATCGCGGTCATTGAGGCCAAGGACAATGCGCACGCGCTTGGCGATGGCATGCAGCAGGCTCTCGACTACGCCGAGCTCCTAGACATTCCTTTTGCTTATAGCTCCAACGGCGACGGCTTTCTTGAACACGATCGTACAGGAACCGGAGGCCCGGTTGAACGAGAGATTCCCCTGCACCAATTCCCGACTCCAGAAGAGCTATGGGCACGGTACAGCGCGGCAAAGGGATTCTCTCCGGCGCAGGAATCCATTGCGAAACAGGAATATTACGATGACGGTTCCGGGAAGACGCCGCGCTATTACCAACTCAACGCTATCAACCGTACAGTCGAGACCATTGCTCAAGGTGAAGATCGAATTCTTCTGGTCATGGCTACAGGCACCGGTAAGACCTACACGGCATTTCAGATCATCTGGCGTCTTTGGAAGTCCGGGGCAAAGAAACGCATCCTCTTCCTCGTAGACCGCAATATCCTTGCCGACCAAACCAAGACAAATGACTTCAAGCCGTTTGGTCAGGCGATGACCAAAATCACCAACCGCACCGCCGACAAAGCGTTCGAAATCTATCTGGCGCTCTATCAGGCTGTCACCGGGACCGAGGAAGACCAGAACATTTACAAGCAGTTTTCCCCCGACTTCTTCGACCTGATCGTGGTGGACGAGTGCCACCGTGGCAGCGCCGCCGATGATGCAGCATGGCGAAAGGTGCTCACCTACTTCTCGTCAGCCACGCAGATCGGCATGACCGCGACGCCCAAGGAGACGGAGCACGTCTCCAACATCGAGTACTTCGGCGAACCTGCTTTCATCAACTGACAGCGATCTACATGGTCGGGCGAAACCAGAAAGCGACCAAGCCGGTATCGGTGTCTTGCTTTTCCGGCGCTGAGCTTCTCGCTCCAAACCGCTCTTCGCATACCGTTTTTTCCACAGAGACAAATTGACATGTATCGGAAAATGATATATCTATATGTGATATAGGGAATCCTTTGGATGAATCCATCAGCTTCACTCAATAATGACTTGCAAGAGATGCTACCGCTTTCCTCGGCGATCTTCTTCGTACTTTTTGCTCTCGCGGATGGCGAGAAGCATGGATACCTGATCATGCAAGAGATAAAGGTCTTGTCGGACGGCAAACTCCAAATGGGGCCCGCGACTCTCTACACCACGATCCAAAAACTCGCAGACCAGTCGCTCATTGAAGAGGTAGAGAACGACAGCCAGGACCGTCGTCGAAGCTACCGCCTCACACGAACGGGCAAGCAGCTACTCAACGCCGAGTTCTCGCGACAAAACGAAGTTCTTCTTTTAGCGAAAGTAAAAAAGGTGTTTCCACTGAGAGGTAAAGTGTGAGCTCAGTCCTCGAACTCAGTTGCTGGGTCTATAAGCGGATGCTCCCGCTGTATGCAGACAATCTGCGCTACCGGTACGGCGATGAGATGGAGCAGCTCTTCAGGGAGCAGCTCATGGACGCCAGGAAAGAAGGGGTCTCGGGAATTGGCAGGGTCTGGCGATCTGCTGTCTACGATGCGGTCTCTTTAGTGGGGCCAGCCTATCTTGAGCCGGTCAGGCTATGGACTGTGGCGACCCTGCTATCCGCTTCGGTCATCTTTTTAACCACGCTCAGCTTCTGCACCTTCAGGAACACTGGCGTCGTCTACGGTTGTGCGCTGGAGCCAGAGCTGCAGGCAGCGCAGACGAGTGGTCCAGATCCAACCGGCCATCTTGTTCCGATCTCCCAGGGACACAAGATGTTTCTTGAATGCACGGGAGAATCTCAAGGGAAGCCGACCGTCATTCTGGCGACGGGCCGCGGGCTCGGTGCTTCTCAGGACTGGTCCCTGGTCCAGTCGCGTGTCTCGGAGTTCGCCCGTGTGTGCAGTTACGATGCGCTTGGCGTTGGTCAAAGCGATCATGTTCCGGGAGATGATTCGATAAGCGATGTCGTCGAGAACATGCACGATCTCTTTCACTCTGCGCAGTTGCCAGGCCCCTACATTCTTGTTGGGATATCGGCGGGAGGCATTCTCGTTCGACACTATGAGGAGCATTATCCCTCCGATGTGGCAGGCTTCGTCTTCGTCGACTCAGCTCACGAAGAGCAGGTATGGAGAGACGCAGCCATCTCCCCCGCGTTTCCCGGTTCAGACATGGATCTGAAAAGCCTCCAACGTGATGGTCTGCTCCCGCCGCCGCAGCACCTCACCTGGCACGACGACGTCCCGATCATCGTGCTTGAACGGACCGACCTGCCTCCCTGCAGCGCCTTCCCCAGCCTCAGCCAGAGTCAATGCGACCAAATCAATGCCGCCTGGCACAGCTTCCAGGTTGATCTGTCAAGCAGATCGAAATACGGTCAGCTTCGGGCCGTCGTGGGTTCAGGACATGCCATGCACCAGCAGAAACCTGAGGCAATCGCTCAGGCCATTCGCGATGTTTTGGAGGAAGTGAAGCAGCAGAAACTATGACGATTGCGAGAAAGCTGATTTTCCCTTCTGAGCGTCGAGAAGTCTCCAAGCTCCGGGTCACTCCCGAATCACCGCCCACCCGTCAATTACTGGTTGGAAAAACAGCGCCACGCACCTCCGGCGCCGATGATGCTGCCTCAGTCCTTTTTTCCAACTCTGGCGGCATCATGTTGTCCGGAGTGGCGGAATTGAGTGTATTCAGCATCCAAATGGAAATACGTCCAAAAAGGAAAGTTGCCACGAGGTTGCTGGCTTAATCGTCTTGCGCTCCTTTGGTTAGAAGACGCACCCGAACGCCTTAACGCATTATTCTGATGTTTGGTGTAGTGACCCCAGCTTCGGCTGTACCACCGCAAGCCTGCCGTAGGCGGCTTCGAGCTGCTCTTTCAACTCGCGATTGATTACCTCCAGAGTTAGAATGCGGATTCTGAGAGTCGCCACGACTCGTTCGTGCGAGAGCCGCTGCCGATGTTGCAAATTCTCGCCGGCGGAAACGGGCGACGTATTGCGGATCTTCACGATCTTGTCCCGAACGGCCTTCGTTCCGTAGAGCCAGGCCGTCGATACTTTCGCCCGCGTAGCGACACTGCGGAAATTGATCTCCGTTTCTTCAGATAGCATCAGTAGGATCGCCGCGGTCGTACGCCGCATTGCATCCTCGCTGCGACTTCGGGCGTTGCGCTTTAGGCCATCGGTATTCCTAATCATGACTTGCCGGGTGCCCCAGGTCTCCCTCTTTTGGAGACCTGGGATGCCACAAAAGCCAGCCCGTCTTTCTGTCGCCAGCAACCTGTCAGCGGACGTTACTAAAGTCCATTGCCCTTTCGTAACATCCCACCCCAAAGATAATTTGCATGCAATTAAGGGGTTTTGTGCTTTACTCATAATCAGCAGAAGAAAAACCCACGGCCCGAACCCCAAAAGGTTCGGGCCGTCGTCATTTCGCGGAGAATTTATCGATGGCTTTAAGGCTTTTATCAATAACGCTGACCCCTGATCCCTGATCCCTGATCCCTCGGAACTGTGCATACATGCACAGTTCCGAAATGAGGATCGCATAAAGATTTTTCCAGAAACTGTGCAATCCTTCGCAATTCGCACAAAAAAATCATGTTATAAACCAACCCCGCACAGGCTAACTACCGGCATTGTCCGGAACCGAACACTGCACACCAAGCCTGCGGAATCGCCAACCGTCCTATTCAGATTCGGGGCGGGTATAGGGTTTCTGCAGATAGAGGCGGGCTTCGTTGATGGCTCCCTGGGTATTGTCGTTGGTCTGCACGGCAAGGCGGTACTGCTCGACGGCTCGGTCGCGCTGGCCGGTGAGGTCGAAGATTTTGCCGATCTCGATGTGAGCCCAGACTTCGGTCCAGCGGGGCTCGTCATCGCCGCGCAGAGCGTCGCGGTAAGAGTTGATGGCGGACTGGTAGTTGTGCTGGGCGAGAAGAACTTCGCCGATGCGATAGCTGGCGAGCGAGCTTTGCGGATTGGCTTCGAGCGCTTTCTGGTACTCATTGAGGCCGCCGGTGAGGTCGCCCTGAGCGACGAGCTGCTGGCCTTTGAGAATGGCGATGCGAACCTGTAGGTCGGGCGTCGATTTCAGGACCCAGTTTTGCGGGTCGATGCTGATGCGGCGCGGGCGGCCAAAGGTATCCACAACGTACTGCGACTCGGTGCCGACGACATCGACGCGCTTGATCTCGGTCTTGCCTTCGGTTTCGACGCGCAGCTCGACAGGCATGCGGAAGAGATCGAGATCCTGGTTGATTTCGCCGATGGTGCGGAAGCCTTTGTTATTGCCGAGGCGGTAGACAGCGTACTTATTCACGAATGTGGGCGCGCCGGTGCCATCGACCCACTGGGCGAAGAAGGGCGTGAGGTTCTGGCCGGTCTGGGCTTCACACACTTTGGTGAGGTCAGAGCCTCGGATGCCCTGATCGGTATATTGCGAGAGCGTGCCTTTAAGCGAGGCGAGGAACGGCTTGTCGCCGACCTCCCAGCGGAGCATGTGGAAGATCATGGCGCCCTTCCATTGGGTCTGGGACTGAAATTCAGGCGAGAAAGGGCTGAGGCGGCCTGAGGTGGAAAGCGGCGTGATGTCGTAGGCGAGCGCGCCGGCTGCAACATCCTGGAGAGCGGTGTGCATAGCTCCTTTGCCCTGCTCATCTTCGACATACATCAACTCGGCGTAGCTGCTCATGCCGTTGGTGATCCATGCGTCGGAGAGAGTTTTGGGGCTGACCTCAGAACCCCACCACTGACGTGCAAGAGTGTTGGCGAGAAGACGGATGCCGGATTTGTCGCCAGTGCGAGAACCCATGATGGCGGCGATCTCGGGCGCCCAGAAGGCCGGAAGTGTGTCGTCAGGCAGCTCGACAACATTGATATGGGTGGTTTCAGGCTGGCCGAAACTGTCGACGAAGAAGTCGAATTCTTTGGACGCGGTCTGGGCGAGCTGCTCGGCAGCGGCGCGATGCGAGACGGTGAGATAGACCTTGACGGGGCCCGCCGTGGCGGGATCGACGTAGCGGCCGGCGATGACGGTGCCGGGGAAACCGGGTTTGCTCCAGTTGAAGTCGTACTGGTCGCCGGGCTTGCCGTTGGAGAGGCTCACGTTGTGCGGAGCGCCGGTCTGGCCGCTGGCGAAGACGCGCATGCCCTGGGGGACGCGGATTTGCATCTGCGCCGTGAAACGGTTGGTCATGTAGCCGGTGGAAGGGAACCAGCGTGAGGGATAGAAAAGGTAGGTGATGGGCTCCTGAATGGCTGCGAGCTTAAGGCCTTCGATGGGACCATCCTCATTGCCGGTGATGACTCCTTCGTACTCGAAGGTCCAGTGTGCGGGGATGCCGGAGGAGACGGGGGAGTTGGGCACAATGCGGACGGAGCCGTCCGCGGTGCGCTCGCCGGTGAGGAGCTTGCCGGAATCGTCTGTGATCTTGGAGATTTTGAGGGCTGGATGGAAACCGAAGGTGATGAGATCGGAGTTGTCCGGCGCGGTGAAGGTGACGGTAACTTTGGCCTGGAGATGGTGCGCGGTGGGGTCGATCTCTGCGTCAATGGTGTAAGCGGAGACGGTGAGCGTGGGGCGCTCGATGCGCTGGGCCGCGAGGAAGCCGGTGGGGAGCAGGACGAGAAGCGCGAGGATTGATGAGAAGCGGCGGGAGAGAGTGATGGGCGAGCTGATCATGATTGGGTCCTTGCGGTCGGGTCCTGGCGGCGCAGTATCCTTGCGGGAATCTTAACTCTTTTCAACGAGAGCAGTGGCAGCCGGAGTAAGAGAGAGTTGCTGAAGCACGATTTCCGCGACACGGTAGATGGCTGTCTGGCCGTGATGCGGATTAAGCATACCCCTGAGAGCGGCTAACCCCTGCATCATGGACGCTCGTTCGGGGCCATCGGATAGCAAGGGGCGAAGCTCTCTGACGATATTGGACGCGGTGAAGTCGTTTTGGATGAGTTCGGGGACGAGACGGCGGCCCGCGATGAGGTTGGCCATGGCAACGTGGGGGACGGTGACGACGCGTTTGGCAATGGCGTAAGTGAGCGGGGAGACGCGGTAGACGACTACGAAGGGATTGCCGATCAGTGCGGCTTCCACGGTAGCTGTGCCGCTGGCTACGATGCTGGCTCGGGCGTGGTGGAGGGCGTCGCGGGCGTCGTGGACTAGATGGATGGGCAGGCCGGGCATGTGGGTAGCGATGAGCTGGCGGACTTCTTCGCGCTGCGTGGTGGTGAGTGTGGGTGCGAGCGGGAGAAGAAACTCTGGCTCAGGCCATTGCAGGCCGAGGCGGGCGTTTTCGGCGTAATCGTCGTGCAGAAAAAAGGCCGCCTTGAGCGTCTCCGGGAGGTTGGCGCGGATTTCTTTGATGCGGCTGCCGGGGAGGAGGCCGATCCATTGCTTTGTGGAGTCAAGGCCGCTTTCCAGTGCGAATTGATCGCGGGAGATGGTAGGGAGTGGGAGATCAGCTAAGGGATGGCCGACGAATTCGGCGCTGACGTTGCGCTCGCGGTAGAAGGGCTCTTCGAAGGGGAAGATGACGAGCATCTTGTCGATGTATTTCTGAACGAGCTTGATGCGGTGCTTTTTCCAGGCCCATAGCTGAGGGCTGACGAAAAAGATGACGGGGATGCCCTGGGCGTGGAACTCCTTGGCGAGGGCGAAGTGGATGTCGGGGAAGTCGATGAGGATGGCTATGTCAGGTTTGCGACGGCGGATGGAGGCTTTGAGCTTGCGGAATTCGGAGTAGATGCGGGGCAGGTGGCGGACGATTTCCGTGATGCCCATGACGGCTACGTCTTCTGCGCGGACAATGCGGTCGAGACCTGCTTCAACCATGCGCGGGCCTCCCATGCCTATGAAGTTGAGTTCTGCCGGGGATTGTTTGCGGAGGGATTCCATTAGCATTGCGCCGTAATGTTCGCCGCTGGCTTCGCCTGCCGAGATGAAAAGGGTGGGCATGAAAGTACAGGTTACAGGTTTGAGGGGGAGGGAAGGTGGCGATAGGGGGCATTGGTGTAAGCGGGTATTCATGATTCGGAGTCTAAGTTTGCGATAATCTTCGGTCCACAGAGGTTCCTATGAGATTTGACGCTCTATCGAGCGGCTTCCGGGCGAGTTTGTGTTTTGCTGTGGTTCTTGTGATCAGGTGCGTAGTTGTGGCACAAGCTCCCGCTCCGCAGGCAGATGGGCAACAGGGTGCGCAGGTTAATGTGCCGCCTCCGCCGCAGGCTGAGTTCTTGAATCGCATTCCAGCGACGCAGATGACGTTTCTCAATGATTATGCGAACAAGACTACAAAGGAATTGTGGAAGGATAAGCGGTTCAAGGAGCTGTTAAAGGCTATTACGCCGCGGACGACATATCACTATGGGCGCGATTTGGGGCTCTCCGACGCGCTTGAGGAGGTGCTGACTGGAAGCCCGCTGCCGGTAGATGTGCAGGATGGGCGGTATGTGCTGGTGACGAGCCAGGGAGGGCCGATTCTGCAGGGGCGCGGGTTTGTATGGTTCGACATGCAGGAGGGTATTGGGCTGGGCGGTGTGTACTTTCACCCGGTGAATGGTGAGCCTACGCCGACGCTGGCTGTCTTTTCGAAGCAACTGAAGACGGATGCGTTGGCGTGGAGCCAGTTGCCGGCAGCCTTTCGACAGGCCGCGATGGGGTGGTCGCGCAGCTCCCAAGTGCCGGTGATTACGGTGACGTATTTCATTCCGGAGAATGGGAAGAAGTATGCGCTGATTCATGATGAGGATTACTGCGTGCCGAGGGCTGCCGCGGACGATCTGTGCCAGCAGCGGAACGCCGATGCCGCCGACGCGGATATGAATGCAGCCTACTTTATGGATGAGACCGGGCACGCGGCCAATGCCACGGCGTGGATGCTGAATGGCGAGCAGACGGCCTGGATCGGGATCCGGCAGAGCACGTGCGGCGCCGCGCTGGCCTGCCGGATTGCGGTGACGCGAAGAAGGACGACTGTACTACTTCGCCGCTGAGGCGGTGACAGCGACTTCCGCGGGCTGACTGGCGGTGCGGCGGGAGCGGACAGCGGCGGCTAGCTCGGTGAGCATGCCGTGGGTTGTGCGCCAGTCGACGCAGCCGTCAGTAATGCTTTGGCCGTATACGAGTTTGTTGAGGGGCGTGCCGGATTCCAGCTTCTGTGCACCGGCGATGAGATTGCTCTCGATCATGACGCCGAGAATGTCGCGGTTGCCCGCTGCGATCTGTTCGGCGATCTCATGGCAGACGATGGGCTGGCGGTTGTAATCCTTGCTGCTGTTGGCGTGGCTACAGTCGATCATGATGCGCGGGTCGAGGCCGGCGGCTACCATGCGGCGGCTGACTTCCTCGACGCTGGCGGCGTCGTAGTTGGTGGTGTTGCGGCCGCCGCGGAGAATGATATGGGTGTCGCGGTTGCCGGTGGTGCGGAAGATGGCGGATTGGCCGTTCTTGGTGTGGCCCAGGAAGGTGTGCGAGATGGCGGCGGAGAGGAGGGCGTCAATGGCGATCTGCACGTTGCCGGAGGTGCCGTTTTTGAAGCCTACGGGGCAGGAGATGCCGCTGACCAGTTCGCGGTGACCCTGGCTTTCTGTGGTGCGCGCGCCGATGGCTCCCCAGGCGACAAGGCCGGCGAGATACTGCGGGGAGATCATGTCGAGAAACTCGGTGCCGGAAGGGACGCCCATCTCGTTGAGATCGAGGAGCAGGTTGCGAGCAAGGCGCAGGCCGTCGTTGATCTGGAAGGATTCATTGAGAAACGGGTCGTTGATGAGCCCCTTCCAGCCTACGGTGGTGCGGGGCTTCTCGAAGTAGACGCGCATGACAATGCGGAGGTCGCGTCCGAATTCTTTGATGGCGGATTGCAGCTGGCCGGCGTATTCGACGGCGGCTTTGGTGTCATGGATGGAGCAGGGGCCGACGAGGACCAGCAGGCGCGAGTCACGCTTGGCGAGAATCTGCGTGATGTCGATGCGCGAATTGAAGATGGTGGCGGCGGCGTTTTCCGAGACCGGCCGCTCTTCTTCGAGGAAAATCGGGGGGAGAACGACTTTATTGGAGAGAATCCGGAGATCTTCAATTAAGGGCTGCATCGTTATGGGTTCCTGCAAAGAGAATTAGGCGCTTTCAAGACGTACGAGGCGACGCTCGTGGCCTCGGGCGATTTCGGCCAAGACTTCGAGGCCCGCGCGTTGCGATTCGATAGCTTTGTATTGAAATTCGGTATCTGTGCGTTGCGATTCGATGGCTGCCTGTTGAGCAATTGCAGCGTCGCGGAGGGCTTCGCTGCTCATACGCAGAGCTTCAAAATCTGCGCGGTGGGATTCCACTGACTCGCTTAGCCTGGTGGTGGAAGCCTGGAGGGCGTGGACGTCGGCGGTGAGGATTTCGAGCGACTGGGCGAGCGCTTCGTGGCGTTCTGTGAGCCGATCCAGTCTTTCGTCGATTGTCATGCCCATCTCCGTCCGAATGCGCCGTTTCAGATCTGTATGTCTGTTACTTCATATTTTGACATAAAGCAGTCTGAAAGGATGGTGCGTTCAGTGGGAGTAGCGCTGCTCGCCGGCTTCGATGGGGATGGTAAGGCGGTTTTGCGGGGGTGGGAGCGGGCAGGTGGCGTAGGGAGTGTAGGCACAGGGAGGGTTGTAGAGCTGGTTGAAGTCAAGGATGAGCGTGCCGGGCTTGTCGAGGCCGTGATCGGGGAATGGGGTGCGGAGAAAGCGTGCGGCCTCATAGGTGGTGGTCTTGCTGGTTTCATCGCGGAGGATGAAGAAGAGCGTGGAGTCGTGCGGGTCTTCGATGACTGGCTCGAGACGGAGGGTTTTGCCGTTGAGGGTGAATTCGGCGAGGCCAGGCGCGGGCAGGTTGAGCGTGGTGCCGATGATGGTGGGGATTTTTTCAGTGTGCCCCGGCGGATAGGGGATCCATTTGGCTTCAACGGCGTAGTTGAGATCCGGGGCGTACCAGTGGAGGCCGTTGAAGCCAGTACGGGCAGGCGAGTTGGCATCCTTGATGCGGAGGGCGTAGCGGTCGCCGCGTTCGAGGACGACCATGGTGATTCCTTGCCAGGTCATGGTGGAGGGATTGTCGCCGTCGGTTGAGAGCTTGTCCTCGCGGGCGGGCTTGCCGTTGACCTGGAAGTTGGCGGGAAAGCCGGTGGGGTAGGAGAGAAGCTGGATGGTCTTGCCGGAAACGGTGATGATGCCGAAGTGCTCGGGAGCCTTGGCTTTGATGGGGACGGAGTTGTCGGCAGCGGCGCCGAAGCTGTTGCCGCCGGATTTGAGCCATTCGAGACCGATCAGGGTGAGCCAGCCGTCAGGTGCGGAGAGTTCTTTGTCTCGCTGTGCGCGCCAGGTGGCGATGCGCTGTTTCCATTGGGCTGCGGCGTCGGCAGCGTTTTTGGGCGCGGCGGAGGTTTGGGCAGGGAGCGCTAGCGCAGAGGAAAAGATGCTCGCGAGGAGAATGATCCGCTTCAGCATGACGCTTCTATTATGACGCTTTGGCTGTGGCGCCGTTTGGAATTCACTGGTTGATGATCATGGAACGTTAATCGGAGATTGAGCGATGAGATGCACGTTTCCAGGAACCTTTCTCGCGTCATTTCCGAAAACGCAACTTTGTGGGAACCTCGGCGGAAAGACGCAAAACAGACAATGCTATGGGCGTTAGTGCTAAACTTCACCGCATTCAGGCCTGTATGTCGCTGGCGTCATCTGATCATCTTTCTATCGCTTGATGAGGTTTTCAACTCTTGAGGTTTTCGCGTGGATATTATCCTCCATAGGAGCGGCCTCATCTCTCTCCTTATCCTCACAGCACTTGCGAGGCTATCCATCGTAGCGCAGGTCACCGCGCCCTCTTTCGCGGTCGTCTCCATAAAGCCCAACTTGGACGGCCACAACGGCAACATCATGTTCACGCGTGATGGCTTTTCTGGAACGAACTACGAGCTCTCAGAACTCATCCGAGACGCCTTTCGTCTGCGTAGCCCCGTCCAACTCGTTGGTCTCCCATCATGGGCGCGGTCAGCGCACTACGACATTGAAGCAAAGATCGATCCCGACGATGCCTCAACGTTTCAGGCCCTGTTCAAGCAGCCTGACGGCTATCATCACGCGCAAGCTATGCTCGAGCCGGTGCTGACCGACCGCTTCACCCTGCGCTTCCATTGGGAACAGCGCGTGCTGCCCATTTATTCACTCGAACTCATTCACAACAGTAGCCATCTACACCCCTCCAACCCTGCCGACGCAGACAAACCCTTGCACCTGGGCGAAATGACGTTCTATCCGGGAAGCATAGCGCGCACGCGAGACGGCAAAGTCGTTGCACACGGCATCCACCTTAAGTTCCTTGCCGACATGCTTATGGGCGAAACTCACACCATCGTAGAAGACGATACTCATCTCGCGGGTCTTTACGACATCGATATGCAGATACCTGATGCTCCCGCTACTGACGCGCCCATTGCAACATCATCGCTCGATAGCGGAGATTCACTCATAGATGAGCTTTATCAGCTCGGTCTAAAGCTCGTCCCAATCAAAGCGACGGAGCAAGTTCTCGTTATTGACAGCATTCAACGCCCATCGGCCAACTAGGCGCGACGACCCGATAAAGACAGAAGGGTTTCGCGGACTTGCTGGATAATTCCCCCCCAAAGCGTTTTAGGAAACTCCTGGGATTGGTGCCGACAAGTCGGCTTGCAGGAAGTTATGCATAGCGCCAGTGATGGTTTTCCGTAAATCTGAAATTTCAAAATGATCCGCTGCCGAGGCTTTCTACGAAATGGCGCAGACCGGGTGGGTGCGCCAGGTTACTTGCCGGACGGGTGTCGTGCGGCGACGTTGAGAGGGATTTCGATTGATCCGGAGCGATTGCCGCTTTCGTCCACTATGGCGGCGCGGAGGTAGACGTAGCCGCTGGGGAGGTCGATCTCCTGATGAAACTGCAGGCCGGAGGCGAGGTATTTCTGGTACAGCGAAGTATCGAGGCTGATGTCGCCGCCGTCTTTGACCTGGTTGAGGAGTTTTCCGCTGGTGTCATAGGCGACGAGGACGAGCGAGAAGGCGCCTTTGCGGGAGCCGTCCGTCTGTTGCGTGAAGGGGATGCCGTGGAGATCGACGATCCAGTTGATCCTGTAACGCATGGTAGTGGAGTTGGCTGCTGGTTGGATGCCTTCCTTGGGTGTAGCGCTGAGCTTGAAGAGGATTTGCGCAGATGAGGGAGCGCCGTGGAGCAGCACAAAAGAGACGTCTGTGGAAGATGGAATTCTTACGGTAGAAGGCAACGAGGCGGGATCTTCGGCGAAGTAGCCTCGCCGGTAATCGAGGCGAGCCTTCGGGGAATCGGCTTTGATAGCGATCTTGCGGAATTTGCCGTCGTAGGCGGTGTCGGTGGGTGCGTAGGCGATGGTGTAGTAGTGCGAGCCGATCTGCTGCACGGAGCGGATGGCTGCGCCGAGATCGGTACTGGAATAGAAAGCGCGGCCTCCGGTCTGGTCGGCGAGAGCGTTCATTGTGCTGTGCGCATCGATTTCGCTGGAGGCCTGGTCGTTATCCTGACCTAGCGTTCTGCTGGAGTCATGCAGCGTGCCGGTGTTAGGCATATCCGTATTGAACATGGTGTTGCCGGCGGGGCCGCTGGCAAGCACGGGATAGATTGCCACGCGCGCCCGCGATACCAGCTCACTTGTCGAGCTGACGGCCGAGGAATAGTCGCGGGAGGATTCGCTGCGCATTGCATTGTCATGACCAACGCCGCTGAGCGAAAGGGGAAACGAGCCGGAGAACCAGATCACATTTTTGCGCCCTGGCAGCGCACCGAGATAGGCGGCCAGCGATCGTATGGCATCAAGCGTAGGACCTACGCGCGCGTCGTCACGCAATGTCTCCTCGTGTGACACGTAGGTGGCTTTAAGCCCGGTTGCCTCTGCGGCTACAGCGCTGCTGCCGGTGAATGGGTCGGGAATCCCATCGTAATAGGAGTCATGGCCGGGATCGTCGGTGAGGCGGGATTGCTTTGGCCGGGCGTTGAGTTGATTCAACGCGGCGCTGAGGACGGAGGGATCTGCGTTGAAGCCCTGGACCATGCTGAGGTGTTCGTTGAGGGCGAAGATGGCGATCTGGACTCCGGCAGGAACCAGACGGAGGTATTGGAGCATCGCAAGGTGGACTTTTGCCTGGTCAGCTATAGGGGTATTGAGAGAGTCCATGAGCAGGACAAGGAACGGGCCGTGGGTGGGAGCGGATTGGAAGTTTGAGTAGACGTCGGGTGGAAGCTGGAGGGGTGGCGCGTTGGATGCGGGTGTGTTCGAGGGTAGTGCGTCGTTGTGCTCTTCAAAGAATACGACGGTTTGTGGCGCGCCGTTTTCAGTGATATGTAGTTGCTCTTTTGTAAGGCCTCGAATGGGCTGGCCATTGTTGTCGGTGACAACGACGTCAACGAGGACGTTGTTGACGGTTTTCTTGAGGATGGTTTGATTGTCGGGCGACGCGGGAGGCACTTGTGCGGCGGATAGGGAGACGGCGAGAAAGAAAGAGGCAAGCAGGAACGGGTATTTCCGCATGAGAAAGACAGCCTCCGCAGGAAAGAATTTGCTGCCTCTCATTATGACTCCAGGGAGTTGCAGTAAGTTTCAGACGATACGGCGCAGGGCGGGAAGGCGGACGAGCGGATCGCTTAAAAGCCAGCAAGCGACGATGGTAAGCGAGCCTGTGACGGCGAATTTGATGAGGGCGGGAGCAGACCAGCCGTGGAGCAGCAGCGAGATGAGGACGAGAACGGGCGGATGGATGATGTATACGGCGTAGGCGCGGCGGCTTAACCAGGGCCATAGATTCGAGGGCTGGTTCTGCCATTTGCGGAAGGCGAGCAGCCATGCGGCGATGAGGCCCCAGGCTACGAAGGGTTCCCAGAAGGCATAGAAGATGGCGGACCAGGAAAGACCGCCGGAGAAGTTGGATTTGCCGCTGTCGCTATGCGTGGTGGCGAAGTAGGTGGCGACGGGCATGCCGATCCAGAACAGTGTGGCGCGGAGGATCGACAATCGGGCGTTTTTCCAGGTGAGCTGGCTGAGCCAGTCGAAACGCCAGGCGGCGATGGCGATGGCGAAGAGGAAGATGTAGCTGGAGAAATAGGCTAGCTGTAGGCCCCACACGTTGACGCCGACGGGGACGAACTGGCGGATGAGAAGTGCGCCGGCTCCGACGGCGACTGCACTGAGAAACCACCAGATGTTTGACGGGACTGGCTTGGGGGTGCGCTCGGATTGAGTGAGCGGCGCGCCGGCGAGTTTGCGCCAAAGGCAATAGGCCAAAGAGAAGATCAGGAGGGCTTGCGCGAACCAGAGCGGGCCGTTGATGAACTGCTTGTGGTTCCAGAGCCAGACGAAGGTGGCCCAGAAGCTGTGGCCTGCAAACGCTTCGACGATGGCGGCTGTGAGTGGGCCGAGGAAGAGACCGAAGGCGAGCAAAGGGATGCCGAGACGTAGGAAGCGATCCCAGAGGAAGCGGGCGTAGCCTTTGCGTTCGAGCGAGAGCGGCGTGAAGTAACCCGCGAGAAGGAAGAAGAAGCCCATGAAATAGGCTTGGTTAGTGGTGCAGAAAAGAATCAATAGGCGGCTTGCTGGAGTAGCGGAGGGCGGAAGCTCACGCCAGAACCAGCCGCCGATGGCGCCATAAGTGAGGGCGGTGTGGTGGAGGATGACGAGGGCTGTCATGACGACCCGCAGTCGGTCGATGTAGAGCTCACGTTCTGGCATCGGCCCATCGTACACGGAAATAAGCTAAACTCTACGCACACCTTGACAGTAACAGGAGCAGATTTTTAAAATTGAAGAGGAAACCTCCATCCGTATTCTGGTCAAGCTCATTATTTTGTTCGGTTTAAGTCCGGAGTTGGAGAGTGAAGGAGCGGCGCGATGAGTGAGGCGCACGTCAGTCCGCGGGAGCGGCTGGTGCTGATGGCCATCATCGAACTCTATATTGCTACCGGCGAGCCAGTGGCTTCGCAGGCGGTAGCGCACGTTTTCGCGGACCGGGAGGGGATGAGCTCGGCAACGATCCGGAATGTGATGGCGTCTCTTGCCGATGCGAGATTGCTGGAGCAGCCGCATACTTCGGCGGGGCGGGTGCCAACGGCGGCAGCATTTCGCTACTACGTTGAACAGATTACGCAGACGGGGCAACTGGCTGCGGGCGCGGCGACGAGTGAGCCTGAGCGGAATGCATTGAATCCGAATGTGTTGAGTCAAAGTGCATTGAGCCGGGAGCGGCGCGAGCAGATTGAAGACAGCTTTACAGGGGTTGCGAGCGCGAATGAGTATCTGCAGCGAACCTCACAGGTGCTGGCGCTGCTTTCGAACGGGTTGGGTGTGGCGCTGGCGAGCACGACGGGAACCCAGGTGCTGGAGCATATTCACTTTTCGCGGTTGGCTGCCGGGCGTGTGCTGGCGGTGCTGGTGACTCAGGCCGGGGTGGTTCACGACCGGGTGCTGGCACTGGATCGCGAGTTGGCGCATGTGGAGCTGGAGACGGCGGCGCGGTACCTGAATGAAAATTTTCGCGGCTGGCCGGTGGAGCGGATCCGGGTTGAGGTAACGAAGCGCATGGAGGCTGAGCGCGAGGCGTATCGCGCGTTGCTGACCAGCGTGGAGGAACTTTGCAGGAAAGGTGCGCTGACGAGCGACACGAACTCGATATTTGGCCCGACGGTGTTTGTGGACGGAATGGCGAACCTGATTGCGGCGGAGGTAGACCGCGAGCGGCTGAGGCAGATGCTTGTGACGCTTGAGGCTAAGCAGCGGCTGGTGGAACTGCTGACAGCGTATGTGGATGGCCGGGAGCAGGAAGTACGCGTGGTGGTGGGGTTGGATACGGCGTCGCCTGCGATGCAGGATCTTGTGCTGATCGGCGCACAGGCGCGGCTGGGCGATGCGAGTCAGGGCTCGGTTTTGGGAACGGTGGCGCTGATTGCGCCGACGCGCATCCAATATCAGGAAATGATTCACGCTGTGCGGTATATCGCGCAGCTCTCGGAGAGAATTGTTGGAGCGAGGGAATAGGTACCAGGGAATAGAAAACAAAGGCAGCGAGTTAGCGCGCTTTGCGCGCGGCGAGTCAGCAAGTTAGCGGAAAAGCAACAGCGCATCCCGTGTGCGAAAGCGAAGATCTATCCTTGAGACAACGCAGAAATATTGGTGAACAACTAGGGAAGTTGTGGAAACGTATGCCTGAACAGGAAGTGGAAGCGAAGGAAGCGGAAGTGAAAATGGGTGAATTGCAACCTGAGGGGCTGGATGCCTCGGCGGAGGCCGATGCGATTCAGCAGGCCGGAGATGAGAGTGGCCCGCTGGATCAGGCGAAGGTCGAGCTGGCGCAGTTGAAGGGCGAGCGCGATCAGTTATTGGATCGGCTGGCACGGCTGCAGGCCGAGTTTGAAAATGCGCGCAAAAGGGCCGAACGCGAGAAAACGGAGTTTCGGGATTTTGCGACAGGCAACGTGGTGGAGCAGTTTCTGCCTGTGCTGGATAACTTTGAGCTGGCGCTCAAGTCGACCGGTTCGACCGAACAACTGCGGAGCGGCGTGGAGCTGATTGTGAAGCAGATGGAAGAGGCTCTGCAGAAATTGCAAGTGACGGCGATTCCGACAGTGGGCGAGCTGTTTGATCCGCGGGTGCATGAGGCGCTGGGCCAGGTGAAGCGCGAGGATTTACCCGATGAGCATGTGGCAGAGGAGATTCGGCGCGGGTACAAGATCCGTGAGCGGATGTTGAGGCCGGCGATGGTGCGCGTTGTGTCGAATCCGAAACAGGTTAACGAATAGGTTACAGGTTGCGGTGAACAGTGATCCCACCTAGCCGCAAAAACAAATACGCGGCGAGGGTGGGGCACCCAGATGTTTTCGAAGTCAGTCGGCGAATAAGCGAAAAGAGAGACAGTGGCAACAGTGGCGAAAGCGGATTATTACGAGGTGCTGGGCGTCTCTCGCGAGGCGAGCGAGCAAGAGCTGAAGAGCGCATACCGGAAACAGGCGTTGAAGTATCATCCTGACCGCAACCCTGGGGATCATGCGGCTGAGGAGAAGTTCAAGGAGGCCAGCGAGGCCTACCAGGTACTGTGCGACGCGGACAAGCGCGCGGCATACGACCGTTACGGCCATGCGGGCGTGAATGGGTCTGCGGCCGGCGGACCCTTTGGAGGAGGTTTCTCAGGTGCTGTAGATCTGGGCGACATCTTTGGCGATCTATTTGGCGAGATGTTCGGTGGCGGCGGCGCGGCGCGTGGAAATGGGCGCACGCGAGTGCATCGCGGCGATGATCTGCGCGTGGATCTGACGATCAATTTTGAGGATGCGATCTTTGGCCATGAGACGGAAGTGAAGATCCGCCGGCTGGAGGTGTGCGAAACATGCCATGCAAGCGGAAGCGCGTCCGGGCGAGGACCAGTGACCTGCCAGCAATGTCAGGGACGCGGGCAGATCCGGTACCAGCAGGGATTTTTCTCTGTAGCGCGGACGTGCTCGGCGTGTGGAGGGGCGGGAAGTGTGGTGGTCGATCCCTGCACAACCTGCCGAGGTGAGACTCGCGTGAGCCGGGAGCTGAAGCTGAATGTGAAGGTTCCGAGGGGCGTGGAGGACGGGACGCGGATTCGCTATTCCGAAGAGGGCGACGCGGGGCGTAGCGGCGGCCCGAAGGGCGATTTGTATGTGGTGTTGTCGATTCGCGCGCATGAGGTATTTGAGCGCGAGGGCAACGACCTGAAGTGCGTGGTGCCGATCAGTTTTCCGCAGGCGGCGCTGGGAGCGGAGATTGAGATTGACGGCATTGACGGGCCGGTTAGCCTGAAGGTTCCTGAAGGCACACAGAGCAGCAGGGAGTTGCGTGTGCGCGGGCGCGGCGTGCCGATGCTGAATGGCAAGGGCAACGGCGATCTGTTGGTGACGGTAGTAGTGCAGGTGCCGAAGAAACTGAGCAAAGTACAACGCGAGCTGATGCGGCAACTGGAGGATTCGCTGAAGGTGGAAAATAAGCCCGCGGCGCCCTCGTTTATGGACAAGATGAAGGACCTGTTCAGCTAACGCAACTGCGATAATGACAATGAAATGACAGCCCGGCGGGCATCCTGCCGGGCTTTTTTGCGTCCATTGGGCATAGCATCGAACTATACATGCAGGAATTTTCAGGAGAACTGACAATATGACGACAGCACATATTCATCGCATTGCCACAGCAGTTCCACCGAATGATGTGCATCGGCCGTTTGTGGAGTTCGCTGAGACGATGCTGCCGGAGGGAACGACGCGCAGCCTGTTTAGGCGCATGGCAAGAATGTCGGCGATTGAGCACAGATATTCGTTTGTTGAGCCGGTGGAGAACGGGGATAAGACGTGGCGCGACCGCGAAGAGTTGTATGTGGCCGGAGCATTTCCGACAACGGCGCGGCGGATGGAAGTTTTTGAGAAGTTTGCGCCGCGGCTGGCCGGGAATGCGCTGGACAGGTTGGCGCTGAGCGAGGAAGAGCGGCGCGGCGTGACGCATGTGATTGTGACTTCCTGCACGGGATTGTATGCGCCGGGACTGGATTTCGATATTGTGCGGCATCTGGGGCTGAGCACATCCGTAGAGCGGACAATGATCGGGTTCATGGGTTGCTATGCGGCGATCAATGCGCTGAAGGCGGCGCATTACATTGTGCGATCGGAGCCGCGCGCGAAGGTGCTTGTGATGAACCTGGAGCTATGCACGCTGCATTTGCAGGAGACCGAGGATATTGAGCAGTTGCTCTCATTTCTGTTGTTTGCCGATGGGTGCGCGGCGTGTTTGATTGGCGCGGAGCCTCAGGGGCTGGCGATCGACAGCTTTCTGGCTGTGAATTTGCCGCAAACGAGTGGGCTGATTACGTGGAAGATCCGCGATGGCGGCTTTGATATGCATCTTTCCGGGCAGGTGCCGACGGAGATCAAGCGTAGGTTGAAGGGTGTAAGCCGCGAGGTGACGCGGGGAAGAGAGATTGCTGACGTGAACTTGTGGGCGGTGCATCCGGGCGGCCGCACGGTGCTGGATGCGGTGGAGCATGCAATGGAGCTGCCGGAGGATGCGCTGCGCTTTTCACGGAGTGTGCTGGGACGGTTTGGGAATATGTCGTCGGCGACGGTGATGTTTGTGCTGGCGGATGTGCTGGCGCAGGCGCAGAGTGGGCAGTTGGGCTGCGCGATGTCGTTCGGGCCGGGTGTGACGGCGGAGACGATGCTGTTTCATGCATCCTGATATTGATATGTCACTACGATCTGGCAAGCTGGATTTCAGCCGCAGGGCGCAGTTGCGCGAGATTATGGATGAGCCATGCGAGCGCGAGTACATGCGCGCGTATCTCGAAAGTCTGGCGCGGGTGAACCGGTGGCTTGTGGCAATGCGGCCTACGCTGGCGTGGCTGGATGGATTTCATTTGCCCCGCGATGGGGAACCGCTGCGGATTCTGGATGTGGGCTGCGGATATGGCGATGGATTGCGGCGCATTGAGCGGTGGGCGCGCGAGCGAGAGATTCGCGTGCAACTGACGGGGCTGGATCTGAATCCGGATGCATCGGCGATTGCAGCAGAGGCCACGGAGGCCGAGAGCGAGATCGAGTGGGTGACGGGCGATGTGTTTGCATATCTGCCGCAGCAACGCGTGGACATTGTGGTGAGCGCGCTGTTTACACATCATTTGAGCGATGAAGATGTTGTGCGATTTGTGCGCTGGATGGAGAGCCACTGTGCGATGGGTTGGTTTATCAATGATCTTTCGCGGGCATCCATGCCGTATCACCAGTTCAAGTGGTTTGCGCGACTGGCAGGGGTGCATCCAGGTGTGCAGCACGACGGGCCGGTCTCGATTCAGCGGGCTTTTGTGGCGAGTGAGTGGCGTAAGTTATGTGAGGCTGCGGGACTGAACGCGCAGGATGTGACGATTGCCGGATGGAAGCCTGCGCGGTTATGCGTGAGCCGAAGGACGCAATGATGTGCAGAGTGGAGTGCCTGGTGATTGGCGGCGGATTGGCCGGAGCGATGGCGGCGATGCGGCTGGCGCAGGCAAAGCGCGAGGTGCTGCTGATAGAGAAAGAGCGAGCGGCGCAACATAAGGTCTGTGGAGAGTTCCTGAGTCCGGAGGCAGTGGCTTATTTGCGCGAGGCGCATGTGGAACCGCTGCGGCTGGGCGCGGTGCGGCTGCGGCGAGTGCGGTTGGCGGCGGGAGAACGTGTTGTTGAAGCGGTGTTGCCATTTGAGGCGCTGTCGCTTTCACGCAAGATGCTGGATGAAGCCTTGCTGACGAAGGCCGAAGAGGCCGGATGCCTGACTCGGCGAGGCGCAGCCGTGGAGCGGCTGGTACAGGACGAAGACGGATGGCGCGTAGAGCTTGCAGATGGGGCATTGGTGCGAGCGGCGAAGGTATTTCTGGCGACGGGGAAGCACGATCTGCGTGGGTGGAATCGCAGGCGGGATCCTGGTGCAGCGCAGAGTGATTTTGTGGGATTCAAGCTGCACTGGAAGCTGACACCGGCGGCCGCAGAGAAGCTGTGCGACACGATGGAGCTGTTTCTCTTTCGCGGAGGGTATGGCGGGATTTCGTTGATTGAGGATGGGGCGGCGAATCTGTGCCTGGTGGTACGGAAGGCGGCATTGCATGCGTCGGGCGGATGGACTGGGTTGATGCAGGAAATTTGTACGGGGAATAATCTGCTGCGCGAGCGACTCGATGGGGCGGAATCCAAGTGGGAGCGACCGCTGTCCGTGGGGTGGATTCCGTATGGGCATCTGGCGCGGGAGGCTGATGGAATGTGGAGGCTGGGAGATCAGGCTGCTGTGATTCCGTCTTTTACCGGCGATGGGATGGCGATTGCGCTGCACTCGGGCGCACTTGCGGCGGAGATGTATCTGGCGGGAGCGAGTGAGGTCGAGTATCAGCGCAAGCTTGCCGGGCAATTGCGGCGAGGAATGAAACTGGCGAGTGCAGTTGCAGCGGCGATGGTGAGTCCGATAGGGCAGCGCGTGGTGTCGAGAGTGTTGCCGGCTCTGCCGCAGGCGATGCGTTGGATTGCCGCGGGGACGCGCATACCTCATCGGGCACTGCCTACAGCGCAGCGTGAGTTTGCCTGAATGCTCAGCCTGCTTTTTCTGTGAGCTCTGCCCAGCGCGTATAAAGTGTATCGATTGCATGCTGAGCTGCTTCGAGTTCGACGAGTGCTTGCTGGAGTGCCGTGGCGTCGATGGATACGGTTGGATCTTCGACATGCGCATGGGCTGCTATGAGCCGTGCGTCGGCTTCTTCTACGCGCTGTTCAATGGTTGCGAACTCGCGTGCTTCAAGATAGGACAACTTCTTTTTGGATTCCTGTTTCGGTGCAGACGCGGAGTCAGCTCTGGGAGCCGTCGCTGACTTTGGAGCCTCGGACTCGGCCTGCCAATCTTCCCATTGCGAGTAACTGGCGAATTGTGCAGCGCTGCCATTGCCATCGAGGCCGAGCACGATGGTGGAGATGCGATCGAGCAGATAACGATCATGCGTGACGAGCACGAGCGCGCCGGGGAACTCGAGCAGGCTTTCTTCGAGAATGTCGAGCGTGGGGATGTCGAGATCGTTGGTCGGCTCGTCGAGGAGGAGCAGATCGGCGGGTTCAAGCATGAGGCGAGCGATGAGCACGCGGGCACGCTCGCCGCCGCTGAGGCGCTCGACAGGCTGATTGAGCTGTTCGCCGGTGAAGAGGAAGCGTGCGGCCCAGCTTGCGACGTGGATCTGGCGGCCCTGATAGATGACGGCATCGCCATCGGGAGCGAGGGCGCGGCGGAGTGTGAGTGTGGGATCGATTTCGCGGAGCTGACTGAAGTAGACGGTCTTGAGAAATTCGGCGCGTTGAATTTCGCCGGAGGTTGGCTCGATCTCTTCGCGCAACAGGCGTAGCAGCGTGGTTTTGCCGCTGCCATTTGCGCCGACGAGACCGACGCGCGTGCCGGCGGTGAAGACGAAACTGAGATTTTCGAAGAGCGTCCGGTCGCCGATTTTGTAAGAGATGTCTTCGAGCGTGATGAGGCGCTTGGTCTTGCGGTCGCTGGCCTGGAAATCGATGCCTGCATTGTTGACAGTGGAGCGCGAGTCCATGTCAGCGAGCTTGCGGATCATCTGCTGAGCCGTGTCGATACGGGCTTTGCTCTTGGTGGTGCGAGCTTTAGGGCCGCGGCGCAACCATTCGATCTCTGTGCGCACGCGATTGCGCAGGCTCTCCTGCTCACGCGAGTTCGATTCAAGCCATGACTGGCGCTCTTCGAGGAAGCGGCTGAACTTTCCGCGCACGCGCAGCAGGCCGTCAGGGTAGATGCGATTCAGTTCCACGATTTCGTTGGCGACGTTTTCAAGGAAGTAGCGGTCGTGGCTGACGATGACGGTTGCGAAGCCGGCGTTTTCGAGAAGCTCTTCGAGCCAGCGGATTCCGGTGAGATCGAGATGGTTGGTTGGCTCATCGAGAAGAAGCACATCGGGAGAAATGACGAGAGCTTCTGCGATGGCGAGGCGCTTACGCCAACCACCGGAGAGCGATGCGGCTTCGGCCGTAAGTTCGATGAAGCCAGTGCGGCCGGCAAGCTCGCGGAGGCGGCCTTCGCGATCATCTTCAGCAATGTGCGCTTCAGAAAGCGCGCGTTCGAGTACATTGCGCACGTTGAGCCCTGCTGGATAGAACGAATCCTGCGCGACATAGGCGACCCGGGCGCGTTTGCGCGCAGCCACTTCTCCGGAGTCAGGCGACTGAATTCCCGCGAGCACGGAGAGCAGAGTCGATTTTCCCGCGCCATTCGGGCCGATGAGGCCGATGCGGTCGCCTTCACTTACAGTGAGCGAGATGTTGCGGAAGAGTGGCGCGGCACCGAAGGCCTTAGAGATAGTTTGAGCGTTAAGAATTGGAGGCATTACATATTCAGTGTAATTTCTGACAGCGACGAAATGGCGTCAGGCTGGCGAATCGGCGCTTTCGTCGGGAGTTGTGCCTCCCAAATGTGCAGGTGTGGATCAATCCTGCTTTCGACCGCAAGGGCTGCGCGGTGTTCCGCGAGATTGAAGAGGCGAAACTGCCAGCGCGCGGGATCGTCGTCGTCGAGAACGCGGTCTATCTCAAGGTGAAATTTGTTTGATTCTTCAAAAACGAAGGAAAAGTGTTTGAGTGGCAGGGAGAGGCCAAGTCCTCTTGCCTTGATGTAAGACTCCTTCAGCGTCCACAACGATAATGCGCGATTCCGTCTTTCCGGCTCGGACAAACTCTCGAGCTGTGCTAATTCGCGAGGCGAGAAGACATCGGAGGCAAGCTCTACTACGTCTTCTGCGCGATTAAACGGCTCAATGTCGATACCGAGTTCGATGTCTTTCCCGATGAGACAAACAACTAACTCTGCGCAATTCGACAAATTGAAGCGCAGACCGCAATCCGGGTCGATGGCGGGTTTTCCGTAAGGGTTTGCCTGAAACTTCCAGGCATGCGGAGGAAGTGGGTGATAGTGAGACAGTGCGGTGCGCACCAGGAGCCGGGTGGCTAGATATTCGCGACGATGCCTTTCAAAGCGAAAGGTTTTGCTGTGCAGGAACTCTTCTTCGCTGAGGATACGTTCGCAATCCTCGGCGATTGTCTGCGCAGGCAGATTCTCAGGACGGGTGTACCAGAGATTCAATGCAGTTCCCATCCGGAAGATCTCCCAAAGCTATTTTTTGCAAGTAGCTGAAAACACTATAGAACCATGGTAACTGAGCCGTGGACGAAAGGGGATGTTACTAAGTGGCCATTGAAAATGGCTCTGGAGTGCTAAAGTCACGGTAATGAAAGGTTGCTAACATAATGATTGCCTTGGTGGTTGTCTGACGAATTGAATCAATTATTCCCAGTGTTTGCACGGCCGTAATGGTCCGTATGCAGTTTTGCCGGGTGGATTCGCAGACAAGGCGCAGCTCTGAATTCTCTCCATACGGCCGATGAAATTAGTGAGCCGGTAGGAGTGAATGCTGATGGAAGCGTCAGAAGGAAGTTACGTCAACCACCGCTGACGATATGTGCATGATCCCGGCAGGGTTCTCTGCCGATGTTTTTTCCTGACGGGATACCAGACGAGATTACATGGTCAGCTCTGTGGAGTATTTGAGTACCGTAGAGTTCTTATCGGAACTTCGCCGGCTGGACATTCATGTGAGTGTCGAGGAGGGGAGACTGCGCTGTAACGCTCCCGCTGGCCGCCTTACGAAAGAACTGGAAAAGGCTCTTGTCGCACGCAAAACAGAAATCATCCGGACTCTCTGCGTATCTAGCGCATCCCCATCCATCCCCAGACGATACGAACCGAACAAGCGGATGCCTCTGTCCTTTGCCCAGGAGCGCTTGTGGTTTCAGCAAAATCTAAAACCGGAGAGCACAGCCCACAATATCACTGCCAGGCGACCTTTTCAGAGTGCTGTGAATGCCAATTTGCTGGAGCGCGCTTTGCATACCCTTGTGCGGAGGCACGAGATTCTGCGCACACGTGTTGTAGAGGCGGACGGTGTTCCCGCCCAAGAAGTTCAACCGGATATGTCGCCCACTGTTGAGATTTATGACCTGTCTCATCTTGCAGGAACTGATAAGATGACGGCGGCAGAGTCAACGATACGGAAGTTCTCAGCGCGCCGGTTCAATTTTGCAAGTGGATGTCTCTTCCGCGTGGCCCTCATTCGTCTTTCCAGCGATGATTGCCAGCTTGTGATGACCGCTCATCATATCGTCTGCGACGGCTGGTCATTGGGCATCTTTTTTACTGAGTTCTGCTCACTGTATGAAGCGGTGCGTCGCGGACAGGCGATCGAATTGGCTGGGCTTCCGGTTCAGTATGGCGACTACGCACTGTGGGAGCGCGAGCGGATGAGCTCGATAGCGGTGGCGCCCCAGCTTAAATACTGGAAAGACAGGCTGAAGGGGGCACCCGCTTCTCTTGAGATTCCTCGGGATCATCCGCGCACAGCATCGCTAGAATACAAGCCGCGACTTGGTTCATTTCAGTTGGATGAAGTCACATCGGAATCCCTGAGACGACTGGCTCGGGAGAGCGCCGCGACTCCATTCATGATGTTGCTGGCGATTTTCAAAGCGCTTCTCGCCCGGTACACCGAACAGGGCGATATTGTTGTTGGCACTCCGGTATCGACGCGGACCGTGCCGGAGCTGGAAGGGCTGATCGGATGCTTCATCAATACACAACTGCTTAGAACCGCAGTGGACCAGAGCATTACGGCGAGAGAACTGGTTAATCGCGTCCGCACTACGGTGCTCGAATCGCTGAGCCATGCGGATGTTCCTTTTGAGGTATTGGTTCGGGAGCTTGTGACAAAGCGCGATATGTCCCGTTCCCCGCTTTTTCAGATTGCGTTCGTGCTGCTCAATACACCGGGGGCTCAGGAATACCAGGTGGTAAGCGGCGGGACCGATCTGGACATGACGTTGTATATGTGGGAGGCCGAAGGGAAATTTTATGGCTCGCTGGAATATGATGGCGCGCTCTTCGATCCGGCCACCATTTCGTGCTTCACGGGCTGCTTCCAAACTCTGGCGGCGCAGATGGCGTCTCAGCCTGATACGCAGCTAATGGATATTGCTCTGGTGTCCGACGTGCAGGCTGAAGAGTGGTTTTCCGAAAAGAACGGTCCATCTATACCGTTACCTGCCGACACTGCGCACGAGTGGGTGCGACGGCAGGCGGCGGCATCTCCGGAAAAGATTGCGGTTATCTGTGGCAAGGAGCAATTAAGTTTTCGAGATCTGTGGGCTCGGGCGGCCAAGCTGGCTCATCAGTTGCGGCTGTTAGGCGTGGGGCCCGGAAGCCGGGTTGCACTTTGCCTGAATCGAACTGTGGATCTGGTTGTCGCTCCACTTGCGGTCTGGCAGGCTGGCGCGGCGTATGTTCCGCTTGATCCTGATTATCCCGCTGGCAGGCTGGCCTACATGCTCAGAGATGCGGCGGCTTCCGCTCTTGTGACTGAGAGCGACCTGCTCAAGCGCTTACCCAGCGCGCTGCCTTCCTTCATCTGCCTGGATCGAGAGCGGTATGGACATCTGAATGAGGCTGAAAGTCCGCCCCCGGTTTCTGTGATGCCCGATGACCTTGCGTATCTCATCTATACGTCCGGATCGACAGGGAATCCTAAGGGCGTGGAGATTCGCCACCGGTCGTTGGTCAACCTTTTGGCCTCAATGATGCGGGAGCCGGGGATTACCTCCGCGGACCGGCTGCTGGCGGTAACAACCCTGTCTTTTGATATTGCCGGCCTGGAGCTGTTTCTGCCGCTTGTGAGCGGTGCTCAAGTGGTTATCGCGCCGAGGAGTGCCGTCGCAGACGGAACTGCTCTGGCCAGGCTGCTGACG
This sequence comes from Occallatibacter sp., assembly GCF_049510455.1. Lineage (GTDB taxonomy): Bacteria > Acidobacteriota > Terriglobia > Terriglobales > Acidobacteriaceae > Telmatobacter. The sequence continues at coordinate 23,582 of NZ_JBEKYX010000019.1, read as the reverse complement.
GAATTCAAGATCACCGTGATGCAGGCTACGCCGGTCACATGGCGGCTGCTTCTTCAATCCGGCTGGAAGGGAAAGCCGGGGCTCAAGATTCTTTGCGGCGGTGAAGCGCTTCCGCTTGATCTGGCGGAGCAACTGTTAGAGACCGGAGCAGAACTGTGGAACCTTTACGGTCCGACGGAAACTACCATCTGGTCGACTGTGCAGCGTATTGAGGGACCCGTTGATCGAATTGCGATTGGACATCCTATTGCCAATACGCAGATATGCGTTCTGGATGAGAGCGGCCGGCTACTTCCGCCTGGACTGACGGGAGAGCTCTTCATTGGCGGAGAAGGACTGGCAAGGGGTTACTGGAATCTTGAGAATCTGACCGCGGAACGGTTTGTAGAAAGCCACGTCCGGTGTTCGGGAACGCGGATGTATCGGACGGGCGACCTGGTGCGAAGGCTTTCTGGCGGCGATGTGGAGTATGTCACCCGCGCGGATGATCAGGTGAAGTTTCGTGGCCATCGTATCGAGCTGGGCGAGATAGAGGTTGCGCTGGGACGCCATCCGAATGTGGCACAGGCGGTGGTTACTGTTCGCGAAGATAAGCCGGGCGATAAGAAACTGATCGCTTATTGGACAATGCGGGGACATGCCAGGGTCGATGCCGCTGAACTTCGCAAAAATCTGCGCAGACAGTTGCCGGACGCAATGATTCCCGCGGTATTTATCAAGCTTGATAGCTTTCCTTTGACTCCCAACAATAAAGTCGATCGAAAGGCTCTCGCCGGCTCCAAGTTTCGCGCGATGCTGGAAGAAAATGGGCATGGCAAACGGGGACGCAGTGAGTCGCAGCCGGCTGATGGATGGATGGCGCCAGAGCGCGTAATGCCAAGCAATTATGTGGAAGCTGTTTTAGAGGAGATCTGGCGGGCTGTGCTGCAGGTTGAACAGATTTCAGTACATGACAATTTTTTTGAACTTGGGGGAGATTCCCTGACTACGGCTCGAGCTGTCTCCGATATTCGAGCCGAGCTTGATATGGATTTGCCTCTGCGATCGATCTTTGTTTATCCGACAATCGCCAGTCTAGCGAGCCACATTTCTTTTGAGCCATCCACTCGCAGGTACAGCTATACGAGCGAGCAGACACACTGGCCGCGCCTGGTGGCTGCGCAACCGCACGGCAGCCGCACGCCGTTCTTCTTCCTTGCGGGATTTTATAGACCGGATGGCCCGCTGCTTGTTCTTGCCCATCTGATTCCTCACCTTGGCAAAGATCAGCCGGTCTTTGGGTTTCAGCCGCGATGGATGGAGGAAGGCGGAGCCGACTATGACAACGTGGAGGAACTGGCGCACGAATATATAGCGGAATTGCGCAAGGTTCAGCCTGCGGGACCCTATTTGCTGGGGGGCAACTGCGTGGATGGTATCGCGGTTGTGGAGATGGCAAGGCTACTTCAGGAGCAAGGCGAGGAAGTCAAACTGGTGGCGTTGCTGGATACTGTACGGCCATCGCAGCGGCGGCTGTTGCACATGGATCTGTTTTTCTTCAAGAAAAGGCTGGAACACATCCGCGATGTGCTTTTTGGGATTGTCCGCGCCAGGAGCGGAGAACGGCTCCGCATGTTTCTCCAAGTGGCGAATCGAAAACTGGGAATTGCAATATCCGCAGAAGATCGCGAGATGGGCCGTTTCGACACGCGCAGAGATCGCTACCGGCGGTTGCTGAGCAGACACAAGCTTAAAAGCTGGTCTGGGCGGATAACTCTGATCAGGAATGAAGAAGAGCTTAACCTTGGCCACGATTTTGGCTGGACTGGATTTTCCGAAGCCGGATACGATATTCACGTCGTCCCAGGGGAACATGAAACGATGCTGAGCGAGCACGGAAAAGAGGTTGCCCAGATCATCCGCCGATGCCTGGACGAGGCTATGGCTGAGCCGTCCGAAGAGACGGAATATAGAGAGGCCGGGATTTTGTGACAACAGCTAACGTGGCCTCTGCCACGATCTCGGATAGCTGCCCGCGTGAATCAGCGCTCATTGCGGTTGAGAATGTGACGATGCGTTTTCCTATCCCGAAGCGCTATCGGGAATGGGTGCTGGCACCCTTTCGGCGGCGGCGTGTAGGTACAGCGCTTTCCAATGCGAACCTCGACGTGCAAACCGGTGATCGCATTGCGGTGATGGGTCCGAACGGCGCCGGCAAGACGACTCTGCTTAAGTTGATAGCGGGAGTCTTGCTGCCCACCGAGGGGAAGGTGTTGGTGAACGGGCATAGCACGCTTGAGCAGAGCGCGGCAGCCCGGAGATCGGTGGGATTTGTCTTTAACGAAGAGCGCAGTTTTTTCTGGCGATTAAGCGGCGTGCAGAATCTTGAATTCTTTGGAGCGCTCGACAACCTCTACGGGAGACAACTGCGCGAGCGCATTGAGTATGTTCTGGAACTCGTGGGTCTGTCGGACGCGGGAGACAAAGCAGTTTACACATACAGCAGCGGAATGAAGCAGCGTTTGGCAATTGCGCGGGTGCTGATTGCGGAACCGGATCTATTGATTCTGGACGAGCCCACCCGCGCACTCGATCCGGTGGCCTGTGACCAGATTGTTGAACTGATTCTGTCTACGATTCATCGCAATTCACGGAAGACGCTGTTGATCGCCACGCACAGACCGGATGAAGCTTCATTGCTATGCAACAAAGTCCTGGTTGTTGGAGGCGGAAATATCCTGGGCAGGGAATCGATTGAAGGGCTCAATGCAAGAGGTACTACCGTGCTTGAGTATTACCGGCAGCTCATGGTGAACGGAGAGCGCTCATGATGCCGTTGCTGAGAAAAGCATTTGCATTCATCCGACGCGATTTTTGCATAGAGTCCGGCTATCAGGCCTCGTTTGTGATGGGCTTGATGGAATCTTTGATGCTGCTGATCATTTTGCGCTTTGTGGGCCGGCTAGTTTCTCCAACGGCGTCAAGTACCCTTAGCCATTCGGGACTGGCCTACTTTCCCTTTGCGCTTGTTGGGGTGGCATTTGCCCGCTACTTTGACCTGATGCTGAGGATGTTTTCTGATTCGATTCGGACGGCTCAAGTCACGGGCTGCCTAGAGGCAATGCTGTGCAGCCAGACGGACAGTATTACGATCGTGATGCTGTCATCGCTTTACAGCCTGATTTCCGGAGGAATACAACTGCTGCTCATTCTACTAGGCGGAGCATTTCTGTTTGGAGTGGATCTGCGGCATGTGGATGTGCCTGCAACTTTGCTTGTGCTGCTGGTCTCGGTTGCGATCTTCATAGCGTTCGGAGTTCTCTCGGCAGCCGCTATTGTCTGGCTGAAGAAGGGCGATCCGATCACATGGGTTCTAGGCGGCCTGGGGGGCATTCTGGGCGGGGCTTATTTTCCAATTGACGTGATGCCGGTGTGGATGCAGAAGATTTCCTTTTTGATTCCAGTGACGTATTCCCTGGAAGCACTGCGGCTCACCATGCTCAAGGGGGCATCGTTAGCCGAGGTGGCGAAACCGGTTGGCACACTGGCGATTATTGCCGTGGTGATATTGCCCGCCAGCGCTGCCATATTTGCTGCAACTATACGTAGAGGCAGAAAAGAAGGCACTTTAACGCAGTACTAACTCCTTCGGCAACCGGCGGTATACATGCTCAGGCGAACTCGATATCGGAACAATTCAGTTGTGCAGCTGTTCTGTGTTCCGCATGCCGGAAATGGGCCTGCTGTATTTCGAGAATGGGCAGACCGATTAGTTCCTGAGATTGAAACTATTGTCGTCGAGCTGCCGGGACGAGAGTCGCGCTTCTATGAGGTTCCCTATCAGCGCATGGAGCCGCTTGTGAATGATCTTGCCGATGCGGTGATCGACTGTCTGTCTGTAGACCGGTCATTTGCGTTTTTCGGCAACAGCATGGGCAGTTTAATTGCATTTGAGACATTGCACGAGATACGACGGCGGATCGGCCGCGAGGCTCTGCATCTTTTCGTATCGGCTTGTGGCGCTCCGCAGTGCCAGCCTATTTTACCGCCCATGGGCCATCTGGAAGATGAGGCGCTTATTAGTGAAGTGGACTCGCGCTACGGCGGTATTCCTGCACCTGTTCTGGCTGACAAAGAGTTCCTTGCGCTGGCTCTTCCCACTTTACGTGCCGACATCTGTTTGCTCGAAGCGTATCCCCAGGATGGACATCAATCCCTGGATTGCCCGATCACGGCCTTCGCCGGCAGGTTCGATGCAACTATACCTTTGGAGCAGGTAGAGGCGTGGGGCGAGCAGACTTCAGGCAAGTTCGAGAATTTTGTCCTTGAGGAGGGACATCTTTATCTGGATAGCGCACGTGATTTCTTGTTGCGCAATCTGAGTCAGGCTTTGTTGGCGGCCGCTTTGGAAGAAAGAGGTTCCCAGTGATCAGCAACGAGCAAATGCGGGAACCGATTGCGATTCTTGGGACTGCTTTGCGGCTTCCGGGCGGAGTTTCATCGCCGGAGCAGTTCTGGGAGGCTCTTGAGAAGGGGAAGGATCTGATAGGCACGGTTCCACCAGAGCGCTGGAACGCTTCTTCCTTTCAAGGCTCTGACCCGGATGAAATCGGCACGGCATACGACGTTCATGGCGGGTTTATTTCGGATGTGGATGCCTTCGATGCGGAGTTCTTTGGCATGCATTTTCGAGAGGCCTCGAAAGCTGATCCACAGCAGCGGCTGTTGCTAGAACTCACATGGGAGGCGCTTGAGCGGTCATTGATTCATCCGCACAGTCTGGCTCGTTCAGCGACGGGAATATGGATCGGAATATCCAACAATGATTGGACGCGCATGCTGTTGGAAGATCCGCGGAAGATGGATGGTTATACGGGGATTGGTGGTGCAAGCAGCGTTGCGGCTGGGCGGATTGCGCACTTTCTGGGGACGTACGGTCCGGCCGAGGTGATCGATACGGCTTGCTCCTCATCGCTGGTGGCCGTTCATCACGCGGTGCAAAGTCTCCGCATGGGAGAGACAAACCTTGCGATTGCTGGTGGCGCAAATCTGATTCTCTCTCCGGATTTGCACGTCTGTTTCGCGCGGAGCGGCATGCTATCGCGTAGCGGACGGTGCAGTACATTTGATAATGCCGCCGATGGCTATGTGCGCAGCGAAGGTTGCTGTGTTGTTGTGTTGAAGCGGCTGAGTGATGCGCGGCGCGATGGCGACCCGGTGCTGGCGGTAATCCGTGGAACGGCGGTGAATCAGGATGGACGCAGCGCGAGGCTCACTGCGCCGAATGTTCGGGCGCAGCAGAAGGTGATGCGATCGGCATTGGAGAATGCTGGAGTCGAAGCCACTGCAGTGAGTTATGTTGAAGCACATGGAACGGGCACGCCGCTTGGCGATCCGATGGAGTTTCTCTCGATAGGGGCGATCTACGGCGAGAAGCGTGGCGCACTGAATCCGCTTCGCATTGGATCGGTGAAGACTAATCTGGGGCATGGCGAAGGGGTATCGGGTCTGACTGGCCTGATCAAGGTCGTTCTCATGTTGCAGGCAGACCATTGCATTGCGCCGCATCTTCACTGTTCTTCGCCGAATTCGCGCATTGACTGGACGCGTTGGCCGATTGAAGTCCCTCATACCTTGACGCGCTGGCCGGAAGAAGAGGGCGTTCATTTTGCTGGCGTCAGTTCATTTGGATTTAGTGGAACGAATGCACATGTGATTGTAAGTTCTGTCGAGGACGCGATGGATGAAGTCCCGGCTGTCGCAATGCGCTCATCTCAAGAGGCGCTGCTTTGCATCTCTGCAGCGAGTCCGCAGGCGTTGCGGTCGCTGGGCGCCAGCTATGTCGAGTTTCTGCGAAAGACGGACGAGAGTTTTGATGATATTTGCAAGAGCGCGTTGCATACGCGTGCCAGGCTGACACAGCGATTGGCCGTGAGAGCTTCCAAGGCATTGGCCGCAGCCGATTCCATGGAGACGTGGCTTGCGGGAGATGTGGCTTACGGAGTGACGATCGGAAGCGGAAGCGCGATGGAAGGCACGACCTCTGATGATGCGCTGGAGCGGTTGGCAGTGAAGTTTTTGACGGGCGAGGAGTTGCCGGTTCAATCGGCGAGTGCAAGACGTACTGCATTGCCGCTTTATTCCTTTCAGAGGCAACGGTTCTGGTTTGGAGAGGCTCCAGAGATTCAATGGAGGCGCGAACGCGAGCGAGTTTGGCAAGAGGTTTGTGCAGAGGCTACGCGACAGAGCTGGCAGGGGCCTCTTGGATGGAAACCGGAAAGTTATCCCGAGCGTTGGGCGGCTCTTGGGCGGCTGACTATGGCATATGCGCGCAATGTTCTTTTGGACGCCGGTGCTTTTTCTGACGGAGCGGCGGCTACAGTGAGTGATGTGATGCGGAACTGCGGCTTTCAGCCGCTCTATCACAGGCTGGTTGAACGATGGCTGAAGGGCCTGGCTGCCGCGGGAGTACTTGTCGAATCCAATGAGCGATACAGTGCAGTAGGAAGTTTGGGCTCTATTGCGCTGGATGATCTCTGGCGCGATGTGGAGAAAGCATTAGAGACAGAGCCGGGCCTGCTGGCCTATTTCAAGCGTTGTGGGGCGCTTCTAGGAGATGTGCTGACCGGAACAATCAGCCCTTTGGAAACACTTTTTCCGGCGGGGTCGTTCGATCTGGCGGAGGCGCTCTATCGGCAATCCCTTGAGGCACGATACAACAACGCTATTGTGGCGAATGGTATTCGGGCCGCGGTTCAGGGGTGGGGAAGGAAGCGCAATGTACGCGTCCTGGAGATAGGAGGCGGGACGGGAGGTACAACGTCCGCCGTGGCGCCTCTGTTGCCACCGAACGAGACCGAATATTGGTTTACCGATGTCTCTGAGCTGTTCCTGCGTCGTTCGCGACAAAATTTCGGGCAGTTTCCATTTATTCGTCATGGTCTTTTCAATCTCGACCGCGAGCCCGAGGAACAGGATCTACCGGTCGAATATTTTGATGTCGTGGTGGCGGCCAATGCCCTTCATACGTGCCGCAATCTTTCTCTGTCTCTGGGCCGAATTAGACGAATGCTCGCTCCCGGCGGCATTCTTGTTTTGATTGAGACTACGGTTCACCAAACATGCTTTGACATGTCGATTGGGTTGATCGAAGGATGGCAGCATTTCGAAGATTCAGAGCGCGCTGAACACCCGCTGCTCTCTGAGAGCAAATGGCGCGATGTTCTGATGGACAGAGGATTCGAACAAGTGACAAGCCTTCCGGCGAAGGACTCACCGGCGCGTTTTGTAGGTCAGCATGTGGTGCTGGCGCAACGCGATTTCGGATATTCGCATGACGGTTCTCATGTTGAGTCTGAGAGCGGTGGAACAAGAAAGGATGCCAGCGGGCAACCGCAAATGGCGAGAGAGAATTTGATCACAATGCCTGCTGAGCGTGCGGAAGCTCCAAGTTCAGAGCTGATTGGCGGCGTTGTGCGTCAGGTGATCTGCCGGGTATGCCGACTGGCGATTTCACCGGAGGAACTCAGTGATCGGGATCGACTGGGAGATCTGGGGATGGATTCTTTAATCGCGCTGGAGCTTCGCAACGAACTGGGCAAGGCTCTGGGCCTGGAAGGAAAGATTTCGGCCACAGTTGCTTTCGATACCGGCACTGTAGGGGAACTGACAAATTGGTTAAGAAACCTCATGTCGCCAACGATGGTGACCGCATCTCCGGCACAAGGGCTGGAAAATGTTGCTGCTGCAAACCCGAAGATGGTAAGTGCCGAGGCTCTGCAGGGCATGACAGATGCCGAGGTGGAAGAACTGCTGAGGGAGCGATTGGCGGAACGATGAACTATCCGGAACAAGCAAAGGAGCCGCTCTCTCCGTTGAAGCTGGCATTTCTGAAACTGCAGGAGGCGGAGGCGCGCATTCGCGAGCTGGAAGCTGAGCAGTCGGGTCCGATCGCCATTGTCGGGATTGGCTGCCGTTTTCCTGGCGCTGAAGATGGGCCCGATTCATATTGGCGTTTGCTGCGCGATGGACATTGCGCGATCTCAAATGGAGTGCAAGATCGATTACGCACTACGGATAGCGAAGTGCAGTTGCCGGATTCCGCGCACTGCGCGGCGCTGCTGAGGCAGGTTGATCTCTTTGATCCGCAACACTTCGGAATCTCTCCGCGCGAAGCGGGCGCGATGGATCCGCAGCAAAGGCTTTTGCTGGAGGTTAGTTGGGAAGCGCTGGAGCACGCCGGTATTGATCCCGTCTCGCTTTATCAGACGAGAGCGGGAGTTTACATCGGGATTACTTCGCATGACTATGCGCAGTTGCAGATAAGAAGCGGTGATCTCAAAAAGCTTCATCCGCATTTTGCTGCTGGAGTAGCGTCGAGTGTTGCCGCTGGCCGGATTGCTTACACTCTGGGGCTGCATGGCCCGGCGATTTCAGTGGATACCGCGTGTTCATCGTCACTGGTTGCGGTGCATCTGGCATGCGAGGCGTTGCGGCGGCAGGAGTGCTCGATGGCTTTGGCCGGAGGCGTGAACCTGATCCTTGCTCCAGAAGCGTCTGTCGCATTTGCTCAAGCAGGCATGCTGTCAGCAAGCGGAACCTGTACTCCATTTCTTAGTTCGGCAGACGGATTTGTGCGCGGCGAGGGTTGCGGCATTATTGTATTGAAGCGACTGAAGGATGCCGAAGCAGCCGGTGATCGAATCCTGGCGGTCATTTTAGGGTCTGCGGTCAATCAGGATGGACCTTCGAGCGGCTTGACGGCGCCGAATGGTTTGGCTCAACAAGCGCTGCTTCGTGAGGCGCACCGGCGTGCCGGTGTTGCGCCGTCGGAAGTGAGATATGTTGAGGCGCACGGCACAGGTACGAAACTGGGCGACCCGGTGGAAAGTGAAGCGCTGGGGGCCGTGTTTGCTGGGAGATCAGAAAAGCTCGCTGTAGGTTCTGTGAAGGCAAATATCGGGCATCTGGAAGCGGCTGCAGGAGTGGCTGGACTCATCAAGCTGGTATTGAGCCTGATTAATGGAGAGATTTCAGGGCAACTACAGAGAAACTGCTTGAGCGAGTACATTCGGTGGGATGAACTTTCTCTTGAATTACCGTCGAAGACAACCGCCTGGATGCCTATTGCTGGCCGTCGCATCGGCGGAGTGAGCTCATTCGGATTTAGCGGCACCAATGCACACCTGGTGGTGGAAGGGTGGGCGCGTGACGAAAGGCAAAGTGAGATGCCTGATGGCGCCGACGCTTTAATGATTTCGGCGCGGACTGAAGATTCACTGCGGCGGCTAGCTGGAAAATATTCGACATATTTGAGAGACACCAAGTGGATCTGGCGCGAGATTTGCCAGACTGCTTGCACGGGACGCGCGGCGCTGGCGGAACGGCTAGCTGTGGTTGCAGGCAGCCGAGAAGAGGCTGCGGAGAAGTTGTCGGACTGGCTGAATGGGAAGGCGGCGGGCGGTGTTTATCGAGGATGTGCAAAACCTGCGCGCCGCGAAGGCCAGGGGCACACGGATGAGTTGACTCCAGATGTTATTGCGGAAGGTTTTGTTCGTAACAGTGGTGTGAAGTTGAAGCGGATCGGAGCGGGTAAGGAATTGCGCAGGGCGGAGCTGCCTCTGTATCCATTTGAGCGGAAACACTACTGGTTCAATGAACGGAGTTTGGATCGCGAAGAGACGCCAGCGATTTCGGCCAGGGCGGCGGACGTCGCTCTACACCTTGAGGACCTGCGATTCTTACTCGCGAATGCATCTGACGAAGAGCGGCTGAGAATCATCCGCAACTTTCTGCGCAACGAAGTTGCAAAGGTTTTGGAGATGGATGCAGCCACTGAGCTGAATGAAGACAAGCCGTTCGCAGAAATGGGGATGGATTCATTGATGGCGCTGGAGCTGAAACACCGTGTTCAGCATTCCTCTGGAGCTACGCTGCCCGCCAACTTCATGTTTGAATATCCCACGATTCAACGGGCTGCCACCTATCTGAATGCGATGGTGGGGGCAAACCCCGGCGAGGTACGTTTGCCAGATCAATCTGCCGATTATGAGGACATAGCGCTATGAGTTCGCTGATCCAGATGCTTTCCGATTTGCGCTCGCGCGGGGTGGTCCTCTCGATGGAGGGAGACCGTCTCAAATGCAATGCGCCCAAGGGGGTGATCACTCCGGAAGTTCGCAATGAGCTAGCTGCGCGGAAAGAAGAGATTCTCAATCTGCTAAAGGCTTCGACTGAAAGCAACTATCATGAGCTCGACGGAGACGCAACCGAATTTCCACTGTCGAGTTCACAGCGCAGGCTCTGGTTTATTCAAAGAATGGACCCGCAGAACCCGGTTTACCACATGGCGGTGGGCATTCAGATGACCGGTGAACTGCAGCGGGGCGCTCTCGAGGATAGTCTTCGCGTTTTGGTAAATCGGCATGAATCTCTTCGAACGGCTTTCCATGAGAGCGATGGCAAGCCATTCGCGCGAGTTGTAAATGGCAATACCTGGAATCCTGATTTCGTTGATCTTTCCGATCTGGAGCGCAAGTACGCTCAAAACGAAGCAAATCGGCGCGCAGTTGAAGGGGCTCGGGCGCCGTTCATGCTGGAGAGCGCACCGCTCTTTCGCGCAACTCTATATCGCACTGCTTCTGATCAACATCTACTGACGCTGGTAATGCACCACATCATTTCCGATGGTTGGTCGCTTGGCATTCTCGCCCGCGAGCTTGGAACGATTTATTCCTACCTGCGCTCAGGCAAAGAGCCATCGCTTCCGCCTCTCATCTCGCGATTTCGAGATTTTGTACGGCTGGAGAGTGACGCGACACAGCAAAATTCTGAGACCCATCTTGAATATTGGGTTGACCGCCTCAGAGGGCCTTTGCCGCTTTCTCAACTTTCCGGCCGACGCAGACCTGCTGTGCCTAGTTTTCGCGGGCAGCATTCCTCTCTGACGATCGATGCGGATTTGCGTGATTCAGTTGAAAAGCTTTGTCGCGAAAGAGATGTTACTCCATTCATGTTTCTGCTCGCTGTCTTTGAAGTGTTGCTCTACCGCTACACGCGACAGACGGACCTGTTGGTAGGAACTGCGAATTCCAATCGATCGCGAGGGGAGTTTTCTTCGGTCGTTGGATTTTTTGTCGACAATCTGGTCCTCCGTTGTGACATGAGCGGTAATCCGCGATTTCAGGACCTGCTGCGGCAGGTTCGGCGCGTTGCGCATGAGTCTTATGCTCATGAGGAGCTTCCATTCAGCGTGTTGATGGAAAGGCTGCAACCGGCCAGGGAATTGAGTCGAAATCCTCTGTTTCAGATTGCCTTCATCATGCAGAATGTCCCATTGGAGCCTATCCAGCTAGAGGGCCTTCGAATTGATGCGAAGCCACTCGACATTGGTATTTCTCCAATGGACCTCTCGATCGCAGTATGGCCAGAGGGCGGTGCGTACCGCCTCGATCTGGAGTATTGCACAGATCTTTTCGATAAAGAGTTTATTCATGGCCTTCAGTCACAATACTTGAATCTGCTGCGACAGTTGTTGGACGATCCCAGGCAGCACATTGACGATGTGCAGCTTGTGACGGAAGTGGAAAGCCGCAGGTTACTTGTCGATCTGAATGCTACAGCGCATCCGTATCCGTCTTCGCCCGTACATTCTGTTTTCGAAGAGTTCGTGCGGACACAGGGAAACGCGACAGCTTTGACGTTTGCCGACGGCGAATTCAGCTACGAGGAACTGAATCAGAAGGCGAATGCGATCGGCGCATGGCTTTCAGAGTACGGTCTCAATGCTGGATCCTTTGTGGCGGTGTGTGCGCCTGGAAGTCCGCTCGGCATTGCTGCCTTCCTCGGCATACTTAAAGCTGGGTGCGCGTACTTTCCGGTCGCACCCAGTGATCCACCCGAACGGCTCAGAAAGATGATGCAAGATGCGGGGACAACAGTTCTTCTGACCACCGCTGCTTTTCGAGAACGATTGATTTTACCCGAGGCCGTGTCTACCGCTTTGCTTGAAGAGATTTCCGCAAAACCTTACGCCGAGTTTGTCGGCCCGGCTATCCATTCCGATGATCCGGCATGTCTGCTGTTCACTTCCGGATCTACGGGGAGGCCGAAAGGGGTTGTGGTTCCGCATCGGAGTATCATGCGGCTGGTGCGAGGAACAGACTACGCGCGGTTTGCGTCCGATGAAGTCTTTCTGCAAGCTTGTACGCTGTCTTTTGATGCTTCAACTGCAGAGATTTGGGGAGCACTGTTGAATGGGGCGCGACTTGTGCTTATTGACTCGGAGCGGCCCAGTGTTGAGGAAATCAGTCGAGCGATTCGTGATCACGGCGTGACAACGTTGTTTATCACAACGGCTTTTTTTCATCATTTCGCCGCCTATCATCCAGACGCGATTGCTTCTTTAAATCAGGTTATTGTTGGCGGAGATGTTCTCTCGCCCACTCACGCAGCCCAGTTGCTTTATAAGTCGCCTGATATTCATCTAGTGAATGGTTATGGGCCGACGGAGAACGGGACGTTCACGACGACTTGTAAAGTGAAACTTGATTCGCTGGATGGAAGTGCCATCCCGATCGGGCGTCCAATTTGCAACACTCGTGTTTTTCTACTGGATGCAAATCGAAAACCCGTTCCTGTTGGTGCGACCGGTGAGTTATATACAGCCGGTGACGGCCTTGCGCTCGGCTATTTAAATGCGCCCAAAGAAATAGAATCACCTTTTGTGACGCTGAATTTTGATGAGGTGGGAACTCTACGGGCGTATCGTACCGGCGATCTGGCGCGCTATCGGTCGGACGGTATGTTGGAGTTTCTGGGACGAACGGACAAGCAGGTAAAGGTGCAAGGTTACCGTGTTGAGCCTGCAGAAGTGGAAGAAGCGCTACTCTCGATTGATCGCGTCAGAGCCGCAGTGGTTTCGACGCGTATAGCAGCAGATGATAGTAAGCAGTTGGTTGCCTACGTTATCAGTCAATCCGAATCTGTTTTGTCTTCGGGTGATTTGCAACTTCAACTTCGCCGGGTTTTACCTCGCCATCAGATTCCTTCAACGTTTTTATTCATCGAGGAGATTCCGCATACTCCAAATGGCAAGATCGACTATGCGGCGCTTGACGCGCTTCCTCTTGAGTCAAAGATGGAAGGACGCGAGGTTCGCCTGCCGTCGGGTGAAATAGAGAAGAAACTTCTTGGCGATTTCAAGGACTTGCTCCACGCCAATGCGGCGACGGTTGAGGATGATTTTTTCTCTTTGGGCGGACATTCTCTGCTTGCGATGCAGCTTCTGTCGCGCATCACAGCCGCTTTCGGGGTGACCCTGTCTGTAGCAGATATTTTTCAGAACCCCACAGTGGAAGGGCTGGCGGCTCGCGTTCAGGCTGCGGGCGGAGTACCGGCGAAGGCACCATCCAAGAACACGAGAGTAAAAGATCCAGTCAATAGCAAAGAGCATGGGCTATCGCGTGCGCAACGGCGGTTATGGTTTCTTGATCAGATGGACCCCGATAATCCGGTCTATAACATCGCAATAGCCCTTCGCCTTGATGGTCCACTTAATTGCACTGCTTTTGAAGAGGCATTACAGACGATCTTCAGCAGGCATGAGTCGCTGCGCTCACGGTTTTTGCAGCGGAATGGTTTGCCCTATGTAGTTGTCGACGATACGCAAAGATTATCCATTGACTTCATTGATCTTGCCTCTCTTGCTTCAGAAGCGCATGAAGAGCAGTTGAAGCAGTTGTTTTCCGCTGAATCTCAACGCCCCTATCGGCTCGATCAGGGGCAGCTATTCCGTGTATCGCTGTACCGCAAGACTCACGCTGAACATCTGGTTCTGCTGGGAATGCACCATATCATCTCTGATGGCTGGTCTATAGGTGTATTGGCGCAGGAGCTTGGCTGCATTTACGAAGCAAGCGTCAGGAAGCTGCCCTGTCCTCTGGCTCCATTGCCAATTCAATTCCGTGATTTTGTTCAATGGGAGTCGGAGCAGGAAAAGCTTTCATCCGGTAACGATCTAGCATATTGGCGGGATCAACTCGGCGGTGAACTGCCTCTACTGGAATTGCCCTCTGATCGCATCAGGACGCCTGTGCAGACTTTTCATGGCCAGCGGATTTTAGTTGACATTGATGCAGGCATTGAAGAAAAGCTGCAAAAAATGGCGCGAGAACACAACGCCACATTCTTTATGGTTCTGCTGGCCGCCTTCGGTGTGATGTTGCAGCGCTACACGCGCCAAACAGATATTCTGATTGGCACACCGACTGCCGGGCGTATGAAGAGCAGTTTCGAAGGCCTGATTGGTTTTTTTGTGAACAATCTGGTTCTACGTCTGGGCCTGGCAGGTAATCTCAGCTTTTCAGAATTGCTGCACCACGTGCGCAATGTGGCGCTTGAAGCGTTTGAACATCAGAGCACTCCATTTGATCAACTGGTGGAGATACTGCAGCCGGAGCGCAACCTGGATCGAAGCCCCCTATTTCAGGTCCTTTTTACGTTACAGAACACGACAATGCCGCGCCTGCAATTCGATGAGCTGGTCATGACGCCACTGGAGCTTGAGAGGTTTCATGCCCGCTACGACCTTGCAGTGGATATTTATCCGTATGAAGGGCATTTTCGCTGCAGTTTCGAATTCAACACTGACATTTATGAAGAGACAACTATTCGGCGAATGCTGCGGCATTACATTCGCATTCTTGAGATGGTTTGTGATAACGCGGAGGAGCAGATAGGCAACCTGCATCTGCTCGATGAGGCAGAACGGTCTCAGCTTATCCATGATTGGAATCGCACTGCGATGCCTGCGCCTGTTTATTCCACTGTGCCGTCATGGTTCCGGGCGCAGGCTCGCAGCAGTCCGGAAGCAATAGCTGTTGAGATGGGTGATCGGTCGTTCACATATCGGGATCTCGATGTTGAATCCGACAGGGTCGCCGTGCATCTGCGCTCAGGTGGCATTGGACGCGGAACGATTGTTGGGATCTATATGCAGCGCAGTCCTGATATGGTGGTGGGTCTGCTGGGCATTATCAAGTCGGGGGCGGCTTACCTTCCTCTCGATCCGGCGCTGCCCTCTTACAGAATTGAGTTCATGCTCTCGGATTCGCAGGTTCCTCTCATACTGACGGAGCGCGAACTGAGCGATGCCTTGCCGCCTACAGCTGCCGTGATTCTGCCGATTGAAGAAGTGGGTAGGGAAAGCAATGAGCAGCCTCCTGATGATGTGTGCAGCTCGGACCTTGCGTATCTGATCTACACTTCCGGATCAACCGGAAATCCGAAAGGAACTGAGATTCAGCACGGAGCCGTTGTCAATCTCTTGCGATCCATGCTGAAAGAGCCTGGCTTGAGGAAAGAAGATACGCTGGTGGCGATCACTACGATTTCGTTCGACATTGCGGGACTGGAGATATTCGGCCCCCTGATGTGCGGTGCGAAATTAGTATTAGCAACGCGGGAGCAGACAGTTGATCCTGAACTGCTCGCCGAACTGCTTTGCTCGGTGGGCGCCACGGTTATGCAGGCGACTCCGTCTACATGGCGCATGCTCGTTGAATCCGGATGGACGGGCGAACCGATGCTGCGCATGTGGTGCGGCGGTGAAGCGCTGTCGTTGAACCTGGCCGAGAGCTTGCTGGCACGCGGCAGTGAGCTTTGGAATCTGTATGGTCCTACCGAAACGACGATCTGGTCATCGGTTCATCGTGTTCGAAGCGGTGAGGCCCAAATTTTGATAGGATGCCCAATTGCAAATACCCAAATGTACATCTTGGATGACAGTCTTGAACCGGTCCCGCCGGGTGTTGCCGGAGAGTTGCACATAGGCGGTGACGGAGTAGCGCGGGGATACTGGCGACGCCCGGAACTCACAGCGAGCCGCTTTTTGCCTGATCCTTTCGATACGACTGGTGCTCGCAGAATGTATCGAACTGGCGATCTTGCGCGCTATCGACGCGACGGCCAGATCCAGTTATTAGGGCGAACGGACCATCAAATCAAGTTGCGCGGTCATAGAATCGAGCCTGGTGAGATCGAGATTGCAATGGAGCGGCATCCGGCTGTTCGGCAGGCCGTGATTGTGCTGGATGGCGAGGGTATTGAACAGCGGCTGGTTGCATATGTTCGTTTCGAAGGCTCGGACGATGGAGATCAGCTTCGATCCTGGCTGCATCCAATCCTGCCTGACTACATGGTTCCTTCCATGATTGTGCCGCTTCAAGAAATGCCTTTGACACCGAACGGCAAGATTGACCGTAAACGCCTGCCTGCTCTTCGAGGGACATTGCCTGATCAGAGCGTCGATTCCATTCCAGCCCGAAACCGCACCGAACAGAGACTGAGCGAGCTTTGGTCTGACCTTCTGCATGTCGAGAAGCCAGGCATCCGAGAGAATTTCTTTGATCTTGGCGGGCATTCGCTTCTGCTCGTCCAACTCCACGCACAACTGAAACGTGAATTCAGCGCCAACATTGCTGTTGTGGATTTGTTTCGTTACCCCACAATTGAGGCACTCGCATCGCATTTGGATCGCAGAAGTGCCGAAGCCTCGTTGCCTGTGGGAGCTAATGTCTGATGAGTTCATCAAATGAAGTCAATCTGCTGACATCAGCCACATTTCCAGAATCCGTATCGAGTCCGGAACAGTGGCCCGATGGTATTGCCATCATTGGCATGAGCGCGCGCTTTCCGCAGTCACATAATGTGCAGGAATTCTGGCAGCATCTGGTTGCCGGTGACTCACTGATCGAAAATTTCAGCGAGGATGAACTTCGTCGAGCAGGCGTTGATTCATCCATGCTCAAAGATGCGAACTATGTTCGGCGTGGCAATGTCATCGAGGATGCAGATCAGTTCGATGCTGGCTTCTTCGGTCTCAGTCGTCGTGAAGCAGAAATCCTCGATCCACAGCAGAGGATATTCCTCGAGTGTGCCTGGGAAGCTTTGGAGAGTGCAGGCCGTACCGGCGAAGGTGAGCGCGTTGGTGTCTTTGCGGGCGTCGGAATGAACACCTACGTTCTTCAATTACTCCGAGACCCCGGAGTGCTGGCGAGTGTGGGCGAGTACCAGATGATGCTGGCCAGCGATAAGGACTATCTTGCTACACGCGTTGCGTACAAGCTTAATCTGCGCGGGCCCGCTGTTACGGTGCAGACTGCCTGCTCCACATCGCTTGCCGCTGTGCATCTTGCCTGCCGCAGCCTTTTAAGCCGCGAGTGTTCGATGGCGCTCGCCGGCGGAGTCTCGATCTCTTTTCCGCAGGGAATTGGTTATTCCTATATTCCGGGCATGATTCTTTCGCCAGACGGGTACTGTCGCCCTTTTGACGCGAATGCGGAAGGAACTGTACCGGGACGCGGTGCCGGTATTGTTGTTTTAAAGCGACTGTCAGAGGCGATTGCTGATGGAGATTCCGTTGTTGCGGTTATTCGAGGTTCCGCTTGGAATAACGATGGAGCGGGCAAGGTGGGCTACACGGCCCCCAGCATCGACGGGCAGATAGAGGTCATACGAGCAGCACAAGCCGCGGCGGGTGTTGATGACGCGCGCGTGGGATATGTGGAAACGCATGGCACGGCCACTGAACTTGGAGATGCAATTGAGTTCTCCGCTCTTGCGCAGGTCTTCGCTGCTGCAGAGCGCAAGCGTCCGCGCCCTCTTGTACTTGGCGCTGTGAAGGCGAATATGGGGCATGCCGATGCGGCGGCGGGCATTGCTGGTTTAATCAAGGCTGCACTTGTAGTGGAAACCGGCATCGTTCCTCCTACTCCCGGATTCGAGCTTCCCAATCCTGTGCTCGGGATCGAGAAGACGCCGTTTGTAATCAGTTCTTCCTCTGTGAATTGGGCCGACGATACAGAGCGTTGGGCAGGAGTCAGTTCCTTCGGGATCGGAGGGACCAATGTACACGTTGTCTTGAGTGGAGCGCCTGCGGCTGTAAGCAGCAATGCTGAACCGTTAAGACCGCATATCTTTCCCGTCTCGGCTAAAAGCGCCTCTGCAATGAACACTGCGTGCGGGCAGTTAGCTCAACGGCTGGCAGTAATGGATTCTTCTTCCAGTTCTGATGTCGCCACAACGCTGCAATTGGGCCGCCGATCTTTCGAGTTCAGACGAGCGGTGGT
Source organism: Occallatibacter sp. (assembly GCF_049510455.1). Classification (GTDB taxonomy): domain Bacteria; phylum Acidobacteriota; class Terriglobia; order Terriglobales; family Acidobacteriaceae; genus Telmatobacter. The sequence continues at coordinate 5,475 of NZ_JBEKYX010000019.1, read as the reverse complement.
TGCAGATAGCTGTAGAGAAGCTGCAAAGCTTTTGATCAAGCCTGCTGGAAAACTTCAGCCAGGAACCTTTTTGGACCGCGATGTCATCTTCCTATTTCCGGGACAAGGACAGCAATTTCCAGGCATGGTCGAAGGCTTGTATCGCGAAGACAGCGTCTTTCGGCGGACTATCGACGCAGGGTGCGACTTATTGAAGGAATATGCAGAGCTGGATGTGCGGTCACTCCTTTTAGGCGTGGAGAAGACGCCAGAATCATCCACTCGTATACGTGATACGCAGATTGCACAGCCGATGTTGATGCTTGTGGAATACGCTCTGGCGGAGCGGTTGCGCTCGCTGGGCATGGAACCTGCGGGTTTACTTGGGCATAGCATTGGTGAACTCACTGCTGCTTGTGTTGCAGGTGTGTTCTCGTTTGAGGACGGTCTTCGACTTGCTGTCGAACGCGGCCGACTCATGGCGCAGACTCCGCCAGGAATCATGCTGGCTGTGATGCTGCCTCCAGAGGAACTGGCTCGTTATCTTGATCATGGTCTTTGGCTCGCTGCGGAAAACGGTCTGAAGATGTCAGTAGCATCGGGACTTGTGAACGCAGTGGAACAGCTTGAACGCAGGTTGGCTGCTGATAGAGTGGCAACGATTCGCCTTGCTTCAAAAAATGCATTCCATACGCCACTCATGGCCGAGCCAGCAAAGACATTCCGGGGAATCGTAGCCTCTACCGCCCGCCATGCGCCGAGTATTCCCTGGATATCCAATGTGAGCGGCACATGGATCGGACCAGCGGAGGCGCAGGATCCACAATACTGGGCAAATCAGATTATTTCGCCAGTGCGATTTACTCGTTGTCTGACTACCTTGGCTGAGCGGCGCAGGCTGCTGGTCGAGGCAGGACCAGGCGAAGCTCTGATCGGGATAGCGCGACAGCAGTTATCGACCAGTGTCATGGTTGCTGCTCTTGGCGCAGAAAATCGTAGAGTAGCTGATACCGTGGTTTTCCATCAGGCTGTGGCCACTGCGTGGGAATGTGGCGTTTCTATCCAATGGGAACGACTTAGTCCCAAACCAACGGGACGCCGCGTCCCTCTTCCGACATATCCATTTGAACGGCAGCGCTATTGGATTGATCGCGCATCGGCTGTTAACAAGACTGTGGTTTCGACGGCACAGTCGTTTCCATCTCCCTTGCCAAATTCCGATAGCCATTCTCCGGCGAGGCATGACGACATTTCGAAGTGGTTTTATGCTTCCTGCTGGCAAGGCACGCCACCGGCTGGCAATGTCTTGCGGGCATGGAGCAAAGTTTCTGAGTGCTGGCTGGCGCTGGACGGGGAAGATCCGCTTAGCAACGCATTGGTTTCGGCTCTTCGCGCACAGGGATCAAAGGTCATTTGTGTGAAAGCGGGTGAACGGTTTGTCTGGCAGGACGGAAACGTCAGTGTGAATCCGTCCAGTCCGACCGATCTGAAGTTGTTGTGGGAACAGATAGACGCTGCCGGATTACGGCCGGATGGACTTCTTTTTCTTCCCGGTTTCGGGAGCGAAGGCGACGAGGTTTCTCGCTACGATTTCATGCTTCAGCTTCTGCAGATGTCCGGTCCGCGTCGGCGCTATATACGAAGGTTTGAGTTCATTACGAACTCGCTGGAAAGTGTGAATGGAGAGGCCGTCACGAATCGGGACGATGGCGAACTACTCGGCCTGGCACGTGCCATTCGGGCCAACCTGGCTGGTGCGGAATGTCGCTGCATTGATGTCGAACCGCCGGAGGGCAATGTTGAGCTGCTAGTTCAGATTCTGCTGGAGGAACTGGCTACGTCCGGTGCGGGCCTCACGATCGCGTATCGGCGCGGGCAGCGATGGCAGAAGATATGGACACCGGCAGCTCTGAAGGCAGATGCTAAGTCGCCGTTCCGTAACGGAGGTGTTTACCTGATTACGGGTGGCGTGGGAGGCATTGGCTATGTTGTAGCTAAATATCTGCTGCAGGATCACGGTGCCCGTGTGGTTGTTGTGGGGCGCACCATTCTTCCGAACCGGAATGAGTGGGAGTCCTGGGTCGCCGCACATGGAGAAGATCACACAACGTCACGGCGTATTCGCAGAATGCAGGAACTCGAAGGCGCTGGTGGAGAAGTGTTGTTTATGGCTGCGGATGTTGCCGATCGCGATGCGATGACGGCCGTCATAGAGAGGACACAACGTCAGTTCGGACCGATCCATGGGGTGATTCTTGAAGAGGCCCGTGAGATTCGCAAGCCGAAGGTGGAAGGCTCGCGTGTGCTTGCTGAGTTACTACGCGGCAGCAGTATTGATTTCCTCCTGTTCTGTTCTTCCATCAGCGCCAGCTTTCCGCTTGCTTCGCAGAGTGCTTATGCTTCTGCAAATGCTTTTCAAAACAGCTTTGCCGAGTACTGCCGTGGAACCTTGAAAATTCCTGCGTTCGCCATTGGATTTGATGCCTGGCGAGAAGTGGGAATGATGGCTGACCTCGTGGTTCCGGAAGGAATGGAATCTTTCCACGAGCAGGGAATGCGTCGTGCCATGACGAATGCTGAAGGTATCGAGGTTATCCACCGGGTGCTGGGACAATGGCGCGGGGCGCACATGCTTGTCAGCACATGCGATCTTGATGCGTCCGTCAATTCGACTACTCCTGGTCCTGTTGAGTTGCCAAGCTTGCTGTTGATGGATCCAGTGAGTTGAGTGTCATTCTTGAGATCTGGAAGGATTTGCTTGGCACGGATTCCATTGATCCGTCGGATAATTTCTTCAATCTGGGCGGGCATTCGCTCATGGCGACGATGATGATCTCGCGTATTCGGGAGCGTCTGGGCGTTACGCTTTCGCTGAAAGGTATCTTCGAAGCGCAGACGCCTGCGGCACTTGCTGAGCTTGTGCAGATTGTGGGCGAGCAACGGTCTGCCGGAGAGCGTTCGGAAGCGCCGGCTGAGGGTGAGGATCGCGAGATATTTGAGATCTGATGCGAGCTTAGCTGCGGTGTTCGATTGCGGCGGTTGTCTGAGTTATCCTGTGCAAGCTCGATTTCGAAGTGATTTGGGTTGTGTGGTTTGCGACAGTTCGCACACTTCTTACAGGAATCTTTATGCGATCTTCATTCCGAAACTGTGCAGCTTCGCTGCTCAGTTTCGAGGGACAAGCGTTATAGATAAGAAGCTTGAGAGCCATAGATATCCTCGACAACACTGTTTACTGTGGCAATGAAAAAAGAGGGAGGGTCTCTCCCAAAATGACGACGGCCCGAATCCGTAGTGGATTCGGGCCGTATTTTTTCTTTGCTTATTTTGAGTATGGCATATCCGGTGGAAATTATGTGCAAAGTGCGCGAAGTTTTTTGGCCTTTGGGATCAGTGAGTTACAAAATATTTTTCGTTTGACCCCTTGACAAGAAAAAGCGGAGGCAAAAAAAGCCGGACGCAGGGTTCGGGTCTTTCCATTCCCGCCCTTCGGTCGATTATCGAACGGGCAATTTGCCGGTTACCGGCATCCAACCGGCTGAGGTGCGGAATATGAATGTTGAGCTAGCTAAGGAGCTGGTGGATGCGCTGGGGTCGTCTCTGGAGGATATTGAGGCCAGTCAGGCTGCCCTTCTTCAATTTTTGAAAGATCAGGGCATAGTGACAGAGGAGCAATTCGCCGCCTATCTAAAGCAGGCGGGCAAGGCGAGCAGCGTGAGGTGGCGTGTCGCGCGCGTCAGGCTGGAGCACCTTATCGAGGGAGAGAAGGCAATAGAGGAAAAAGCTGCCGAAGATAAGAAGCGCGAGGAGCAGGGAAAAGAGAGTCGAAAGAAGGAAGAAAAGGCTCCCATGAGCGATGGCGGCGACAGCGCCGCACCGAGGTCCGATCCGCCAAAGGAGAACGCTTCCGCGCAGCCCGATCAGGGCAAGGATGATGCCTCAACGAAGCGCGATGAGCCGAAGGGCAACGCCCCGCCACAGAGTGAGCAGGCTAAGCCACAGAGTGAGCAGGCTAAGAACGATGGAGCCAAGGCGGAAGGACAAGGCGCGGGTGCGCAACCCGATTCCACAAAAGATAAAACGGACCCAAAGTAAAAGCACAGGTGGACGGATGAAGGCATGGAACCTGCGTTGGGATATAAAATTGCGCCGATTTAATTTTGCTCTCGGAGGCTTGATATTCATGTCATGGAGTCAACGTACTTTGGCCCTGGGGATATTGGGGTCTGTTTTCCTATTCACTGCCCAATCGCAGACAGCAGGGGCACCCGCGCTGAAGAAGCCATCGGCGTCATACGCTCTCTCGACGCGATCAAGGAATCTGCCGTGTGAAATCTATCGAGCAGCCAATACACCTTGCGTCGCCGCATTCAGCACGGTTCGAACGTTGTATGTGTCCTATTCGGGGCCCCTGTACCAGGTGACGCGTGAATCCGACAAAACTAACAGGGATGTTCGAGTGCTTCCAGATGGATATGCGGATGCGGGTCAGCAGGACAGCTTTTGCGCGAAGACGGCTTGTACGATTACTAAAATTTACGATCAGTCACCGAAGCACAATGACCTTTTTGTTGCTCCTCCGGGCGGTGCCGCAAAGGGTAAGGGTCCAGGCGGCCACGACCTGCCCGCAGTCGCAAACGCATTGCCGATTATCGCGGGCGGCCACAAAGTCTATGGCATTTATATTGCCGCGGGAATGGGCTACCGGAACGATAAGACATCAGGCATTGCCGTGAAAGGCCAGCCTGAGGGAGTGTACATGGTTAGTTCAGGGACGCACGTCAATAGCGGCTGCTGTTTTGACTTTGGGAATGCAGAGACGAACAACCTCGATAATCGCGCGGGTCATATGGATGCGATCAGTCTCATGTGTGACAGGGCCAATCCTTGCAAGCCGCATGCAGGACTCGACATGGAGGATGGAATCTATCCTCTTTCTCCAGTGCCTGCGAAATTGGCCTTTGTAACAGCCATGGGCGCGAACGATGGTCAACACAAATATGCCGTCTACTGGGGCGACTCACAGAAAGGCAGTCTCACCTCGACCGGTTTGATTCCTTTGCCGAAAGGATACTCGCCGATGAAGCAGGAGGGAGCCATTATTCTGGGCATTGGCGGAGACAACAGCAATGCATCCATAGGGTCTTTCTTTGAGGGCGCCATGACGGCGGGGAAACCATCGGACGCGACTATGAAGGATGTGCAGGCCAATATCGTTACGGCAGGCTATGCAATTCCCCATTCATAATTCCGTGGGCCAGTCGCCGAAAATCAAGGACGATTTGAAGAGAATTTTTGCGTGTATTGTACTGATTCTTCCGATGCTTTCATGACGCTTAGAGCATTTCTCCTCTTGCTGTAGAGCGACCCCACCCTAGTGTCCCGTCTCTAAAGTCCGTGTACAAAATCGGGCGACGGAATCGAGGATTTGGTCTGCGGTCTTGTGCCAGACGAAGGGCTTTGGGTTTTTGTTATGTTGCAGGATGAAGCCACGGA
>NZ_JBEKYX010000189.1:0-4154 GCF_049510455.1 Occallatibacter sp. | reverse complement strand
AGCCTGGTCCTCGGCGGTAATAGACAAGGCAATCAACGGACGTCCCATCGAAGTTCCTCACACTCTATCCGATGAAACAATCCTTATTAATTATTCAACTTATTCTAGAGACGGGACACTAGATTGCGAGCTAAGAATTACTCTCGATAAACGCGCTTTACATCGCTTTGATAGCATTCAAAGAAACTTCTGTAGAACGAAGTCCACGACGGGAAAGCATTCGGCTTTTGGCCCTTTGTCCTGCGTTCTGGGCTTGTGCATCCTTACGTGTGCGTAATTGGGTGTGCGCCAAACTATTTGCAGCGGGGATGAGGATCGCATGAGGCGAAGGGATTTTGTACGGCTTGGGTGTGCCACTGTGATTGCTAGTGGGGTAGGTAAGGTGCGGCCTGCGCTTGGGGAGTCGGTGGCTGCGCGGCAACAGCATGGGATGGCTGGGACGGCGGAGGCTAAGAGCACTGAGCCGGGAGCGGATTTTACGCTGCGGATTGCGCCGATGCTGGTGGAGCTGGCTCCGCAGGTTGTGATCAGTACGATTGGATACAACAACAAGGTTCCGGGTCCGCTGCTGCGGGTGCGCGAGGGCAAGAGCGTCACCATTGACGTTACGAATGAGACGGATGTTCCGGAGTTTGTGCACTGGCATGGGCTGCTTGTTCCGCCGGAGATGGATGGGGTGGAAGAAGAAGGCGCGCCGCCGGTGCCGCCGCATGGGCGACGGAGGTTTCAGTTCGTGGCTAACCCGGCGGGGTCGCGGTGGTACCACTCGCACACTACGGCGATGCTGGATCTGCATCGGGGCTCTTATACGGGGCAGTTCGGTTTTTTCATGATCGACTCCGGCGATGACCGTGGGCACTACGATCAGGAGGTCTTTCTGGCGCTGCGGGAGTGGCAGTATTTTCTTTCCACGATGGATCAGGATGAGATGCCGGCGGATCGCAATGATCCGAAGCCTGAGAGACCGGACAAGATGGATATGCGGCAGAACGGGCTTGAGGTGAATGCTCCTCTTTGCTCGATCAACGACAAGATGCTTGGGGCGGGTGATCCGCTGCGGGTGCAGACGGGGCAGCGGGTTTTGATGCATTTGCTGAATGCGAGTGCGGCGCAGATTCATCGCGTGGCTTTGGCTGGGCATAAGTTTCAGGTGATTGCGCTGGACGGCAATGCTGTGCCGACGCCTCAGGCGGTGGACGTGATTGAGATTGCGCCGGGGGAGCGCGTGGATGCCATTGTGGAGATGAATCATCCGGGTGTGTGGATTCTGGGGGAGATCGGCGATCTTGCGCGGCAATCGGGCATGGGCGTGGTGGTGGAATATGCCAATCAGCAGCAGCGCGCGCAGTGGATTGCTCCGCAGAAGACGCGGTGGGACTACAGCATATTTGGAACGAACGCCTCACACCCGCAGCCGGATCAGACGATTGAGATGATCATTGAGAAGATTCCTGGCGGGCCGGGTGGGATTAATCACTGGCTGATTAACGGCAAGGAGTATCCGCACGATGGGGAGTTTATGCTGCGGCAGGGAGGGCGTTACCGGCTGGTGTTCCGTAATCGCAGTGACGATTCTCACCCTCTGCACATGCACCGGCATCTGTTTGAGCTTGTGGAGCTGAACGGCAAGCCGACGGCGGGCATAAAGAAAGACACGGTGGTGGTTCCTGCATTTGGGCGCGCTGTGGTGGACATGGTGGCCGACCAGCCGGGGCTCACGCTTTTTCACTGTCATATCCAGCAGCACATGGATTTTGGGTTCATGGCGCTGTTTCGCTATGCGTGATTGACTTCGATGTTGACCGGTTGAGTGCATTTCCTCGCCGCTTATGTTTCCCTTAGCAATTTTTCACACACGTGAAACATTTGAGGGATAGAGTCCCCGTTTGGAAACTTTTAACCAAAATTTGTAACTGGAGGACTGCATGCATACGATCAAGGGCGGGTTCCGGGCGGCAATGCTTATGGGCGCGGCGGCTTCGGTACTGACATTTGCAACAGGGGCAAGCGCGCAAAATCAAAGACCGAATGACGATCCATGGTGGAACCTGAAGGGCTGGTCCTTCAACAACTGGATTCCGAACAACAACCCCTGGCCGTACAACACGCTGCAGGCTTCGCCAGTGCTGGCGGTGGTGGGCGATGTTGCCTGCCAGCCGGGCGAGACGGAGCTCCCAGGTGAAAAGGCGGGTGAAAACTGCGTCGGTGACACGGCTCAGAACCTGTTGGCATCGCAGGCGGCCACGGCGCAGCAGATCGAGAATATGAAGCCTGACCGCGTGGCGCTGCTTGGAGATGAGCAATACCAGGTGGGGCAGTACTCGGACTTTGAGAACGGGTACGAGTTGACCTATGGCGCTTTCAAGCTGATCACGCGGCCTGCGCCAGGCAACCATGAGTTTTATACCGAGCACGGCGCGATAGGCGTTGCGGGCTACGGTTACTTCTCCTACTTCAATGGCGTGCAGCACATCCGGCAACCCTGAAACCGCCGGCACATTCACGCAGCCCGTGCCGTATTCCGATGGACAGGCGGGGCACTTTGAGCAGACGGGTGGACTGGGAACCAACGAGTCAGGTGGCCCCATTGGCGTTGGAGATGGCTGGTATTCCTACAATCTGGGCGCGTGGCATCTTATCTCGCTCAATATCGAGTGCGAGACGCAGCCGGGCGGCTGCGCGAACTCAGGCTCGTGGTTTGCCGCGGAACTTGAATGGTTGAAGAAGGATCTTGAGGAGAATCGTTCCAACTGCACACTTGCCTACTGGCACCAGCCCGTGTTCAGCCCCACTAACAGCATCGCCGTACCCGAGGGCCCGACCGCTGTGGCCTTTTGGCAACTGCTGTATGAGCATGGAGCCGACCTGGTGCTGAACGGACACGACCACCTCTATGGCCGCTATCGCCCGCTTGATCCTTCCGGGAAATCCGATCCAAAGAGGGGCATTCGCGAATTCGTCGTGGGCACCGGTGGCGAGACACTCGATCCAATCGTCAATACCACTGTGAAGTCAGGCGCGAACGAAACAAACCTGGAAGATCCCACCGGCAACGTGAACTTCAACGCAGAGAATCTCGAGGCGGGAACCGGGCAATTCTGGGGCGTGATGGGATTGACCCTGAATGAGAACGGCTATGCGTGGGATTATGAGTCGGCGTTGAAGGATCCTGCACAGCCAACCGGTCCGGCTTCTTTCAGCGATAAGGGCATCGGCGTCTGCCACGGTTCAGCGAACAGGTTCTAACCGGATCGTCCGGGCTACGCCGGGCTTGATGTTGCTTCAGTACAAGTTCCCCCTTCGCGAGAAATTGCGGAGGGGGAATTTTTTTGGCACGGGTGAAGTACCAAGGGTCTCGTATTCATGCTTTCGCTGAAAGTGGCTTACTGATTTTTTCGAGGGACTGGCCTTCGGCTGCGACGCCGAGGGTGAGTTCGACTATGGCGGCTATGACCATGAAGATGGCTGCGGCGATGTATCCGTAGACAAGGTGGATTCTGGAGTTGCTCTCGATGAGCGCGCCGAAGAGGGCGGGTGCGCCTGCTCCGCCGATGAGGGTGCCGATGGCGTAGAAGATGCTGATGGCCATGGCTCGGACTTCAAGTGGGAAGACTTCGCTGACGGTAAGGTAGGCGGAGCTGGCGGCGGTGGAGGCGATGAAGAAGATGATGGTCCAGCAGATGGTTTGGGTGATGGCGGTGAGCAGATTGGCGGCGAATAGCCAGCCGGTGATGGCGAGCAGGATGCCGCTGAGCGCGTAAGTGAGAGAGATCATCTTTTTGCGGCCGATGGTGTCAAAGAGATGGCCGATGAGGACGGGGCCGAGCACGTTGCCGAGGGCGAAGGGAAGGATGTAGTAGCCGGCTTTGATGGGTGGTATGTTGTAGAACTTTTCGAGCACAAGCGCGTAGGTGAAGAAGATGGCGTTGTAGAAGAACGCCTGTGCGGCCATGAGAGTGAGGCCGAGCAGGCTGCGCGAGCGGTTCTCTCCCATCATCGATTGCCATATTTCGGCTAACGTGGTGTGGGTGCGGGTGTGGATCTCTACGGGGTCTTCCGTGGGTGTGGGCAGTCGCTCGCCGGTGATTTTGGCGACGTGGTCTTCGACTTCGCAGACGACCTTTTCGGCCTCGTCATTGTGACCGTGGATGACG
>NZ_JBEKYX010000188.1:0-3088 GCF_049510455.1 Occallatibacter sp. | reverse complement strand
AAGGGATATAGGGACAAGAGCAGTTCTCCTCTTGCTGTGGAGCGATCCCTGCCTGGCCGCTAATACGAATACGCGGCGAGGGTGGGGCGTCCGAACTTTATACCTTCGGGAGAGATGCTTTAATTTAAGTATTTACATTTTATGCGGATAATAATCCTGCCATGAGAGAGGGGGTCGGGATGCAATCGTATTCGCAGGATTTGCGTGAGCGGGTGCTGTGGGCTCTAGATCGTGGCGAGAGGCCGAGTTCGGTTGCGCGGCGTTTGGAAGTGAGCCGCGTTTGGGTCTACCAAGTTCGTGCCCGAGCACGGAAGTTGGGCAAGCGGACCAGCTTTCAGATCGGGGGGCATCGCCGTTCGCGCGTGGCTGAGATGGAGTCAGTGCTGCGCGCCTGGATCGAAGCGGAGCCAGGCCTGGCGTTGTCGGAATTGTCCGCACGTTTGGCCCAGGCGGGATGTTTTAATCAAGCCCGGGGCGCTGTGGCATCAGTTGAATCAATGGAATCTCACCTTCAAAAAAACCTGCACGCCAGCGATCAAGAGCGCGAGGACGTGCCGCAAGCTCGGCGAAAATGGGTTGAAGCATTGCCGAGGAGGGACGTAGAAAAAGATCGTATTCATTGATGAATACCTGGACATCGACAATGGTCACTGACGGTCCCATGAACGGGGAGACGTTTCTCGCTTATATGCGCGAATTCTTGTGTCCAACGTTGCAGTCAGGAGACATCGTTGTTCTTGACAACCTGCAGCCACAAGGTCTCAGGCGTTGAGGAGGCGGCCTGTGCGACAGGCGCCACTTTGCTGTATTTGCCGCCTTACTCTCCCGACTTCAACCCCATCGAGAAGTTCTTTTCCAAACTAAAAGCATTGCTCCGCAGGGCAGCCAAACTGTCCATCGATGCCCTCTGGAAGGAAATCGGCGACCTGTTCAATGCCGCTACCCAGAGGTGTACTCAAACTTCTTCGCCTCATGCGGATAGGTAAACACTTAAATCGAAAATGCTTCTAGACCGAGAAGGAGGAGCCGCAGCCGCAGGTGGACTTGACCTGCGGATTCTCAAACTTGAAGCCTGCTGCTTCGAGAGTTTCAACGTAGTCGACGATGCAGCCATTGAGGTACATGAGCGAAGTGGCATCGACATAGACATTGAGATCGTCGAACTTGAAGACCTTGTCCATCATGCCGCTCTGATTCTCGAAGGCCATCGAGTACTGGAATCCGGAGCAGCCGCCGCCTACCACGCCAATACGCAGACCGGCGGGCAGGGGATCCTGGGTGGCCATGATTTCGCGCACCTTGGTAATTGCCTGCGGGGTCAGGTTAAGAGGCGCTTTCTTGACTTCGAGTTCGGGTGCAACTGCGATTGTGGCCATGACGTCTCCAGTTTCTGAGAAATTCTGCTCTTCCTATGTTACCTAGCCCTGGCGCCTTAAACAAGACCAATTTGGTCGGGCTGTTTATTCGATGCAACAGCGGGTGCGGCGGTCGCAGGGGTAAATTCCCATATTGGCAGCTTTTATTCGCCGAAAAATTGTGTGAGCGGCGTCACTGTTGCGCGATATGGGAAAAGGAGTATGATTTGCAGCCGAAAGGCCCCTCTACCCACGAGCCCGCCAATCGTTTGACGCACCCGCCGGCATCTGGGACCTTCCAAACACTGGAGGTGGCGATTATGCCCTTTGTGCCAACGATGTGGACTGTGTGGGCTGTCTTTGCTGTGGCTCTGGCCGGGCTGCATGCCTATAAATCCCGGCTGGAACGCGATGAGGACGACCAGATCTTCCTGGATGACTCTTTTGACCATATGAAAAACGCGCAGGAGGCGCTTGTGGCGCGCGTGCACAAGATTGAGCCGGTGGAGCGCGTGGCTCTGTGGCTGGCTGTGGCGGCGACGCTGTTTGTCGTCGGCTACTACGTAGTGGACTTCCTGAATCAATTCAAGTAGGGCCGTGCTGGGCGGAGAAGTTGGAATCCGGGATGCGCGCTGAGTTACCCTGTGCAGCGCGCTCTCGGAGGCTTTTTGTTTTCTGCGGCTTGGGATGAACTCCACAGTTCTTATAACAATCTTTATGCGATCTTTATTCTGAAACTGTGCAACCGGCACAGTTTCGACTGGTCGAAGGCTTCGGTCTCTTGTATCTGGCAGGGCAACGGCCTCAAACCGCAGCTTTTCGAAAGCCATTTGTTGCGATTTCTAATGTCTTTTTGACAAGCGGCGAGTCATCATTTTGCGACCTTTACATTGAATGTCACCGTGTTGGCCCCGCCGGCGTTCTTGATGACGAACTTGTAGTGCCCATCCTTCTCCGGCGTAACCTTGACGGAACACTTCGGTCCGGACGAGACGTCCTTAGCGACTTCCGCGCCGGAGGCGTCGTAGACAAAAAGATGCACGTCGGTATTCTGCAGTCCGTCCGTGGTGGCCTCGAACTCTTTCCCCGCCGTGAAAGACAGGAGGTAAGCGACCTCCCCCTTGTCCTTCATTTCGATCTTCTTGCCATTGAATGCCGCCGCGTTGCCAAGGTTCTTCGGCGTGACGTCCTGCGCGGGACATAGTACTGCGACCGTTAATATAACGGCCACCATTGCTGTGACGAACCGAGTAATCGATTTCATTGGTCTTTCCTCCAGTGTAGGATCCGATCCGCAGCATGGTGATAGTGGATTACATGTTTTCACTGAATCTGAGCCGGATCCTCACTTCTCACCCCAGTAAACTATGAAGCATGTAAGAAAGGCGTAAGCCTCCCTGCGTCGTCCTATCGCTCCCGCGTCCCGCTTGCCTCACCCCACCCCAGAAAGGCAGTATGTTCATGCAGGCCCCGCCGCGGCGGATGGAAAGGAAACGCACTCATGAGCGTCATTAAATTCGGCACCTCCGGCTGGCGTTCCATCGTTGCCGGCGACTTCAACTTCGCCAACATCCGCCTTGCCGTCGCTGGCATCGCCGTCTACGTCAAATCGCAGCCCGCGCCGCACCGTGTGCTTGTAGGTCGTGATCCGCGTTTCCTCGGTGAAACCTTCGTCGATGAAGCCGCCCGCGTTCTCGCCGGCGCAGGCGTCACGCCCATCGTCATCACAGATG
>NZ_JBEKYX010000187.1:0-3121 GCF_049510455.1 Occallatibacter sp. | reverse complement strand
TCCACCATGCTGCTTGCGTATAGCCCTGGCGGTTCAGCACATCGTTCATGCCGGCAACTGCCAGCGCGGCAACAGGAGTAGGCTGTTCCCTGGCTGCGCTTTGCACGGTTGACCACATCTCGGCAGGTGGCCCACTCACGGATGCTGTCATTCATCTGCTCCTGGCCCAAAAGGTAAATCTGTGCCCCATTCATCGCAGCTTTATCGCGATGAATGGGCCGCGAAGCTGTGCTGTCCACTCCGATTCGATTTCAACCGCTCCTCGAATGCCAGCGGCATAGTGGTTGAAGCTGCTCCATTGGTACAGCCCTGGCGATGCGACGAGTCCCCGCTTGACTGGATTCCGATGGATGTATCGGATCACTTGGGATCGGGCTGTTTCGCCATAGATGTTCGCGTCAGAATAACGGGGTTGTCAAAACTGCCTTCGTAATCCCCGGCAACTTTGTTCGAAGACCCGCTCAGCGATGACAGCAGTGTCGAATTCAGGCTCTGCGGCGGCTGCCGAAGAGGAAGCTGAAGAAGCCGGAACGATTTTTCTCCGGGAGCGCGGGGGAGGGCTGTGCGGAGATGCGTTTCTGGGCATCGAATGCTGCCTGGACGCGGGGATCGAGGCGGAGCGTGGAGGCCGGCTGAGGTGCGCGGGCGGTGAGCGGCTGCATGGGAGGGCGCGGCGGCTGGGGCGCAGTTAAAGCGGGCGCTGAGGGAGGGGCGGTGAGTGTGGGCGTCTGGGGCTCGGTTTCGGAATATGAGTGGCGGGATGCGGCGGGCGAGCGCGGTTCGGTTATCAACTGCTGGGACATTGACTGCTGGCTCATCAGTTGCTGGACCTGCTGGATTTGGGCGCGGAGGGATTCCACCTCAAGGACGCAGGAGCGGATATAGGCGGAGACGGCGATATTGTTTTCCGCGGCGCGCTTGCGGAGGAGCTTGTTCTCGCCTGCGGTGAAGCGGATGGTGGTGCGCGCGTGGCGCGGCTCCATGATTTGAAGAGATTTGGGGACTTCAAACGATCCGGGTTCAAACGGTCTGGGTTCAAGCGCTTTGGGGGAGGGCTGAATGGTCAGAGCGGTTTTGGGGACTGATTGCGGGGATTGCGATTTCCCGGATCGATTTGCTGCGCGGCGTGCTTTGCGGGTTGGGGTGCGGAGTGCGTGCTCGTAGCTGAGGGAGGCGAGATCTTCTTCGCCCGCCTCAGACGGTTCGAAGGATGCGAAGGTGCCGGATGGCTCGACAGCCGGATCGGAATCCCAGTCGGGCAGTTCGGCGAGCCGGGCCAGGAAGGCTGCGAAGTTGTCCGACTGGAGACCGGGGTTGGGGGAGGGTGCGAATGCTGTCGAGGTCTGCATGAGTGGAAGCATAGGACGGAGTTTGTACACTTGAGAGGAAAATTACAGATGAGTGATGTGAGGGTGTGCCGATGTGGGAGATCGGGGCGGAGTGTGCCGGTTTGGGAAAGTGGTGGATATGGTTAGTGATTGGTGGTTATTGATCAGGAAAAGCAAGAGCAGGTCCTTCGACTCACCACCCCTGAGCTGAAAGACACTTGGGCACCCGTTTACACAGGATGACAAGTTGGCTTTTGTGCAATCCCAGGTCCGAACACAAGGACCTAGGGCACCCGGCTTGTTGGGCTGCTAGAAGAGCGAGGGCAGGGCTGACATGGGAGTAATCTCGAAATCCATAGATAAGCTGCCAACGTGGGTACAGCTGATCCTGGCGATCTTGGGAATTATTGCCGGCATATATGGCATCATCCATTACGGCTGGACATTTATCCTGCGCGCACTCTTTACTCCCGACCTCTAATCCAACCTTGACCACTACCGTAAAAGAGCTTGGCTGGACACCCGTATGCGCTGTTCGATACGGTGAAGCTCTGGAGTTCTGCGATGAGCGAAGCTGCAACTGCGACATTCAAGCCTAAGAAATCGGTGGCGCTTTCTGGTACGCCGGCTGGAAATACTGCGCTGTGTACCGTGGGGCACACGGGCAACGACCTGCATTATCGCGGGTATGACATTCATGATCTTGCCGCGCATTGCGAGTACGAAGAGGTGGCGTATCTGCTGCTGCATGGCAAGCTGCCTACGGCGGCGGAGTTGGCTGCTTATAAGGCTGCGTTGAAGGCGGCGCGTGGGCTGCCGGATGCGGTCTTGAAGGCGCTGGAGCTGCTTCCGGCGACGGCCCATCCGATGGATGTGCTGCGGACGGGCGTTTCTGTGCTGGGATGCGTCTCACCGGAGGCTGCCGATCATGACGCGGCGGGTGCGACGGCGATTGCGGATGGGCTGCTGTCGAAGCTGGTTTCGATGTTGTGCTACTGGCTGCAGTTTGCGCGGCATGGAAAACGCATTGATGTGGTGACGGAGGATGATTCGATTGCGGGGCACCTGCTGCATCTGCTGCATGGCAAGCCTGCGAGCGCGGAGTGGGTGAAGGCGATGCAGGCTTCGCTGATTTTGTATGCGGAGCATGAGTTTAATGCTTCGACGTTTACGGCGCGGGTGATTGCGGGGACGGGTTCGGATATGTATTCGTGCATTACGGGTGCGATTGGCGCGCTCAAAGGGCCGAAGCACGGCGGCGCGAATGAAGTTGCGCTGGAGATTCAGGAGCGCTATGCGTCGGCGGATGAGGCGGAGACGGATATTCGGCGGAGGGTGGCGGAGCGTGAGGTGATTATCGGCTTTGGGCATCCGGTGTATACGATCAGCGATCCGCGGAGCGACGTTATCAAAGGCATTGCGCGCGAGCTTTCGGATGAGGCCGGCGATATGACGCTGTATGCGATTGCCGAGCGGATTGAGACTGTGATGCATGAGACGAAGCGCATGTTTCCGAACCTCGACTGGTTCAGCGCGGTTGCCTATCACGCGATGGGTGTGCCGATTGATCTGTTTACGCCGCTGTTTGTGATTGCGCGGACGGCGGGGTGGGGCGCGCATGTGATGGAGCAGCGGGCGGATGGGAAGATTATTCGGCCGAGTGCGAATTATACGGGGCCGGAGAATCTGACGTTTGTGGCGATTAGTCAGCGTTCCTGAAGGATTTATGTATGCTCACTCGAATCGGACAATTAGTCGCGATGAGTTCAATTCTTTTTGCTTCGACCTTAACG
>NZ_JBEKYX010000186.1:0-5626 GCF_049510455.1 Occallatibacter sp. | reverse complement strand
CCAGAGGCCGGAAAACAGGCCTCGAAACGAATACAACCGATCTCAAACCAGCCCAAACTACTCAGCTACCTTCAACTCTCGATGCCCTCAGGAAATCACGACCCTACGCAGAGGTTCCCTAATTTCTCTTTTGGGTGTCAAGGAATTAGCCGACAAAGGGCGGCTAACATCCCTCATTCATGAGAGAAATCTCCAACAATGCTTCAAGGAGATTGCAATTCAACTAGGACTTCCAATCGCAACCAATGTTAGCTTTGTTCAAAACGGCTCAGCTTCTACCGATAGTTCCAAATTTGAGAGTAGTCATTTGGTTGAAACAGATATAAAGGGTCGTGGTCGAAGCGGCATTGTCGCACAGGTTTTAATACCAACTAATTTGCCGCTATATGGGAGTGCCGCTCTAAATAATTTTCCCGTCAACTTGACCTTGCCCTCAGAATACGTATCCCATAACGGGTAAGAAAATCGTAGTAGTCGAGGCTGTGGGAAAGTTGGGAAGCGGGTTTTGCTTTCCTACTTTTCCATGGCCTGTTTTCGCTGGCCAAGTCTGGTCAGCTTGCGATGGCTTCGGTTCTGTCTTGCCACTGTTGTTCGAACTGCATCGGGCTGTTGTACTTCAGTGTCGAGTGCATTCGTGTTCGGTTATACCAGAGCAGCCAGTCGAGGGTTTCGTCCTTGGCCTGGCGGATGGTCTCGAATCGCATTCCATGCAACCGTTCGACCTTCAGTGAGCCGAACAGCGTCTCCGAGCAGGCGTTATCCCAGCAGTTGCCTTTGCGGCTCATGGAGGGTGTGATCCGGCACTCGCTGAGCACCTGGTTAAACTCGCGGCTGGCGTACTGACTGCCGCGGTCACTGTGAAAGATCAGCCCTGCGTTCTTGTCCGGCGAGCGTTGGAACCAGGCCATCTCCAGCGCGTCGATGACGATCTCGCTTCTCATGTTGTCCCGCATCGACCAACCCACGATCCGGCGGCTGAACAGGTCCATGACTACAGCCAGAAACAGCCATCCTTCTTCAGTTGGAATATAGGTAACATCGCCGGCCCACGCCTGGTTCGGGGCGGCCACGGTGAAGTTGCGATCGAGCAGGTTGGGCGCTATCGGCAGGCCGTGCCGGCTGTCGGTGGTGTTGATGCGAAAACGCCGCTTGCCACGCGCCCGAATGCCATGCCTCTGCATTAGCCGCTGCACCCGCGACTTACCCACGCGGATATCCTGGCGGAGTAACTGCCGCCACACGCGCGGCCAGCCGTAGGCGCCTCGATGGGCCGCAAACACGGCGCGGATATGAACCAGCAGAGCCGCGTCGCTCAGATGGCGGCGCTGAGCTATCTGCGTGCGTCGCCTCACATGCTGGTGGTAGCCGGACACGCTGACCCCAAGCACACGGCACTGCACTCGGATCGGCCATACCCGCTTGTGGCGCTCGACGAAGGCGTACCTCACTTCTGCCCCTTGGCAAAGTACGCCGTCGCTTTTCCCAGGATGTCGCGCTCCATGGTGACCCGCGCCAACTCAGCCCGCAAACGGCTAATCTCCATTTGCTCGGCAGTCACCTGCGCCTTGCCGCCGGCTCCCTGCAAGCCACCGGCACGATGCGCCTTCACCCAGTTGCCCAGCGTCTGCTCCACCACTCCAAGCGTCCGTGACACAGACGCCAGACTCTGGCCCGACTCCACAAGCCGGACCCCCTCCTGCTTGAACTCAAGCGTGTAACGTCCTCGCTTCGACTTCGTCATCTTCGCTTCCCCTTCGCATTAGAACAGCTCGCTAAGGGATACGTTTTGCGGGGGCAAGGCCAATGTACATGTCAGCCAAGACTGTTTTAAGTTTCCCAATTCCTTGATTGCTGTTATGGGTCACGAGTTATCGCATATATTGTTGCACTCGCTACGGCACAAGGAAAGAGAGAACGAATTCTACACAGACCTTACGCCGCTTGTGCTCGGATTTGCAGAGATCGTTAAAGATGGAAGAACAGCGATTACGAATTTGTATTCCCAATACTCCTTTCAGCAAACAACGAGATATACAGAAACAACTACTTTTGGATATTTGACTGACCAGAACTTTAACATGGCATATTCGCAAGTAATGGCTGAACTCGGGCGCGTCAGTATGCCGAAGAGGTTAGCATCTGGAAAAATCCTTGTTGTTTCACAATCTTTGGAATGCAGCAAGCGAATGATAAACCTTCTTAAGAGATACCTCGATCAGTTGGCAAGAAGACGACATCTAAGAATGACAATTGAGGACGCGAGAAAGATAAGTTCATTTCACCAACTTGGTTATCTCGACGAGTACCGTTCAATGATCAGCCATTTGAGAGTTGATCTGGACTCAGCTTCAGCGCAGCTAGTAAAAATCAAACACTATACGCGCTTCGCTCCGGCCTTGACACGGATGATCCACGGCCAAGAAATCTCTACCTGAGAAAGAAAAGCAGAAAAATGTAGGCTATGATTTCATACACCGAACTGGACGAAGAATGGGGTCAGGTCACAGGCAAGTCGAAGCAGATACGAGATTTTGTGAAAAACATCTTAATCTTTTTCAGCGCATTTTTGTGAAGCTATCCTGAAAAATGGATAATGGATTCATTCCAAGTCCTTATTGACAATGCTCTGGGAGTGGGAACAGCTCAAGCCTGGCGTTCTTACTCTTTCGCGCTAGAATAGAAGTTGGAATGGCAATTCACCAGCCCATCTCGGCGCTCCTCTAGCGGCTCCCGCCGCCATACGATTTTGCGCCTTTTTCCCTTCGAGACAATTTTGAAATGAATGCCGCACCAGCGTGCGGCTGAGGAGTTTGCCATGCAGGACCGTTTGGAGCAGATGGAGCAGCGCTATGTGGACCTGCAGTCGCAGTTCGCGCTGCCGGAGGTCTTGAATGACCACGAGAAGTTTCAAAAGATGGCGAAGTCGATTCGCGAGATGGAAGATACGGTGGAGAAGTATCGCGAGCTGAAAGCAGCGCAGACGGGCTTGGCTGACGCGAAGCTGATGCTTGAGGAATCCGACGCAGACTTGCGCGCGATGGCGGAGGAAGAGATTGCCGCACTTGAGCCGAAGGCTGCGGCGCTGGAGGAGGAGATCAAGATTATGCTGCTGCCGAGGGACCCGAATGACGAGAAGAACGTGATTCTGGAAATTCGCGCGGGCACGGGCGGCGATGAGGCTTCGCTGTTTGCCGCGGAGGTCTTCCGCATGTATACGCGCTTTGCCGAGCAGCACCGCTGGAAGGTGGAAGTGATGTCGCTTTCTGAAAGCGGCGTGGGTGGGTACAAGGAAGTGATTGCGATTATTGAGGGCGTGCGTGTGTATTCGCAACTGAAGTATGAGAGCGGCGTGCATCGCGTGCAGCGTGTGCCGGCGACGGAGACGCAGGGTCGCGTGCATACTTCGGCGATTACTGTAGCCGTGCTGCCGGAGGCCGAGGATGTGGACATCAAGATTGAGGCGAAGGATATCCGCATCGATACTTTCTGTTCTTCGGGGCCGGGCGGGCAGAGCGTGAATACGACCTACTCCGCCGTGCGTATTACGCACCTGCCGACGAATACTGTGGTGAGCTGCCAGGATGAGAAATCGCAGATCAAAAACCGCGAGAAGGGGATGCGCGTGCTGCGGTCGCGGCTGTATGAAGTGGAGCAGGATCGGCAGAATGCGGAGCTTGCCGCGGCGCGTAAATCACAGGTGGGCTCGGGCGACAGAAGCGAGAAGATTCGCACCTATAACTTTCCACAGAACCGGCTGACGGATCATCGCATCGGGCTGACGCTGCACCAACTGGACCTGATTATGGAAGGCAGATTGCAGTCGATTGTGGATGCGCTGGTGGCGCATTACCAGGCGGAGCAGTTGAAGGCTGAGACGAGCCAGGCGGCATAAGCGATGCGTATTTATACGCTGCGGAATCATCTGGAACATGCCGTAGAGGCATTGAAAGATGGACCGCACCCGGAGAAGGCTGACCGCGATTCGGAGTTTTTGCTGCTGCATCTACTGCGCAAAAACCGCGCCTGGCTTATCGCTCATCCGCGCAAGGAGCTTTCCGAAGAGCAGCAGGATCTCTACGAAGAAATTATTCGCCGCCGTCTTTCCGGCGAGCCGGTTCAATACATTGCTGGCGAGACAGAGTTTTATGGCCTGCCGTTTCGCGTAACGCCGGATGTGCTGATTCCGCGGCCTGAGACGGAACATCTTGTGGAGCGGGCGATTCAGCTTGCTGCGGAGTTTACTCAGCCGCGCATTGTGGATGTGGGTACGGGATCAGGCGCAATCGCGGTTGCGCTGGCCACCCATTTGCAGGATGCGCGGATTACTTCTATTGATGTGTCTGAGAAAGCTCTTGCTGTTGCGCGCGAGAATGCAGAGCGAAATGGTGTGAGCGAGCGTATGCGGTTTCTTGCGGGCGATCTGCTGGGGCCTGTGGCTGGTGAGCAGTTCGAGTTAGTTGTCTCAAATCCGCCGTATGTGCCTGAGGCGGATCGAGCCTCACTCAGCGTAGAAGTCCGCGACTACGAGCCGGGCGTGGCGCTCTTTGCGGGTGAGGATGGGCTGGATGTGTATCGGCGGTTGATTCCGGCGGCGTATAACGTGCTTGCGCCGGGCGGATACGTTCTGATGGAAATTGGTTACAGGCAGGCCGAAGGTGTGCGGGCGCTGCTGGCCGGCAGCGGCTTTGAGGCGATTCAGTTCATTCCCGACCTGCAAGGAATTGCGCGCGTGGCGTGTGGGAAGCGGGAATCTGCCGCTCCGGTTGTAAAATAGCCGTTGGCATAACGAACTCTGCGAGGAAAGAATCATGGCAGTCTCAGCAATGGCCGGCATTCCGGCGCTTAAAGACCTTTCGGCGGACGTGAAGCGCCGCATGGACCAGGCGGTAACGGGCTTTCAATCGAACCTTGCCTCTGTACGCACGGGCCGCGCCAGCGCGCACATGCTGGAGCAGGTGAAGATTGATTACTACGGCACGCCGACGCCGGTGAGTCAGATGGCACAGATTTCGACCCCCGAGGCACAACTGATCCTGATTCAGCCCTGGGACCCTAGCGTGATCAAGGAGATTGAGAAGGCGCTGCAGACCTCGGATTTTGGATTCAATCCACAGAGCGACGGCAAGTTGATCCGCGTGCCGATTCCGCCGATGACCGAGGAGCGGCGGCGCGATGTGGTGAAGCACCTGAACAAGGTTCTCGAAGAGCAGCGCACGGCTGTTCGCAATGTGCGCCGCGACGGCAACGACACGCTCAAGAAGCTGGCCAAGGACAAGAAGATCAGCGAGGACGAGGAGAAGCGCGCTCTCGAAGAGATTCAGAAGCTGACGGATGAAGAGATCCAGCGCATGGAAGAGATGGCCAGGCGCAAAGAGGCTGAAGTGATGCAGGTTTGACCATTGCATGGAGCGGCTGCGGCCCTACGGGCCGCTATGCTGCTGTCGCGGTGCTCCCGTTGGTCGCTATCGCTGCTTACTTTCAGAAATGGCGCTGTCTGCGCTCTTTCTTAGAACTTATCCGTGAATAGCTGTGGTCTGCCTCCAGCAAATCATGGCTGCGGCCAGTGACAGCAGAGCCACGTAGCTCTCTTCGGTCTTTTCGAAGCTGACCAGTAGTTTTCGAAATC
>NZ_JBEKYX010000185.1:0-3396 GCF_049510455.1 Occallatibacter sp. | reverse complement strand
GGGTGGAACGTCGGCTTCAACTCCACCAATGGCCGGCGTGATGGCGCTGATCGACCAGAAGGCGGGGTCGGCGCAGGGGTTTGCCAATCCGGAACTGTACAAGCTGGCAGCGGCGCAAACCTACTCAAGCTGCAGCGCGGAGACTGTCACCGCCGGCAGCACCTGCTTATTTAATGACATCGACGCGGGTCCGTTTGCTTCTGCCGGGACCAATGCCATGCCCTGCGATTACGGCGCGCAGACTGGCGTTTCGCCTGACTGCAAGGCGGTCGATTCGCTGGAGGGATCCTCGGATACGGTGGGAATTCTCACCGGCTACAGTGCAGGGACGGGATACGATCAGGCTACCGGACTGGGCTCTCTCAACGTCGCAAACGTAGTCAATGCTTGGCCTGCAACCTCCGGCGTTTCCGCGGTAACCGTGACCGTGACCCCGGCACAAACCAGCCTCTTATCGACTCAGACGCTAGGAGTGTCAGGGACCGTGGCCAGTGCCACCTCGGGCGGGACAGCGCCGACCGGTACGGTAACGTTGACGGCCGGCGCGTACACCGCCAGCGCAACGCTTTCAGGTGGCGCGTACTCGTTTACCGTTCCGGCCAACAGTCTGGGCGCCGGAACCGACACCCTGAGCGTGGCCTACGGCGGCAGCACCACCTACAGCACCGGAAGCGGCACAGCAATCGTGACAGTGGAGGGAACCGGGGCCACATTTAGCCTTAGCAATCCCGCCCCGGTTGTAACTCCCGCCGGCGGCGTGACCCCTGGATCGACAGCGAGTGCGGTGGTTAATGTGGCTGCGGTCGCCGGCTATGCGGGAAGCGTTACCGTCACCTGTTCGCTGACCACGTCTCCATCGGGCGCAACCGATGCCCCAACTTGCAGCGGCGGAGGACCCACATTGGGGGTGACGTTGCCCAGCACCACCGCGCAGACACTAACCTTCTCAGTGAGCACGACAGCACCCAGCACCACCATCGTTGATGAATTGAAAAAGCATCGCACGGCCAGCAATCGCGGTGGATGGATTGGCGCGGGAAGCGGCGCGCTCCTGTCGCTGCTCGTGTTCATGGGGATTCCGGCTCAGCGGCGCACTTGGCGCTCGATGCTGGGCACACTGGTGCTGATGGCGGCGCTGGGCAGCCTGGCAGGTTGCGGCGGCGGCAGTAGTGGGCCGCAAACGACAACCGAAACCGATCCTGGGACTTCCGCGGGATCTTACGTCTTCACTGTGACGGGTGTCGGAACCCCGGCGGTCTCACCCGCTGTGAGCGAGACCTTTACCGTCGTTGTGAACTAGCCGTCCCCCAAGTGCGGTGCGCTGGTCGTGGGTTAGGCTGAGTTTGTTTGAAGAACTACAGTCCAGAGCCACAAGCGGAAGGAACCGGTCATGAGAGAGAAGTTAAGATTTTTGGGTTTAGATGTTCATGCCGAAACGATTGCTGTAGCAGTAGCCGCGCCGGATTGACCTGACCCCCTGAATCCGTCCATTTTGGAATACGATTTGGACGAAGGAAAGGGGAAGGACGATGAGCAAGAGCCGGCATACGGAGGCGCAGATTATCACTGCGCTGAAGCAGGTTGAGGCGGGGCGCACGGCCGAGGACGTTGCGCGAGAACAGGGTGTGAGCAAGCACACGATCTATGCCTGGAAGGCCAAGTACGGCGGCATGGATGTGAGCGAGGCCGAAGAGGTCAAGCACCTGCGCGATGAGAACTCCAGGTTGAAGAAGCTGGTAGCTGATCTGAGCCTGGACAAGGACATGCTGCAGTCGGTCATAAGAAAAAACTCCCTGGGCTCGTAGAACGGAGATCGGAAGTGCGGCGCTTGCTGGCGGAGTTCAAGTCCAGCGAGCGCCACGTCTGCGAGCTGATGGCGGTGCCGAGATCGAGCGGCCAGTATCGAAGCCGGAGAGATGACAGCCAGATTCAGGAACGGCTGCGGGAACTGGCGCGAGAGCATCCGCGCTTTGGCTACCGGCGGCTGCATTTATACCTGCACGAGGAAATGGCAGTGAACCACAAGAAGGTACAGCGCGTGTATCGGGAACTCGGACTAAGCGTGAAGCGCACGCGGCGCAAGCATCTGCGGCGGACCTTGCAGCCACGGCCTGTGCTGACGGAGTGCGGCCAGGAATGGGCGCTTGATTTTGCCAGTGACGTGACGGCCGCCGGGCAGCGCTTCCGGGTGTTCGGCGTGATCGACAGTTTTACCCGGCAGTGCCTGGTGTTGGATACAGCAGCCAGCTTTCCCAGCCGGCGCGTCACGCGCATGCTGGAGCGGGCGATCGCGGAGCATGGCAAGCCGCAGTCGATTCGCTGCGATAACGGCCCGGAGCTGACTTCCCGGCATTTCCTTGCATGGGCCATCGATTGGAAGATCGACATCGTTCACATTCAGCCAGGCAAGCCGACACAGAATGGAGGCATGGAAAGCTTCAACGGAAAGCTGCGCGACGAGTGCCTGAACACAAGCTGGTTCTGGAACCTGTTCGATGCGCGGGGGAAGATCTCGACGTGGAAGGCGGAATATAACTCCCGCCGCCCACATAGCTCGCTGGGTTACAGAACGCCAGACGAATTCGCGCGGCAGTGGCAGGCTGCTTCTCTTTCAGAAGCAAAGGATATGGCCGTGGATCAGCCGTATCAAGGCGCCCCTGACGGGCTCCGCTTCGCTCCGGCCTTGACACGGCTGATCCACGGCCAAGAGATCTCTACCTGAGAAAGAAAAGCAGAAAAATGTAGGTTATGATTTCATACACCGAACTGGACGAAGAATGGGGTCAGGTCAATCTCTACCTGAGAAAGAAAAGCAGAAAAATGTAGGTTATGATTTCATACACCGAACTGGACGAAGAATGGGGTCAGGTCATCTTATCTCATCTATTTTCCAGGTAGTTATAGCCGTTTCACTACAAACAAGGCCAATGGCGTCTGAGTTGCGCTGTTTCAAATTGGCTTGATGCCGATCACCTAGCGGCTGATTACACGCGTGCGCGTTGAAAAGCCATCGAGCTCAACGATCATCGCTGTTACGTTTCAGGCGACGTATAGGCTGATTGGGTTCAAGCTCAAACTGCCCAAACCGACGATGTGGTGGCAAAATTGCAGCGACAGAGTTGCTAGCCGGGAAATGAGCAATACATGAGTTTTTATCTGCTTCACACGACGTATCTGATCCTGTTTCTTTTCGTATTTGCTCGCCAACTCTGTCTACCCGTGCCCGCCGTTCTGTTTTTGCTGTCTGGAGGAGCGTTGGCCGGTACCGGCCGGCTTAGTTTCGTTGGAATTTTGCTGGTGGCTGTCTTGGGATGCTTGTTGGGCGACCTGGTTTGGTTCGAGGCCGGCCGTCTGCATGGCATGCGGGTACTGCGTCTCCTGTGTGCGCTCGCGTCC
>NZ_JBEKYX010000184.1:0-3570 GCF_049510455.1 Occallatibacter sp. | reverse complement strand
TACGTGGAAGACAAGCCGGGTGTGTTGACGCGAGTCGCGTCGCTGTTCCGGCGGCTGAATATCAATATCATCTCACTGACGGTGGGCCGCAGTGAGCGCTCAGGCCTCTCGCGGCTGACGCTTGTGTGTGAGGCTTCGGCAGAAGCTGGCAACAGGATTCGCGCAAGCCTTTACAAGCTCGACAACGTGTTGGATGTAGACGACATTGCCGGTGCGCCCTCGGTAACGCGGGAACTGGCGCTGATCAAGGTGGCTGCCACGCGGCACACCCGCTCGGCAATTTTTGAGCTGGCGGAGGTTTTTCGGGCGCGCATTGTCGATCTCACGGCTGAGTCATTGATGATTGAGATGACGGGTGTCGAGAGCAAGATCGAGGGCCTGATTCAGGTGCTGATTGACAGTGAGCACGAGATTCTGGAGATATGCCGTAGTGGAAAGATGACGATGCGCCGCGGACACCACACCAGTCGCGTTCTCAAGGCGCTTGGGTCGGACGATACCGAGCAGGACAGTGAACAGCTAACAGCGGACAGTGAGTAATCAACCATCTGGCCGAGACAAAGACTTTAATCTGTAATTGCAAAGGAAAACGAGAGAGATACGATGGCGAAGACCTATTACGATCACGATGCAGACCTTACCCTTATTCAGGCCAAGAAGGTGGCCATCATCGGCTACGGCTCGCAGGGCCATGCTCATGCGCTCAACCTGAAGGACTCCGGCGTTCAGGTGAAGGTTGGCCTGTCAGCTAACTCAAAGTCGATTTCGAAGGCGCAGAAGGCCGGGCTTGAGGTTGCCACCGTGGCTGAGGCCACCAAGTGGGCAGATGTTGTCATGATTCTCACGCCCGATCAGACGCAGGCCACTCTGTACACGGACGAGATTGCGCCAAACCTGACAGCGGGCAAGCTGCTGCTCTTTGCGCATGGCTTCAACATTCACTTCAAGACGATTTCTCCCGCCGCGGATATTGATGTCGCGCTGGCTGCTCCCAAGGCTCCCGGCCATCGCGTACGCGAAGTATTTACCGAGGGCGGCGGCGTACCGGGACTCATCGCAGTGCATCAGGACCCGACGGGAACGGCGCATGCGCTCACGCTCAGCTATCTCAAGGGCATTGGATGCACGCGCGCCGGGGTTCTGGAAACCACCTTCAAGGAAGAAACCGAGACGGATCTCTTTGGCGAACAGGCGGTGCTCTGCGGCGGCGTGAGCGCGCTCATCAAGGCGGGCTACGAGACGCTGACCGAAGCAGGCTACCAGCCGGAGAGCGCCTACTTTGAAGTTCTGCATGAGCTGAAGCTGATTGTAGACCTGATCTACCGCGGCGGCCTTGAATATATGCGCTACTCCATCAGCGATACGGCGGAGTGGGGTGACTACGTCAGCGGCCCCCGCGTCATTAACGACGAGAGCAAGAAGGCGATGAAGGCGATTTTGACCGAGATTCAGAACGGCGAATTTGCCAAGCGCTTTCTTGCCGACCAGAACTCGGGCCGCAAGGAGTTTACTGCCTTCCGCGAGGCCGAAGCGAAGCATCCGGTCGAGATTGTAGGCAAGAAGCTGCGTGCCTCCATGCCGTTCCTCGATCCGGTAACGGTGGAGGAAGTCTCAAAGACGCGGTAAGCGGCTTGGGATGCATTCAACCGGGCCGGGGAACCAGGTTCTTCGGCCCGACGTATTTGTATCTGAGCCTATTCCACGACCGAAAACACGGTCATGCGCGTCCAGTAAAAGACCGCCCCGAACCGGGTGTCTGGCTGCGGTCTTATATGGTTACTTTCCCAGGAGTCCCACGTATTTAACCCCGGAACGGCTCGAACTACGCTATTATGCTTTCTCCGGGATCGGAGTGATTTTAAGATGCTATCGCTCACAGCAAACCCGCCTGCCCGTCCCACCCCCGTCGAAGATATTGCCGCGGCGCTGGGCAAACTTACGCCTCTGCAAGGACTGACGCTGGAAGAACGGCTGTGGCTGGCGGAGCACTGCGAAGAACTGGTGGCGGAGCCGGGCGAGGTGCTGTTTGAAGAAGGTTCCCCGGCCGAACGCATGGTGTTCATGCTGAAAGGCGACATCCATGTGTACCGCCAGCGGAGCGGCGGCGGCCCGTTAGGGCTGTTTATTGGCCGCACGCAACCAATCACCGGGCTGCTTCCCTTCTCGCGCATGAAGACTTATGGCGGCCAGGGCGTTGCGGTAACGCGGGTGTGGGCGCTGCTGATTGACAAGCAATTGTTTCCGGACATGCTGGAAGCGATTCCGTCCATGGGACAAAGGACTGTCTCCGTGATGATGGATCGCGTGCGCGAGGTGACGCGCATTGAGCAGCAGGCGGAGAAGCTGTCGGCGCTTGGCAAGCTGGCTGGAAATCTGGCGCACGAGCTGAACAATCCGGCCTCGGCGGCACAGCGCGCAGCTGGAGGCCTGATCGGTGAGTTGCAGGCCAACCGCGCGAACAGGCATCGGATGGTGAACTTGTGTCTGACCCAGGAGCAGGTGGGCCAACTGGAAGAGTGGGAGCAGCGCGTGTTGACGCACGGGCCTGTGCATGGAGAAACTGCCACGGAAGCGCTTGAACATGAGGAAGCGCTGCGGGAGTGGCTGATCGCGCTGCCCTGCGATACGGCGTGGGAGGTAGCTCCGCCGCTCGCCGACCAGGGCGTAACGATAAAAGATCTGGAAGATCTGCACGCGGTTCTGAGTGCCGAAGCAACTTGCGTGACGCTGCAGTATTTTGTGCGATATCTGCGGGCGCGCCTCAGCGTGGATACGCTGGTGAACTCAACGTCACGAATTTTCGATCTGATCAGCGCGATCAAAGACTACTCCAACATGGACCGCGCGGCGCTGCAGGAAGTGGATGTGTCTGCCGGGCTGGACGCGACGGTACAAATGCTGAATAGCCGCCTGGACGGAGTGACTGTGGTGCGGGAGTACGAGCCGGATTTGCCGTGCATCAACGCCTACAGCGGCGAACTGAACCTGGTTTGGATGGCGCTGATTGAAAACTCGCTTGAGGCGATGGATGGAACCGCAGAGGCGGGTAGGCTAAGGCTGGTTTGCCGCATGGAAGGCGACCTGCTGCTGGTAGAGGTGCATGACAACGGCCGCGGAATTCCATCGGATCTGAAGGACCGCATCTTTGAGCCGTTCTTTACCACCAAGGCGCCTGGCAAGGGGCTGGGGTTGGGACTGGACAACGCGATGCGGATCATTCACATGCATCGCGGAATGTTGGGCGTGAAATCGGAGCCCGGCGATACTTGCTTCAAGGTAAGGCTGCCATTCGAGCAGTTCCAGGCGTATTAGAGCATTTCTTCTCTTGCTGTAGAGCGACCCCTGGCCGCAAAAACAAATACGCGACGATACGCGGCGAGGGTGGGGCGCCCGAACTTTATACCTTGGGGAGAGATGCTCTCATGTTGCGGCCTGGGACGGCAGCGTCTGAGGATTTTGCTGGAACAACTTTCGCTTTTTGTTTTCCCGGCCAGGCTGTTTTTCGAGAGGTGAAGAATTATGCCTCTATGTGATTGTTTTTGTGTAATTTACCGTTGATTTACAGTGTTT
>NZ_JBEKYX010000183.1:0-3579 GCF_049510455.1 Occallatibacter sp. | reverse complement strand
CCTCAGACGCTGCCGTCCCAGGCCGCAACATGAGAGCATCTCTCCCGAAGGTATAAAGTTCGTGCGCCCCACCCTCATCGCGTATTTGCTTTTGCGGCCACGCTGGGGCCGCTCTACAGCAAAAGGAGAAATGCTCTGAGATGCAAGATCATTCCTTCCGCGTTCTACATGCGTGCAGAGTAGAAATAGCAGCGAAACCCTTTTCTGGCAGCCGTTGTCGGCATCATGGCCACCGCCAAATGAATACAGCAAATGAAGATACCGATAAAGCCATATATTCCAATGGCTTTATCGGTAAATACAGCAAGTTGACTTAGGGCGGTAATCAGAAGGGAATGTCGTCGTCGGAGATTTCGGCCTGGTTGGCGTATTCATCGGCGCCGCCGGAGGGCTGGCGCTGGTCAAAGCCAGCAGTGGAGCCACCGGTGGAACTGGATCCGCGGCTGCTGGAGCCGCCTTCTTCGCGGCCGGAGAGCAGTGAAACGTCGCTTGCAATAATCTCGGTGCGGTACTTCTTCTGGCCGGTCTCCTTGTCATCCCAGCTACGCGTAGTGATCCGTCCTTCGAGAAACAGCTTGTGGCCTTTCTTCACGTAGTCGCGGATGATCTCCGCGAGACGATCAAACGTCACGATGTTATGCCATTCCGTGCGTTCCTGAAAGTTGCCTTGCTGGTCCTTATAGCGTTCGGCGGTGGCCAGACTGAAAGACGCCACCATCTTGCCGCCGCCCGTGGAACGGATTTCGGGATCTTTGCCTACGTTGCCTAGCAGGATGACTTTATTGACGCTTTTTGCCATGATGAGTGCTCCAGTAAGGAGAAAGAATAGCAGACTGGGCGTTGTCTCAATCCCACCCTGGCCGGAAAAACAAAGACCCGGCGAGGGTAGGGCACCCGGAAAGAGGAGTTACGGCCGCAGCAGAAAAATCACAGATGCTTGTGGGTTTGGCTTTAACTAAAAGCAGATAGAATTCCTTTTCGATGTCAGCTTTAGAATCTACAAGAACGCCGCGGAAGAGCGTGCCTTCTCTTCAACTGTCCAGGAGCAAGGTGATTCCGAGCCCGATGTTTTGGGCTTTCTTCCGTGCTGCGCATACAACGATGCCTCCGCGCAGGGGAAGCTTTATGTCGCTACCGTGGAAATCTCCGGTCAGGAACACTACGCAGGCCATCTATTGTTTGGTGGAAAGTTCCCGCCGCTAGGTGTTCGTATAGAACTTTACATCGATTACCTCGTTCTAGGTCCTTAGACGTCTTCCAATCCCCCGGTGAACCCGGCATAGTCACGTCTGCAAATGCATCCGCCCAGCAAAGGCTCTACCTGTTCCAAAATGACGATTTGTACAGGATGACGTGCCGAACTGTTTTCTGGACGTCTACTAGAAGACGGAGTCCGCTACAAATGGATTGAACATCCAGTGCATTAGGAGCAATGCTTTGCAAGACGAAGTTCTCATTCTCGGTGGTGGAGTGGCAGGCTGTGCCGTTTCGATCGCGCTCGCTCGAAGGGCACGGAGCGTCACGCTAATTGAACGCGAACCCACATCTCGCCATAAGGTCTGCGGAGAGTTTCTAAGCGGTGAGGCCCTTGAGGATCTGCATGCACTCGGCATCGACGTGGCCTCTCTTGGCGCGGTGCCCATCGATTACGTTCGCCTTGCCGCAGCCAGACGCGCCGCGGAGGCTCAGCTGCCTTTTCCCGCAGCCTCGCTCACGCGCAAAGCGCTCGACACAGCGCTTATTGCCGAGGCCGTCGCAGCTGGAGTCCGCGTAGAGCGCGGTCGCAGTGTGCAGTCGCTCAGCCGTACGACAGCCAACGTCTGGCAGGCTACGTTTGATGACGGCACCAACTGCGAAGCTCCAACCGTCTTTCTCGCCACGGGTAAGCATGATCTGCGCGGCCACACGCGACCAAAGGACCCGGAGCAGTGGGTCGCCTTCAAGATGTATTTTCGCCTCGCTCCGACGCAGGCTGCTGAGCTAGCGGGCGCCTCCGAGTTGATGCTCTATCCCGGAGGGTACGGTGGTATCCAACCGGTAGAAGGCGGCATTGCAAACCTCTGCTGCGTGGTGCAACGGCGGCATCTCGCACGTGTCGGTCATCGCTGGGAGAACTTCCTCGCGAAAATGCAGCAGGACTGTCCACACCTCGCAATGAGGCTTGCCGGTGCGGAGCCGTTGCTCGCCAAGCCGATCGCCATCACCCATATCCCGTATGGATACATCCGACGCACAACCGAGGATGGGCTCTACTGCATCGGCGATCAGGCAGCTGTCATCCCGTCGTTCACCGGCGATGGCATATCCATAGCGCTGCACACTGCCCGCTGTGCCGCCGCTGCCTATCTTGCAGTAGAGCCGGCGCCGCTCTTCCAGGCTAACCTGCGTTCCGCACTGCTGGCCCAGATGCGTCTTGCCGAGTTCGCCGCCGACGGCTTGAACAACTCACTGGCGCGCGCTGTATTGCCGTTTTGTCTCAGGGTCTGGCCCGGCGTGATGCGCGTGACGGCCAGGCTAACCCGGGTCGCCCAGCCCGCCGCTGTTTCTCCACAGGCAGTCACCAGCTGAAATCGAGCCACGCCGTTAGTCAAAGCCCTCTAGGGGAGATGGAATGAAATCTTTCGCAGTCTTTGTTCTCGCCGTCATACTCGCTCCAGCCGCTCTCGCCCAGCATCAGACCTTCGCCGTCAATCTCGATGCCAGCGAGATCAAGATGACACTCAAAACGACCCACGAGGTCGTCCACGGCACGTTTCACATTCAATCCGGATCGATTGAGTTTGACCGCGGCAATCATAAGATGTCGGGTTCGGTGGCCATTCTGGCCGGCAGCGGGAAGACCGGTAACGACAGCCGCGATAAGAAGATGAATAAAGACATTCTCAAGGTGGATCAGTACACGACCGTGTCTTTTGCGCCCAAGACCTACAGTGGAACAATCGCGCTCTCTGGCGACTCAACCATTCAGGTGAGCGGAGTGTTCACTCTACTCGGCAATCCTCACGATCTGACGATTCCGATACAGATACACATCGATGGCTCGAAGGCAACGGTGAAGGGGCAATTCGTCGTCCCCTATGTTCAGTGGGGTCTCAAGAACCCGAGCTTCATGTTCTGGAAGGCTGAGAATGACGTTGCGATTGATCTCAATCTCGTTGGCCAGGTTTCTAACTAACTGACCATCCTGTTTGCACACTGTAATAGGGACCATTCCGTTCTAACTGCACTTGCTTTTCATGGAACTCAATCGGAGCTACAAGGAACTATGCCCAATTCTGTGTCTCACCTTACGCTGACGCGCAGACGTTTTACTCAACTTTCTGGAATGGCGGTCGGCTCACTCGCATTGTCCGGCACGACCCGCGCGGCGGCCGCGCCGGCGGACGTGACGCTTGAGATTGCGCCGTACACACTGGAGGCATCACCGAAGCATCACATCCGGACCGTGGCTTACAACGGCCAGATTCCCGGGCCGTTGTTCCGGATGCGTGAGGGAGAACCACAGTCTGTTGAGATTCGGAACCTGACGAAAGATTCGGAGGTTGTTCACTGGCACGGCCTTTACTTGCCGCCGGATAT
>NZ_JBEKYX010000182.1:0-3581 GCF_049510455.1 Occallatibacter sp. | reverse complement strand
ACCCGCAATCTCCCTCGGAGTCGCGGCACGCCCCACAGGAATCAGAGCCTTCGCCTTCGGCCCCAGCACAGGGTCCGCCAGCGTTCCGGCAGACATCTCCGTCTCCACCCACCCCGGCGCCACGCAGTTTACCTGGATCCCCTTTGGCGCAAGCTCACTCGACAGACTCTTGGTCAGACTGATCAGCGCGCCTTTCGTCACGGCATAGTCCGCATGGTACGCCTCGCCACGCTGCCCCGCCGTCGAACTGATCAGCACAATATGCCCTGCCGGTGCCTCAGGAGCAGGCCGCGCCTGAGCTTCCATCTGGCCAACAGCCGCCTGCACCAATCCAAACACTGAATCCAGATTCACTGCCATCGTCCGCCGCCACTGCGCCTCGTCCATCCGCGCAATCGGAGCGTCATGCGGAGGCCACACACCATGATTGACCACAAGAATATCCAGCCGTCCCAGCGCGGCCACAGCCTTCTGCACCAGCTCCCGGCCTTCAGCCGGCGAACTCAACTCCTGCTCAATCGCCACGGCGTGACCAGCTTTGGATCCAGCACCGCCGCACTCGCCCACCAGCGCCTCAGCCCGCTCCCGCGCCTGCCGGTAATTGAAGGCCACACACGCCCCAGCCTGCGCAAACAAGCGCACGGTCTCCGCGCCAATTCCGCGCGCCCCACCCGTAATCAGGGCCGTTTTTCCTGTCAGATCTAGACCCACTGCCATGAGCCAAAACTAAAGCCCGCACCGGCAGTGAGTAAAGAGACATGTAAACAGTGAAGCTTGAAGTTACAGGCAATCGTTGCAAAAGCGATTTCGCTTCGCGCGCCGGCAAATCCTCGTACCGGCAGCTGTGTATCCGAAAATTCAGCACTTGATTGTTGCGTCCGGATGCTTGATGAATGCTTTTCGCGTACAAGTTAAATGAAGCCAACAGCGTTTATGGGTACTGACCTTTCAAAGCGATCTTGGATGAGCGGATTCAGCAGCCTCTACTGAGTCTAGGCTAGCCACATATTGCGATCACTTTACCTGCGGGTACACTGCAGCGAGAAAATCTCTGATGTGTTTTTCAACCTCCGGCCCATTTGAGAGAAACACGAAGTGGTCCGCGTTCGGCAAGATCACCACCTTTGCGGACTTCAAATGCTCAAACGCCTTAGCTTGCGCGGCTGACTCTGCCTGATCAAGAGCAGCGAACTTGGCCTTCTTGTCTTCCGGCATCGTTGGCAGATGCGCGGTACTGTGAGGGCTTGCGAAAATCGCAAGGATAGGTACCTGAATATTGGTGTATTTTTGCTCACCCCTGATAACTGCAGGCGGCGCAAAGGGGATTGCAGGCGTTGTCCCTGCGTCTGGCGGATGTGGCATCAATTCAAGCTGTGTCTGAAACGTCTCAAGATCTTTCTGCACGAGCCTAATCTCAGAAAGAACGTTAGCCATTGCATCAGTCATGCTCTTCATATCTGCTCCCGATTGGGCGACGAGGAAAGCATCCAGAGCACGTTTCAAATCCTTGGAATCCAACTCGCGATCACCGAAGCTCGGTGAATAAAGCGCATAAGGATAACCTGCGTCTAGGTAGATGAGTCCGGTGACTTTGTCTGGAAATCGGCTCCCAATCGAACTCATTTCTTCACCGGCAATGGAGTGGCCAATGAGTACAGGTTGCTTCGTTCCAAGAGCATCCATCACCTTCAAAACGTCGTCTCCAAGCCGATCTGACACATAGTTAGAGTCAATGGGAAGTGGGGAGCTGGATGTGCCGAAGCCGCGCCGAGTGATTCCATAGACGTGATAATATGGCACGAATTTTGGGGCGAAATCGTCGAAGACGTGAGCTGTGTTTCCCAGCCCCGCGAGGAAAATGACTGGTGGACCGCTTCCACCCCAGTCAAGTACCTCAAGTTTCACGTTGGGCTCGACGTTGATGAATTGAACCTTATGTGGAGAAGAGTCTGGCTTAGGTAAAGGCTGCTGTGCGAACAGGATTGGCGGCGTAAGCGCAAGCCAGGCAAGGTGCAGGAAAGTTTTCATCAACGAAACTCCTAAGCGTTCGGGGACACAGTGCAATGTATTTGAGACGTCTACATTTGAGACGTCTACATAGGTGCAGGGGATAGCGAGTAGAGTCATCTTCGCTCGGCCAGCACTCGATCCGTAACGATATGTCGGTTTTTCGGAAGTGATGGATGGAAAATAGGAACGAGTTTCGTAACAACCTCTTAAACCGCCTTGAGCAGCCGCCCCGGCAAAAAGATAATCCCCTTCACCAGCTCCAGCACACCTTCCACGGTAATGCCCACAAGCCGAAAAGGAACCAGCAGCAGCCACACCAGCGGATACAGCACCAGCGCCAGCAAAGCCAGCGGCCAGCAAAAGAAGAACAACAGACACCAGAGCAGAAATTTAATCATCGTTCAATCCTTACCCGGTGCAGTCTTCTGCGCCAGCAATTACTCATACGATTTTTCTGTTCACTGTGTTCCATATTCTCTTTACTTGCTGCGGCGTTTCGACTTTCCACTACTCGCAGCCTCTTTATCCTTCAACACTTTCTTCTTCTCCCGCACCAGCCGGTCCCGCTCCTTCTCCGGCAGCTCCAGCGCAGTCTTCACGCGCTTCGGCAGCTTCTCATAAATCAGCGCATGGGCACGCTTCAACTCGTCCTCAAACTCCCGCGATCTGAGTACATTCCACCGCTCCACCGTCACCCAGTGAGCCCTCGCCATATAAGGCGCAGGAATGATCCCCTCCGTCTCCAGCAGCTCATGAAAGCGTTCAGCCCCGGCATGGAACCAAAGCACGCCCGTTCCCGTGCCGTCCACATCGGTTGTGGCAAACATCTTGCCGCCAATCTCGCGCGGGCCCACCCAGTAAACCAGCCGGTGACCCCAGTTCAACGTTTCCTCCGCATGGGGCAGCGCCATGCAGATCTCGCGAATGCGCTCATTGTCCATGCCAGCGAGTATAGGTCGCCCCAGCGGCGGAAATCACGGATTCAGTGAGGAGTCCTTGGGCAGCCTGGGAGTGAAGTGCTTGATTACAAACTCCTGCAGAATGTTCTGGCCCGCCTGTGTAGCTTTGCCAATTCCCAGGTTCCGCAGCGTGAGCCCAATGCTATTGCGGTCGTCGGCCGGGTAGTAGAGATTTGACAGGCCCGCCGAGCTCAAATCACCCATCAGACCCGAGTAGTTGAACTGCCTGCGCCCGTTATCTGCGCGGCAGATCACCGCTGAGCTGATGGCATACCAGATGCGCGAGCGGATTGTGCCCGTGCCTTTGTAAAAGTAGCGGGGGTCCTGATGGAAGATCGACGGAAAAATCGCGCCCGCAAGAAAGGTATCGGTAAGGCCGTCCCCATACGCCGCGGCATAGCGCTTGGCAAATCCGGAACCGCCCTGTCCCCAGGAAGCGGGCGTATTGCCGGACTGCTCGACTCCCGCCGTGATCCCCGTAAATACAAGCGTCATCGGATCAATCTGGCTGCGCCAGGCAAGCTGGAACTTCTGCTTTGGCGTCAGCGGAGCCGCATTCTTTGCATAGCTTATGTAGAAATTTGGGAAGACTCCCAGTATGCGCTGCTGCTC
>NZ_JBEKYX010000181.1:0-3584 GCF_049510455.1 Occallatibacter sp. | reverse complement strand
TCCGTGGCTTCATCCTGCAACATAACAAAAACCCAAAGCCCTTCGTCTGGCACAAGACCGCAGACCAAATCCTCGATTCCGTCGCCCGATTTTGTACACGGACTTTAGAGACGGGACACTAGATCGTCGGCAATGAACACGCAACTCCCTCGTGCAGCCAATAGCTCAGAAATCATCTCGGGGACGTATTTTGAAACTGAATCGTATCTATCTTGAAGTTTTGAAACTGCTGGAATCGTTCTCTCAATACTGGAAGTAGCTTTGAGAATTTCGCGCCATTCGATTTTCTTCTGATCTAGAACCCATTGATCATGTGCAGCGGCCTGATTCCGTTGCCACTGCTTTTGTTCTGATTCTCGATTTTGAATAAATGACCATACTGCGATTACCGTGCCACCTATTATCGGAACAACACTCTGAACAACCCACTTCCACGATGGATCAGGTGTTTGTGGTGGAATCTGAACGACAACCGGCGCTTGCGAAACCGTGTCAAGGAGATACATAGCGATGGCTGCAGGATGGATCATCGGCTCACCTTGTATTCTAAGAAGTTGCTCAGAAGGTTAACAGAATGAGTGGAACACTGAAAGCTGTGCGCGGAACTCGCGATCTTTTGCCGCCGGAGACTGCGCTTTGGAACCGCATTGAGGCTACAGCGCGCGCCGTGTTTGCGCGCTACAACTTTGGCGAGATCCGCACGCCGGTCTTTGAAGATACCTCGCTCTTTGCGCGCGGCGTGGGTGAGGAGACGGACATTGTCTCGAAGGAAATGTACACGTGGGAAGACCGCGCCCGCGCTGCCAGCGAGAAGGCGCAATCTCTCACCCTGCGCCCAGAAAATACTGCAGGCGTCGTCCGCGCATACATCGAGCACAAGCTCGGCGAAACCGGCCAATTGCAGAAGCTCTATTACATTGGCCCGCAGTTCCGCCGCGAACGCCCGCAGAAGGGCCGCTATCGACAGTTCTCGCAGATTGGCGCGGAGGTTATCGGGCCGGCGTCTTCTGGCAGCGAATCGCCGCTACGCGATGCCGAAGTACTCGAAATGCTTGCCACGCTGCTGGATGAGCTTGGCATCACCGGCTGGACGCTCGACATTAATTCTGTTGGATCGAGTGCTGACCGCGCCCGCTACAACGAGGTCCTTCGCGCTGCGCTCGTCGACGTTGCGCCGAAGATGTGCGTGGATTGCCAGCGCCGCGCTGTGACTAACCCGCTGCGCGTGCTCGATTGCAAGGTGCCCGAAGACCAGCCGATCATCGAGACGCTGCCGAAGATCGTCGATTCCCTCGACGAAGCATCAAAGCAGCATTTCGCAGCCGTGATTGCCGCGCTTGATGCGGCTGGCGTGCCTTACACGCGCAATCATCGCCTTGTACGGGGCCTCGATTACTACACCCGCACCACCTTTGAGTTCACGCATGGCGGCCTTGGCGCGCAGAATGCTCTGCTCGGCGGCGGCCGGTATGACGGCTTGAGCGAGGCTATTGGCGGGCCCAAGGCTCCCGGCATTGGTTTTGCGATGGGCGAGGACCGGCTGGTGCTCACTCTGCAATCGCAGCAAGCCGCACAGGCCGAAAAGATGGATGCTTACATCGCCCCACTCGGCGAAAACCTCAACGCTGCCGCCCTCGCTCTCACACGCGAACTGCGCCGCGCAGGCCTCAGTGCCGAATTGGGCGATGGCAGCTTCCGGCTCAAGAAGAGCTTTGAAGCCGCGGACAAGGTAGCCCGCAGCATCGTCATCCTGGGCGAGGACGAGCTCCAATCCGGTATCCTGACAGTCAAGGACTTCGCAACCGGCACACAGACCAAAGTTCCGCGCGCGGAGCTTGCCGGTCATCTTCGCAAGCCCGCCAGCGAATCATAAGGAAGAAGCAGTGCTCGACTTTTTAGGCAATCTCGAACGGACGCATCTCTGCGGCGACCTGCGCGCAACCGATGCAGGTAAAAACGTTGTCGTCATGGGCTGGGTCAACCGCCGCCGCGACCACGGCAACCTCATCTTCCTCGACGTCCGCGACCGCTCAGGCGTCTGCCAAGTAGTGCTCGATCACGATCTGGTGCCTGAGGGCCACAAGAAGGGCGAAGCCGTCCGCCCCGAGTACGTCATCGCCGCCGTGGGCAAAGTGCGTCTGCGAGCGCCGGATGCCATTAACCCCAAGATGGTCACCGGCGAAATCGAAATCGAAGCCACCGAACTGCGCATCCTCAATGACACGCGGCTTGCGCCCTTCTCGCCTGCTGACGATTCGATCGCCAACGAGGAAACGCGGCTTAGGTATCGCTACATCGACCTGCGCCGCACCGAGATGCAGCGCAACTTCTGGCTGCGCCATGAGATCACGCGAGCCATCCGCGAGAGTCTCAGCGCCGAGGGCTTTCTCGAAATCGAAACGCCCATCCTCAACAAGTCCACGCCCGAGGGTGCGCGCGATTTTCTCGTTCCCAGCCGCGTGAATCCTGGCAGCTTTTATGCGTTGCCGCAGTCGCCGCAGATTTTCAAGCAGATTCTCATGATCTCCGGCTTCGACCGCTACTTCCAGGTCGCGCGCTGCTTCCGCGATGAAGACCTGCGCGCCGATCGTCAGCTTGAGTTCACGCAGATCGATCTTGAAATGAGCTTTCCACGGCAGGAGCATGTATTCGCCGTCGTGGAGCATTTCCTCAAGGCTGCCTTCGCCGCAGCAGGCGTCAATCTGCCTACGCCGTTTGCGAAGATCACTTATGACGAATCCATGCGCCGGTTCGGCTCAGACAAGCCGGATATGCGGCTGCCAGGCCTCACCGATGTGCGTTCCGCATTCACCGACGAACAGCTCGCTACGCTTCAGATCGATCCCACTCTGCCGGTCGTCGCGCTGCGGATTCCGAACGTGGGCGAGCTATCTCGCAAGGAGCGCGAAGACAACCATCCAAACTTTGATTTGAAGAAGGGCGCGAAGTTCATTGATGACTTCAAGCGCCTGGCAAAGGGCTTTCCGGAGTCTGCCGCAAAGGTGCGTGAGCTTGCCGGAGCCGCAGAGGCAGACTTCGTCATCATTGTCGCCGGCGACCCCGCGCACCACATCAACGCCAGCGACACCAAGTTTGAAGGCCGCCTCTCAGAGCGCGAGATCAATGTCTACGCCGCTGCCGGCAATTTCCGCTCCGAGCTCGCAAAGAAGTACGCGGATCGCCACAAGGCTTTTCAAGTCACCGAAGAGATTGTCCAGAACGCAGACCCGAAGAGCGGAAAATCACTCGACGGTTCGAATGCTTTCCAGCCCATCTGGATCGTCGATTTCCCCATGTTCGAGTACGAGGTAGGAAGCGGCAAATGGGTTCCCGCGCACCATCCCTTCACCGCGCCGCACGAGCATGACATGCCGAACCTCGTCAGCGATCCGGCGAGCGTCCGCGCCAACTGCTATGACCTGGCGATGAACGGCCTTGAGCTTGGCTCGGGCTCCATTCGTATCCATCGCAAGGATGTGCAGCAGCAGATATTTGCTTCGCTCGGGATGAGTGAAGAGGAAGCCAAGGCCCGCTTCGGCTTCTTCCTTGATGCGCTTGAGTACGGCACGCCTCCGCACGGCGGC
>NZ_JBEKYX010000180.1:0-5887 GCF_049510455.1 Occallatibacter sp. | reverse complement strand
GCGTCCAGAGGCCGGAAAACAGGCCTCGAAACGAATACAACCGATCTCAAACCAGCCCAAACTACTCAGCTACCTTCAACTCTCGATGCCCTCAGGAAATCACGACCCTACGCAGAGGTTCCTTAGCTTTGCGGTTAGTGCAGCTTCATAGACCTGCCAATCGGACTCCGATATTGCTAACGGGAGTAGTTTGCTTTCCTGCTTTTCAGCGGCATCGTATCCAGCTTTGATAAGAGCTTTCGCCTTGGTGTAGTCCGTTACGGAGAAGTTGTCCAGTTGGGGAGCGATCTCGATATCCGCGCGAGAACGATTCAGTTGGACATTCCGGCTGGTCCCGGCCGACAGTGTGCGCGCGAAAATTCCCACCAAAGAAGTCGCATCCTGCTCTGAGAGTGGTGAATCACCGAGATATACCGAAATGACAACCTGAGCATGCAACTCACTACGGAGGAAGTCCGTAGGCAAATTGTCCATAATTGCGCCATCGACAAAAACATCTTGCCCCCTGCGTACAGGGGGGAACACTCCTGGAATCGAGATGGAGGCGCGTACCGCGAATGGAAGAGATCCGGAGCTAAACACCTCGGGCTGCAATGTCGTAAGGTTTGTCGCAACACATCGAAACGGAATGGGCAACGCGTCAAAGTCCAGATTCTCGCTATTGTAGGCACTCAGTTGTCGAGCAAGGAATGCATTCAATTCCCCGTCGGCGATCAGCGCATTCCCCATTGAGGGTGTCCCGTGGCGCAAACCTATCGAAATCGCCTGGGGCAATTCGTTTTGATCCGCTCGCCTCCTGAAGCTGAGGTCGCTCATGGAGGGCTTCAACGTGAAGAGACTGTCTAAACCCGTGCCGGTTGTCAGGTGTTCAATCTCCTCGGCTGAGTGTCCCGAGGCGGCCAGGGAGCCAATCAGTGCCCCCATGCTTGTTCCCGTAATCTCATCGACTGGGATACGGTGCTCATGCAGCCAAATGAGCACGCCGACATGAGCAATACCAAGAGCACCTCCTCCTTCCAGTGCGAGGCCAATTCGAGACCGGCCAGCCGACGATATAGTGTTTGGTGCTGTTGTTTCCTGCGCGTCATGGTCATCGACTCCAGGCGTGGCCTGAGCGTTCGCGACTGGAATATAGAGACCAACGATAAATAGTGCAACGTACAGGGCGGACTCGCACATCTTGCTCATTGAACGCATATCATTCATGGCCACGTCTGGCTCCTATCCAATAACCGAACTCTGAGAAAGCTCATCTCTACTTGCCAAGGCCTGGCGGAGGAGTCAATCACCTGGGAGCCGCTCCGAGCGTTCCTGTCGCAAAAGCGATCGTAGCCGCAGCGGATAAGGCGGACGTGTAGGCGTCATCCTCGGCAAGCTCTGCTTGAAAGAGATGTGTCTCGGCGTCGACAGATGCCGTCACCGTGCCGACTCCCTGCTTGTACGCATCCAACGTCGCATCATAGGACGTCTGCGCGGCAGCTTTTAACGCCAGTGCTGCATCGTTTGCCGCGAGGCTGGTCCGCAGCGTAATTTGTGCAGACACAATCTCCCGCATGGCGATCAGCCGCACTTGATCGAGAGTCGCCGCGGCTTTGTCCTCATCATTCTTCGCCTGGCGAATTGCATTGGCACGGCGGTGAGCGTCGAAGATAGGAATGGACATTCCCACCAGAACTGTTCCGTTCCATTGGTTGCCGGTGATATTCAGCGTCGGTAACTGCTCTCCGAAAGAAGGAACTGCTGTGAGCCCGAGTTGACCGCTCACATAAGCCCCTGTTCCCGAAAGGAATATCTTCGGACGGTTCTGAGCTTCAGCGACTTTCACGGAAGCCTGACTTGCTTGCAGTGTGCTGTAGCCTGCAAGCACGTCCGGACGGCGGGCCAGCGCATCACGAACGATCTGATCGACGGGCGCCAGATCCTCCGTGGAGAGCGAACGATGCGTCACAGGCGCAATCCGGATTGTCTCGAGCGGAGACACCCCCATCGCCGCAAGCAGTGCCGCATACGCTTGCTGTTTGGCACCTTGCGCGTTCACCATAGAAAATTGCGCTTGTGCTGTTAAGTTCCGAGTCTGGGCCACTTCAATGACCGTGCCCTGGTCGTGGTTGTAACGTGCTTCAGCGGCAGCCTCAATTGCCTTGGCATTTGTCATAGCCTTTATTGCGGTCTGATGGCGTTCTATGGCCGCGGCGTACGCATAATAGGCAATTGAGACGGTATAGATGACTTGCTGATGAGCACCGGTGAAAGCGATGTTAGACGCATTGGTTAATTTCTTAGCCGCGCCGACGATGTTCTTCCTCCCGCCGAAGTCGAAAAGAAGCCACTCTACCGACACAGCCTCCACGCTGCCAAATACATTTGCGGAGTTATGAACGGTGGCCCCGAGACTGCTGTTCTGACCGTTCACCCCCTGATACCCTCCAAGCACGTTGGCAGTAATAACGGGTAAGTAGGTGCTCGCGGCCATGCCCTCCCCAATAGCCACATTACGCGCTCTTTCCCACGCTACCCGGGTCTCTGGGTCTTCTCGTTCGGCAATATCGATCAACTCAACCAGATCGTATTCATGATCCTTGGAGAGCGCAGTGCGAGGCACACGGATACGTCCAGCATCTGGATTCGGAGGCAGTACGAAATCTCCCTGTGGGAATGGCGCATCGGGAAGGCTCAGTGGTCTTACATCAGACTTGGGCGATGATAAGCCTTGCTCCATACTCTGCGAATGGATGGGAGACACAGTGAGCGGAAGCAATAGTGCGACCAGGACGAAGAGTATTTTATTCATCGTGTTCCGCCAGTTTGAGGTGAGACAAAGCCTGCTGGAATGCACCGATTCGAACGCGCACCAGGTTTTCTAATGTCACCCGCGATTTAGTTTCGGTGAGGTCGTTAGGTTCGGACTCTGACGCAGCCTGCCAGTTCAGGAGACCGCGAAAGCCGCTTTTTTCCTCTTCAGGTGCTAACTCTGCAATGCCGAGGAGCGCTGGTTCCAACCTTCGAGCCGTTTCTACCGCATACCGTTGCGCGACAAGGCGCGTCCCTCCGGGCCGAATCGACGTCGGTTCGTAGGCAGCCAGGCAAATATCGCTCGCGATCTCGTTCAATAGCAACTGTGTCTCGGCGGCCAGACGCCACCGCGGCCAACTATCGACTACTTCGACCATGCTCTCCAGATTGTGTTTGGCTTTGTGAAGAGCATCATCGATGCGCGGACCAACGCTGACCGGCCAAATCCGTGTTGTCACGAAATACGAAACGACATTTCCCAGAAGAATGCCGATCACGCGGTCGCGGGCGACCACCATGTTGAACGAAGGCGATGGGCCTTGGACGACACAAAGCAAATAGGCAAACGCAATCTGAAATCCAGCATAGGAGATATGTTTGCCGCCGGCCGCAATCCACGCTCCGAGAAACGCTCCCGCGAAAACAATCACCGCCAGACCTTCTATGCTGGTCACCCAAGGGACCACCCAACTTCTCGACGCTTTCCGCGGCTGTTCCGAGCGAGACGATAAAACACGTGATCAGCGCCGTATGAATGCCGGGCCAACTAAGGATCGAATAGAAGAGGTAGCACAGCATGGCAGCGGCTGTGACCTTGAACGCAAACTGTATATGCGCGGGATTTGTGAACGCATCGGGCGAGAAGAAACCTGCACTCTCTTTTGGCTTCTCCGAACTCTGCGGCGGTCTCAACTCGCCAAACTGTGTGAGCCCAACGTTGAGAAAGGCTACTGCTGAAATGGCGAGGTCCGTGCAATCGTCATCGACCTCTACCGGATCAACCTTGGCCGCATAGCCCCCGGCCGCGAAGATAGAGGCTACCTCCAGCAGTCTGGCCTCAATCGTCTGCTTGATATTTTCAGGGGGCATCGCTTGCGGCTCATCAAGCATAAGTTGTATCGCCGAGAGCACGAGGACGACGCAATCGGAGGCGCCCTTCAAGGCAGCAATATCTTCATCGCTGCTTGTCTTTTCGAGACTGGCTAGCTTGAGATGAGCCTGCGTCTCAGCATCGTCCACCACGAGACGTGCGCCATTCGCAGCACCGCCAACCTCAATCAGCAGTTCCGCTGCAGCACGTAGCCGCTCCGCAAGTTCTTTCTGTGCAAGGCTGCGCGGAGACGGCGCAATGAGCAGGTTTACGACGGCCGATACGAGCGCAGGA
Source organism: Occallatibacter sp. (assembly GCF_049510455.1). GTDB lineage: Bacteria > Acidobacteriota > Terriglobia > Terriglobales > Acidobacteriaceae > Telmatobacter. The sequence continues at coordinate 1,710 of NZ_JBEKYX010000180.1, read as the reverse complement.
ATTCCAACAGCGAGCCACGCATAGAGCAAGCCTCTCGTCCCTAATTCTCCGACCGGAACCGAGCCTAATACATCCAGCGCATACGCAAGAACGAGCGCTATGGTGGAAGCCAACGGCTTCAGTTTGCTCGCGGAAGCGAAGAACAGCATGACGAACGAGATCGATGCCATCGCAAACACGCGCACGGCTGGACTTGCCCAGACGGGTTCCGCAAGAAGCAGTAGAAGTCCCACGATAAGTGTTATGAGCACCATTATCGCGATGGTCAGTACCATGCTGGACATGCGGTCTGGCTTATTCAGAAAAAACACGAGATAGACAGTGAGCGCGATCTCAGGAGTTGTGTAGGTCTCCGCCAAAATAGCCACAAGCGTGCAAGTCAACGCGATGCGCGCGGCGAATGCTAACCGGCCCGGTGAGGGCTCCGCGATGAGCGGCCAGACCGATGCCCATCGGATACCGTTATCGGCACGCGCGGCCATGTGCAACCTCCACAATGGCGCTGGCGCCAAGCCGAACCAGACGTTCGGGCGGGTTCTCCAGGCGAATGCGTACCGGGAACCGCTGTGCCACCCTGACCCAGTTGAGTGAAGGCTGTACGTATGGAGCCCCTCTGGGCAGGTCAATCTTGTCTGCGTCAAGCACACCGTATCCGATACTCTCAACAACACCTTTCATCGGCACGCCACGATCGATCATCGAGTAGACGGTCGCACAGGTTCCAGGCTGGATTCGATTGAGATCGGTCTCTCGAAAGTTGGCCGAAGCAAACCACTCTTCACTATTAATGAGAGTGAAGAGGGCTTGCGATGGGACAACCACTTCCCCTGTGGATACAGTCAATCCGACGATGCGTCCGTCATGTGGTGCTCGTACCTCCGTGTCCGACAAGGCACGGCGTGCATTGGCAAGCGCTGCAGCTGCTGCTCGCACGCTCGCAACTACAGCGTCATCCGTATCCACCGCGCTTTCGGCGGCGCGTTGTTGTTTTTCCGTTTGCACAAGTGAGGTAGTCGCGTCTTGAGTTGCGACTTTTGCCTGATCGAACTGTTGCTGGGGAATATATCCTTTGGCCGCCAGCGGTCCGAGACGTTCTTGTGTCCTCTGCGAGAGTGATAGATTTTCTTTCGCCCGGCTAATCTGTTCTGTCGCGACAAACCGCTTTTTAGAACCCACGGTTGCGCGCGCAACATCGAGGTTGGCTTCGGCTGCCGCTACGTTGATTTGATATGGAACCGGATCGATCCGGAACAGCAGATCGCCTTTGTGTACGAATTGATTTTCGTGGACCGCTAATTTAATGATTCGCCCACCGACCAGCGGAGCGACGTGCACTACTTCCCCATCGATCGTTGCATCATCGGTACCAGGCTTCACGCTCAATGACGTTCGGATAAAGAAGAACGCGGCCAGAATAACAAGGATGCAAGCCATGGCTACGCCTAAAGGATTGCGTTTACGAATTCCACGGGCCTCCGTCATCAATGAACCATCCAGAGCTGCCACACAACGAGAGCAACTATCACGCCGATCGATGAACAGACCGCTAGCTGGTAGGGAACGTGGTTCGAAAGCCCTGTAACTACCATCAGGACTCGTACAATCACCGCGACAAAGACTGCTATGAGGCCGCAGAGAAGCCACGCTGGAAAGTAGGCGCCGGCTACCGTGACCGAGGGCGCTCCACCACAGCCGGCCAACGACAATGAT
>NZ_JBEKYX010000018.1:0-49620 GCF_049510455.1 Occallatibacter sp. | reverse complement strand
AGACCCGGCAGGAGTTGACCGGGTACATGGGCTGGCCCTTGGTGCAACTGAAGGCTTTGCCGAACTCGTCGAAGTTCTGCACGGCGCCGTTGACGCGCCACTTGCCGGTGGAGTGAGGATCGGTGAGCGCGCGCTGGCGGGCGGATTGTTCGGTCTGGTTTTCGCACCACACCTGCGCGAAGCCCAGGAAGTAGCGTTGCTTTTCGGTGTAGCCGTCGATCTGGTCGTCGATGGACTTGTGTTCGGCGGCGAGGGTGTCGAGAAGCGCGAGATAGGCGATGCGGAGACCGCCGTTATCGGCGGTGTTTTCGCCCAGGGTGAGCTTGCCGTTGAGATTCTGCGCGGGTGTGTCGTCATGCGCGGGCGCGGTCTCAAAGCCGCTGTACTCGGCCACTTCGCAGTCAGTGCGTTCGACGAACTTTTTGCGGTCCTCGGCGCTCTGCCATTCGCGCAGATTGCCCTTGCCGTCGTATTTGGAGCCTTCGTCGTCAAAACCGTGTGTCATCTCATGGCCGATGACAACGCCGATGCCGCCGAAGTTCACGGCCGGATCGATGGAGGCATCAAAGAACGGCGGCTGCAGGATGCCCGCGGGAAAGTTGATGTCATTCATGGACGGGCTGTAGTAGGCGTTGACGGTGGGCGGCGTCATGCCCCACTCTTTTTCGTCCACGGGCTTGCCCAGCTTGGAGAGGTTGTAGTTGCGCTGGAAGATAGCATCGTGGCGAACGTTGCCGAGGAGATCGTCGCGCTTGACTTCAAGGGCGCTGTAGCTGCGCCATTTTTCCGGGTAGCCGATCTTGTTACGAATCATTGAGAGCTTTTCCTGCGCGGCTTTTTTGGTTTCGTCGCTCATCCAGGGCAGCGTCTTGATGTCGTCGCCGAGAGATTTTTCAAGGGCTGCGACGAGTTGGTCCATCTTGGCCTTGGCCTCGGGCGGGAAGTGCTCTTTAACCCAGTCCTGGCCGACGGCTTCGCCCAGCGCCGCGTCGGTCATCTGCGTACACTGCTTCCAGCGCGGAGTGGGCTCTTTCTGGCCTGCGAGCACCTTGCCGAAGAAGGCGAAGTTCTCGTCGAAATACGCCTTGGGCAGATTCGACGCAACGGCGTGGATGGTGTGCCAGCGCAGGTAGGACTTCCAGGCATCGACCGGCTCGGAGGTAAGGAGCCCGTTGAGCGACTTGAAGAAGTCCGGCGTAGTGACATTGATCGTATCGAAACTGCCGACCTTTACATCCTTGAAGTAAGTAGAAAAGTCAAAATCGGGCGTGAGCTTCTGGAAATCGGCGACGGTGTAGATGTGGTAGCGGTTTTCGGGGTCGCGCATCGCGACGCGGGTCATGGAGGCCTTGGCCAGCGCGGTTTCAATGCGGATCACGCTGTCGGCTTCTTTGGCGGCGGCGTCCGGCGTGTCGCCGGCCAGCGTGAATATTTTGGTTACGTGATCCTTGTACTGGTCGCGGATTTTTGCGAAGCGGTCAAGAAGGTAATAGTCGCGGTCGGGAAGCGAAATGCCGGACTGGCCGACGGTGGCGATCTGTTTGCTCGAATCCTTTTCGTCCTGCGAAACGCCGAAGCGGAAGAGCGGCGCCGGTTCGCCGTGCGCGGCCAGTTCGCCGACAAGGACGGCGAGCTTATGCGGATCGTTCAACGCGGCAATGCTGTTGAGTGCGGGTTTGAGCGGCTCGAGACCCTTCTGCTCCACAAGATCGGTGTTCATGCAGGCGGCATAGTAGTCGCCGAATTTTTTCTGCAGCGGAGTTTTGGGGTCTTTTGAGGCAGCGTCGAGTTCCTGCCAGAGCAGATACCGATTGCGCTCACCGAGCAGTGAGAAGCTGCGCGCCCAGCGAACCTGGTCGGCTGGAATGGGATTGGCCTTGTTCCAGTTACCGCAGGAGTACTGGTAAAAGTCGGCGCAGGGGTCCGCGGTTTTGTCGATGGCGGAGAGATCCAGGCTTTTGGCGTCGGGCGGCGGCGCGGGCTTGTCAGGATTCGATTGGGCTCCGGCGGTTTGGGCGCTGGCAGTGAAAATGGTTCCGGCTGCAAGCAGCAGAGCGGAGGCAATGCGAGAACAGTTCATCGGTTTTCCCTTTGACGGTGGGGTAGGCATGCAGTGATGGATAGCAATGTAGCACGGCGCGGCCTAAAAAAACGAGAGCAGGCAGGAGCCGCACTGAAGTGAGTTTCAGAGATTCCGGATTTCAAGCCGGCTGCTGCTCGGAATCGCCGTAGCATTGAAACAGCAACTGCTCGAAGTCTTCCGGCGGCAGCGGCGGCCCGTAAAGATAGCCCTGGTGAAGGTAGCATCCGAGCGCCTGGAGGGCCTCGCGCTGCTCGCAGGTCTCCACTCCCTCGGCCAGAACGCGCAATCCCATCTCTTTGCCGAGCGCGATGACAATACTGGCAATGGTGCTGCTGTTGGGATCGTCGAGAAGATCGCGCACAAACGAGCGGTCGATCTTGATCTGCGAGAGCGGCAGCCGCTTGAGGTATGCCAGAGACGAGTAGCCGGTGCCGAAGTCGTCGAGAGCAAACCGGATGCCATGCTTTTTGAGTGCGGTCATCTTGGCGATGGCGTCTTCAATGTTTTCGATCAACATGGACTCCGTCAGCTCCAGCTTGAGATATCCGGGATTTGCTCCAGTGCGCGCAATGGCATCGAGCACGGAGGCCACGAAATCATCTTTGCGCAACTGAAGTGCGCTGATATTGACCGCAACTGTGATGTTGAGATCCGGGCATCTATCTGTCCATGAGGCAATCTGCTGGCAGGTGCTCTCAAGCACCCAGGCTCCGAGCGGCAGAATGAGGCGCGTTTCCTCGGCCAATGGAATAAACTCACCCGGCATGACAAGGCCTTGACGTGGATGCCGCCAGCGCACCAGCGCTTCGGCGCCGTAGAGCCTGCCGTTCTGATATTGCGGCTGGAAATAGAGGACAAACTGCTTGTTCTCAAGGCCTTGGCGCATCTCCTCTTCCAGAGTGGCGCGCGCGGTAACGGCAGCCTGCAGGCCCGGCGCAAAGAAGCGCATGGAGTTGCGTCCCGCTGCCTTGGCCTGGTACATGGCGATGTCCGCCTGCTGCAATACATGATTGAAATCGGCCTGGTTATCGCCAAAGACTGTGATGCCGATGCTGCAACTGGTGCGGATCTCGGCCTGTTCCAGCAGATACGGCTGCGCAACCAGCAGGAGAATTTTTTCCGCCACACTCATGGCCTGCGTGGCCGCGATCTCCGGGTAGCCGTGCAGCTCTTCGAGAATCAGCACGAACTCATCGCCGCCCAGCCGTGAGACCGTGTCGGCTGAGTTGACGCACTCTTGTAGCCGGTTGGCCACTTCGCGCAGCAGCAGGTCGCCGGTATGATGGCCGCGCGTATCGTTGAGGATTTTGAAATTGTCCAGGTCCAGGAAGAGCATGGCGCGCTTGTGGTGTGTGCGCGAGCTGAGCGCGATGCTCTTGCGGAATTGCTCAAAGAGCAGGCGGTGGTTGGCCAGGCCGGTTATCTGGTCATAAAAAGCCAGGGTGCGAATCTCTTCTTCGGCTTTCTTTTCATGGGAGACATCGCGCACCTGGATCAGGATGCAGGGCACGCCATTGACTTCAATTGTGGTGGCGAAGACAGAGCCCCAGATCAGAGTGCCGTCTTTTTTGCGGAACTGAATCTCGACGCTGCGGAAGCTTTCGCCCTTCTGGACGATTTCCAGCATGGCGTCGCGGTTGGCATAGTCAGTCCAGATGTCGAGTTCCCGCGAGGGTCTGCCGATCACTTCATCGCCGCGCCATCCGGTGACGGTAGTGAAGGCTGGATTGACATCGATGTAAACGCCGTCGGAGATGCGCGTGATGACAATGACGTCCGGACTGGTTTCAAAGGCCGCGCGATAGCGCGCTTCACTGAAGCGCAGGGCGTCTTCGGCCTGTTTTTCCCGGGTGATGTCGCGCACCGATGAGAGGAGGCATTCTTCGCCGTCAACGACTAGCCGGGTGGCGGAGAGTATGCCCCAGAGCGCGGAACCATCCCGCCTGCGAAACTCAACCTGCACATCGCGGCAGTCTTTCCCATCGCGAAAGACATTCACCAGGAGCTCGTGGTCAGCGGGATTAGGCCAGAGCCCTAATTCTGCCGAGGTCTTGCCGATGGCCTCCGCTGGGGTATAGCCGAAGTATTCGGTAAATCTTCCGTTGATGTCGACGCACCGGCAATCGGGGAAGCGGGTAATCACGATGGCATCGGCGCTGGTTTGAAAAGCAGTACGATAGCGGGCATCGCTGGTGCGCCGGGCATCCTCTGCCAGCTTTTCGCGGGTGGCATCATGAATCGAGGCAAGCATGCAGGGCTCGCCGCGAATGATGAGCGGCGCGGCGGAGACCAGTCCCCAAAGCACAGAGCCATCGCTTCTGCGGAATTTTATGGATACATCGCGAAATTCCTCACCATGTTCTATGGCGGAGAATACCGCCTCGCGGTCTGCGAGATTGGTCCACATGCCCATGTCCACGGAGGTCTTGCCGATTGCTTCCTCGCAGGTGAAGCCGAAGTACTCGGCAAACCGGCGGTTGATGTCAACGTATGTCCGGTCGGACAGGCGCGTAATTACCATGGCGTCCGTGCTGGTGTGAAAGACGCTTCGGTAGAGCTCTTCGCTGCTTTTGAGAGCCTCTTCGGAACGCTTGCGCTCTGTAATGTCGAGCGCGCTGACTACGCAGCCGGCGATCTTTCCAGCGCGATCCCGAACGGGGGCGAAGTTGAAGCTGCCCACCCACTGCTCTCCGGTGTCCTTGCGCCGCTGCCGGAATTCCACGCCTGTGGCCTGCTCGCCGCGCAGCGCCCGCGGCACCACCCATTGCTCCGCCGGCACCGGTGTGCCGTCCGGAAAAAACACATCCAGGAAGCCGGGATAGTCGGCGTTCATACGCGGGCACTCGGACTTGCTACGGAATTTGTGGAAGACTGCGAATGCCTGGTTGAAATCCACAAAATTGCCATTGGCATCGCAGATGAACATGGCCTCTGCCGAGCTTTCAAGGGCTGCCTGCAGCTTGGCGCTGAGCTCGTGCAAAATAGATTCGCTTTCGAGCTCCGCGAGTCTGCTCTGGCTCTTGCGCACATACTCGGCCATAAAGCAGAAGGCCGCGCAGGACAGAATGGAAAATCCGAAAGCGATCAGGTGGCCCATCCTGACGTTCTCTGACGACCCCTTTGGCATGATGACGGTGAGAGCCACAATCAGCGCGGAGGCCGCGGTAGCTGCAAGGCCGGGCCACAGGCCCAGCAGCAGCGCAATGGCAAGGATGGGCGGCAGATAGGTGAGGTAAAGCGAGAGTTGAAAGCCGAATTGCCAAACGAGAAAAAGGCGCAGCAGATATGCCGCCGCCACGATTGCGAGCGCCAGGGCGATCTTCCACAGCAGTGGAGTAAGGGATCGCTTGCTATCCATTGAGGATGCTCTCTCTCTCTGCTTCTCCGCGAATCTCGACCGATGGCGCGGCTAGTTTACAAATCTACAAACCGATAAACCAAGTCATTTCTTCAGTCTCACTATTCCGATTCGTCTCGTGAAAGTCAATCGAAATTCAACGGATTTTCGAGAGATTGCAAGTCATTCGATGCCCGATACGGAATGAAGGGCTGCAGCGCGGAATTTTGCCGGATGGTCAGGCGGACGCTCTTTTCGGTTGGTGGGATCAAGGCAGTTCTTTACAGGCCATGCGGTACCCTGACACACTGAAAAGTGGACACCCAAACCATCGTTATCCTTGATTTTGGCTCGCAGTATACGCAGCTGATTGCCCGGCGCATCCGCGAGCTGAACGTCTTTTGCGTTGTTCTGCCCTGCACGGCTTCCCTTCAGGAGATTCAGAGCTACAAGCCGCTTGGCATGATTCTTTCCGGCGGCCCGTCCTCTGTATATGACGCGGATGCGCCGGCTGCGGACCCCAGGATTCTGGATCAGCAGACGCCGATTCTTGGTATCTGTTACGGTCTGCACTACATTGTGCATCATTTGGGTGGAGTGGTTCGGCCCGGCCCCAAGCGCGAGTATGGGCACGCGGAAGTGACGATTGAGCATGCCGCGACGCCGCTTTTTGAGGGACTGCCGCCACAGATGAACGTGTGGATGAGCCACGGCGATGAGGCGCGAGAGCTGCCTGGAGGGTTTACGCGGACGGCTGTAAGTTCAAATGCGCTGGCCGGCATTGCGAACGAAGAGCGCCGTATATGGGCCGTGCAGTTTCATCCGGAGGTACACCATACGCCGCTCGGGCCTCAGCTGATCAAAAATTTTGTCTTTGGCATCTGTGGGGCTAAAGGTGACTGGACGCCGGCGCACTTTGTTGAGACGACGGTGGCTGCAATCCTCGCCAAGGTCGGCAAGGATCATGTCATCTGCGGGCTTTCCGGCGGCGTGGACTCTTCCGTGGCGGCGATGCTGGTGCATAAGGCCATCGGCAGCCAGTTGACGTGCGTTTTTGTGAACAACGGCGTGCTGCGCAAGAACGAATTCCAGAGCGTGCAGAAGAATCTGCGCGACAAGCTGGGGCTAAACCTGGTGGCTGTGGATGCGAGCGAGCGCTTTCTGAGCAAGCTCGCTGGCGTGACCGACCCGGAGAAGAAGCGCAAGATCATCGGCAACGAATTTATTGCCGTCTTTGACGACGAGGCAACGCGGATTGCGCATGAAACGGGCGGAGTGGACTGGCTGGTGCAGGGAACACTCTATCCGGATGTAATCGAGTCGAGCAGCGTGAAGGGGCCTAGCCAGACCATCAAGAGCCACCACAATGTGGGCGGCCTGCCTGAGCACATGAAGCTCAAGCTGATTGAGCCGCTGCGTGACCTGTTTAAAGACGAGGTGCGGCGCATTGGCCGCGATATGGGTATGCCGGAGGAGATTTTGAGCCGGCAGCCGTTCCCTGGGCCGGGGTTGGCCGTGCGCATTCTGGGTGAAGTCACCCCAGACCGTGTGGCGCTGCTGCAGGAAGCTGACGACGTTGTGGTGAGCGAGATCAAGGCTGCCGGACTGTACACCAAGATCTGGCAGAGCTTTGCCGTATTGCTGCCGGTGATGAGCGTGGGCGTGATGGGCGACCAGCGGACGTATGCATACACGGCTGCGGTTCGGGCTGTGCATTCGGAAGACGGCATGACGGCGGACTGGACTCCGCTGCCGTATGAGGTGCTGAAGCGGATCTCAAGCCGCATTGTGAATGAGGTGCGGGGCATTAACCGGGTTGTGTATGACATTACGTCGAAGCCGCCGGGCACTATCGAGTGGGAGTGAGGATTGACCGTCCATCCCTTTTGCGCCTTCGATGCACTGGAAACTTTGTGGCCCTCCCGGTGGTCGGGAACTGGCTTGTAACTTGAGTGCAAGCTAAGAAGCAGTGGTTCCGTTGGGTCGGTATGGCAGGTTTTAGGAAATTTGGCGGATTTAGTGATTTTCTGCCATACTTGATGGGAGGTGCCATGTGCCTACCGAAACTGTCGTTCTGGGCGAAAGCGGCCGCATCGTTCTTCCTGCCGAACTTCGTAAAGAATTCGGATTAAAGCCCGGCGATCGCCTCACAATCAGCAGCGAAGGCGGCTCGATCCGGATTCGAAACATGGATATGACGCTGAAAGAAGTTCGGGAATCCATTATTGCCAAACGCGGGAGCCTGAGCGGAATCCTGGACGAGTTTCTGGCTGAGAAGCACGAAGAAGCACAGCGCGAGGCGGAGCTTGGATAGGATTGTTCTTGATTCTTCTGCTGTATTGGCGATGATTCTCGGCGAGCGCGGCGGCGAACGGGTTCGATCTGTGATTCAAGAAGGCAAGACTCCTGTAGCAATCTCCAGCGTGAATTGGTGTGAAGCGCTTACTCGCTTGCAGCGGGACAGCCCGCTCATGGATGGCGAGCGAATGGATGCAATGCTGCCCGGTGTGGAGGTTGTTCCGTTTGCAAAGGATGTGGCGGAGCTTGCCGCCGGGTTTGCGCGCACCGACCGGTCACTCTCTCTCGGCGACCGTGCCTGCCTTGCGCTTGCCAAATCGTTCGGCGCTACTGCATGGACCGCTGACCGCGTTTGGCAGCGGCTTCAGATTGATGTCGCTGTCGAACTGGTCCGCAGTTGAAGCGCAAAAGGCAATTATCATCGCGCTGATTGCATCCGCAGCGCCGCAATTTCCTTTGTCAGCGCTTCCAGGCGCGCCAGTATATCGGCGTGCTGTTTTTCGATAGAGCTTGGCTCCATGCCTTCTACATAGAATGTTCCGCTTGGCTCCAGTTCACAGAGACCTACCTGATGAAATGCCGTGAAGCCCTGCTTATGGACGGCTTCCAGCAATTCCTCATGCGTGAGCGATTCATGCTGCATGGCCTTTTGATCGATTTGCCCGTTACGCACCAGCACGGTGGAATGGCCCTGCAATACCCGCGTAAGGCGCGGTGAACTGAATAAGAAGCGGGCGACAAGCCAGTTGATGCCCAGCAGGCCGAGTGCGCCGAGGATGCCCCCGGTGACCGAGTTATCGTCGCCGATGATGGCGTTCTGCACAGTGTTGGAGAGTGAAAGAAGTACGACGAGGTCGAAGGGGTTTAGCTGCGCCAGTTCGCGTTTGCCGAAGATACGCAGCAGGATCACAAGGACCAGGTAAACGACGACGGGACGCAGCAGCTTCTCGATGATCGGAAGCTGCAAGTGGAACATGTCATTCAAAATGGTGTGCAGCATGGCATGAGGATAGCCTAAGAGGTACGCTTCTCCAGCCTTAGCGCCACGTCCACGGTTTTGGTGTCGTCATTCACGATCAGCGTGTATTTGCAGTTGACCGATTGGAAGAGTTTGAACAGCCGTGGGTCGGCATGGGTGTTTGTGGCGTCGATTGCGTAGTAAGAAAACAGCGCACTTTCATTAAAGATAGCCCCGGCCGGGAGCTTCCACGCGGCCAGCATCATGGCGCGAATCTCATCCGACACATTCTCGACGCTGATTTTGCCCATCTTGTACACCTCTCCCGGCTCGGCGGCTAAGGCGTAGCTCACCGTGTGCTGCGCGTGGTCGAGCGTGGCTGTCGGCGTGATGCGCGCCCGCGCGTAACCGCGGTTGTGATACTGCCGCTCGATGAAATGCCAGTTCCAGGCAATGTGCTCGGCATCGGCAGGGTCGCCAGGATGCACGTGCGACTGCTTGTCGAAGTCCGCCTGGCTGACCAGCATATCCGGCGCAAGCTGGATGGATGTGACCTTATAGAGCGTGCCGGGATCAAGCGAATACCGGAAGGAAACCTGTACGCTATCGGGCGCGATGCTCAGATTTGGCTGCTTTGTGGCGTCTGCCTTCACGTCAAGATAACCCATGCCCTGGTAAATTTCGCGGAGATCCTTTGCGATGCCGGCTGCGGAGTCTTCTGTGCTGAAGGGTTTGCTGGTAAGAGATGCGAGAACCTCCTGAGCTTTCGGCGTGAGCTGTGGAGCGGCGCCCGGCAGTATCTCTCCAATGAGGATCTGCGGCGTGGAAACGTGGAAGGCGATGGCGCTGGCCTCACGAGCACCCAGGGTACTGTATGGCGCGGAGGTGATTGTTGCCTTGATGCCGATGGCGGCGAGCTGCTCTACAAGGACCGCCTGCACGCCGTCCAGCAGCGTTCCCTCCGTAGGAACCTTGCCGTGATAAAGCGGGAGTTTCGCGCGGATCTTCGCGTCGAGATCGGGGCCGGGCGTGAGCGGCATGTTGTCCAGCCGCACGGAATAGAGCTGCGCGGCGGGCTTGAGCTGAAAGACCAGGTCCTGCCCGTTGAAGGTAAATTTGACGCCATCAAAAAGGCCGGTCTGCGAGAGCGCGTTCATGCGTTGCTGCATATCGTCGGAAGAGAGCGTCTGGCCTGCTTTGAGACCGGCGGCAGAGAGCAGTTCATCGTTCGAGTAATCCGGCGCGCCCTGGAACTGGATGGTTTTGGGCGTGAATTTTTGCGCGGATACGTGCAGGGCAACGCAGGCAGCGGCGAAAGCCACAAAAAAAGCGGAAATTGGTAGTCGCATGACGCGCTCAAGGCTAGCAAACCTGCGCGGCTTGCTCAAGTGAATCCTGCGCCTGTCGCGCGCGTGACATCTGAGTTGATATTCTCGGGTGTTCGCTGGGAGGATTTTCAAAAATGCGTGAGGCAGTGATTGTTTCGGCGGTGCGTACGCCGGTAGGTAAGTTTCAAGGCTCGTTGTCGGGTTTTACAGCGCCTAAGCTGGGTGCGCTTGTGGTGCGCGAGGCGGTGCGTCGTTCCGGTTTCGGTGTTACGGAAATTGACGAGTGCATTATGGGCTGCGTGCTGCAGGCCGGGTTGGGGCAGAATCCCGCGCGGCAGGCGGCGATTTATGGTGGGCTGGCCCCTGAATCAGCCGCGCTGACGGTGAACCAGGTCTGTGGGTCCGGCCTGCGTGCAGCGGCGCTGGCAGCGCAGGCCATTGCCCTGGGCGATGCGGAGGTGGTGGTTGCAGGAGGCATGGAGTCCATGACGAATGTGCCGTATCTCTTGCCGCAGGCTCGGAGCGGTTACCGTCTGGGAAATGGCACGCTGGTAGACGCGATGATTCACGATGGGCTGTGGGAGGCGTATCGCGGCTTTCACATGGGTGTTGGCGCGGAGATGATTGCGGAGAAGTATGGCATTACGCGCGAGGAGCAGGATGCTTTTGCGGCGGAGTCGCATCGCAGGGCGGCTGCGGCGACGCGGGGTGAGGTTTTTGCCGAGGAGATGATGCCGGTGGAGATTCCAGCGGCGAAGAAGGGCGAACCTGCGCGGGTTTTTGCGATGGATGAGGGGATCCGGCCGGATACGACGGTGGAGACGCTGGCGAAGCTGAAGCCGGCCTTTAAGGAAGGCGGCACGGTGACGGCTGGCAATGCGCCGGGCGTGAGCGACGGCGCGGCTGCTGTGGTGATTACCAGCGCGCATCTGGCGCGGGAGCGCAATCTGAAGCCGCTTGGCGTGATTCGTGCGCATTGCACGGCGGGCAGGGAGCCGGAGTGGTTTGGCTTGGCTCCGATTGATGCCGTGCGCAAGGTGGCGAAGCGCGCGGGGTGGGAGTTGGATTCCATCGACCGCTTTGAACTGAATGAGGCTTTTGCGGTACAGGCGATGGCCGTGAACCGGGAGCTTGGCCTCGATACTGCAAGGGTGAATGTGCATGGTGGGTCGGTGGCGGTGGGGCACCCGATTGGGTCTAGCGGGGCGCGGCTGCTGGTGCGGCTGCTGGCGGATTTGAAGGAGTGTGGTGGGAAGCGCGGGATTGTAGCGCTTTGCCTGGGTGGGGGGAATGCTGTGGCTATGGCTGTGGAAGCTGTTTAGTCGCAGACTAACGCGGCGTCGGAGAAATCAAGCGGTGCGTTGGCTTCTGCAAGTTCTTCGTTAGTCGCGCTGGGATTGGCCTGTGCTTCGAAGAACGCATCCACCTGATCGAGAATTGCTCTGGATGTTTTGGCTTGATAGATAGAGGCGCGCAGTTTCGCTCCGCCGGGGACGCCGTGTGTGAACCATGCAGCGAACTGCTTCATTTTGCCTGCGGCTTCACGGATTGCATTCTCCGGCTTCTCGGAAATGTCGTACATTTCTCCGCCGGCCATCAGCATGTGGAAATAGGCGCGGATTATATGGTGGCGATCGGCGGAGGTGGGCTTGTCGTATGCGCCGGTTGCCGTGAATTGCGCGATCTGGCGGAAGATCCAGGGATTGGCTGGTGCGCCGCGGCCGATCATGACGCCGTCGCAGCCGGTTTGCGCGATCATGGCGGCAGCGTCTTCAGGCGTGCGGACGTCGCCGTTACCGATGACGGGGATTTTTACGGCCTGCTTGACGGCGGCGATCCACTCCCAGCGGGCGTAGCCGGTGTAGGACTGCTCGCGGGTGCGGGCGTGGAGAGCTAGAGCGTTGAGGCCCTCGCTTTCGGCTATCTTTGCCAGCTCTACGCAGACGATGTTTTCGTCGTTCCAGCCGAGGCGGAACTTGACGGTGAAGGGAATTGAGACGGACTTGCGGACGGCGCGGAAGATTTCGCCGATCTTGGGCAGATCGCGCAGCAGGCCTGAGCCGCCATTGCAGCCGACGACGCGCTTGGCCGGGCAGCCGAGGTTCAGGTCGACTATGTCGAAGCCGGTGTCCTGACAGATGCGTGCGGCTTCGGCCAGCGTCTGCGGGTTGGAGCCGAAGAGCTGCGCGGAGATGGGGTGCTCGTCGTCAAAGAAGGTGAGGTAGCGCTTGCGCTTGGATTCGCGCATGCGCGAGAGGCCGTCAGCCGAGGTGAACTCGGTCATGAGCAGGCCGCAGCCGGACTGGGTATTCGAGACAGAGGACTCTACGTTTTCACTCGAATCCGGCCCAGGGCCAGAAAAAAGGCTGGCGTGGCGCATGAAGCGGCGGAAGATGGTGTCGGTGACGCCGGCCATGGGAGCCAGAACCGTGGCTGGGCGCACCTCGACCGGGCCGATTTTCATCTCGGCTGGAACCGGCATGGAGCCGGTGCGCTCGGTGGGCTGCTCCCACTCCTTCTTCACGGTGAAACCTCGTCCTGCCATGAAATACTCCGACTTAACTCGGCAGTTCTGGAACTTCAAATATGAACGGCTTGCCACGGGAATCCGGGTCCCATCCGGCGGCTATGGCCTGCTGGATATGGGCTTCGACCTTCTTCTCGTGAATCGGCACGCGCATGGTATCGGTACGGGTCAGGCCATTCTTATTCTGCGTCGGGGCCAGGGGATATTCCAGATAAAGGTCGCGGCGCGCAGGCGTCTCATTCCGAACATGAATCGCGACCGCGTGCCAGTCATCCAGCCCGTTCGTGTGCTGCTCGCGGTGCAGGCGCCAGATCAGGCGGAAGCCATCGATCTCTGTCTTTGCTCCGAGTTGGCGCTTGGGGTGCGGCATAGTGATTTTTCAGTCAGGTTAAGCAACGACTCAACACTATTAGGCCCCCGCCGTGGCGGAGGCCTGTTTGGCACAAATCCTGCCGTTTCAGTGGCTTACTTGGCGGGCTCGGCTTTCGCGTACTTGCGGCGGAAGCGCTCCACACGGCCGGCTGTATCGACCAGGCGCTGCTTGCCGGTGAAGAACGGGTGGCAGACCGAGCAGATTTCCACGTGAATGTCGCCCTTGTGGGTCGAACGGGTCTCAAAGTTGCTTCCGCAGGCGCAGAGTACGCGCACAGCGTCATATGGGGGGTGAATCTTTTCCTTAGGCATCGCTGAAACAGACCTTTCCTGCAATCTACGTTATTATACTGCGATTTTTGTTTGCGGGCAATGATGTTTACCCTTCCCAAAGCCGATTCGTGGGCCTAGAATTTCAGCCGAAAAATTCATGACAGTCTACAAGCTGCCGAATGAATTGGGGAGGCATGTATGTCCGCTGGAACCTTCTTCCGTTTTGGGCTATTGCTATCCGGTGTGATCCTTGCATTCGGTGTTGTGCAGGCGTCATCCGCGCAGGAAATTACTCCTCACGTTAAGCAGATCTACAAGCAAGACTGTGCGCTGTGTCATGGCGATACCGGCAACGGTAAATCTGAGGTGGCGACCAGCATGAATCTGGTGCTGCTCGATTACACCGACGCCAAATCGCTTGCAGGCAAATCCGATCAGGAGCTTTTTGACGCCATCCGCAAGGGCAGGGGAGACAAGATGCCGCCTGAGGATGAGGTTCGCGCCAAGGACGCGGAAGTTCGAGGCCTGGTTGCGTATGTGCGCAGCCTGTCGAAAGGGCAATCCGGAACCCAGACGGCGGCGGCTCCTGCGGCAGCGCCCCCGAGCAAGCACTAAATAGCTATTTTGCCAGCGCTTTGGCGATCGCCGCGTCTGCCAGTGGTGACATGATGGCGTAGCCCGCCGGGAGCGGGTGGACGCCGTCCTTGCTTAGCTCCGGCGGAAGGCCGTTTTGCGCGTCCTTCATAGCTGAGTGGTAATCGACATACAGGTAGCCCTGGCTGGTGGCGTAGCTTTTGATCCAGGTATTGATGGCGAGGATTTTGTCTGCGGTATCTTGTACATTTGGCGCCCAGCCGATGTGGCTGGCCGGCAGAACGGAGCAGAGCACGACACGGATGCCGTTAGCGGCGGCGAGCTGAGCCATCGACTGGATGTTTCCTTCGGTCTGCTCCGCCGTCATGGGACCGGTATTACCTGCCACATCGTTCGTTCCGGCCAGAATGATTACGACCTTCGGCTTCAGCTCCAGCACATCCTGGCGGAAGCGCAACAGTATCTGTGGCGAGGTCTGGCCGCTTATGCCCCGGTTGATGTACGGCTTGCCGGAGAACGATTGGTCGAGATGCCAGCTTTCGGTGATGGAGTCGCCCATGAAGACGACGCGCTTGTCGTCCGGCTGGGCTGGCGGCAGTTGCGCGTTGGCATCCTTGTAGCGCGCAAGCCAGCCGAAGTCGGTGAGCAGTTGTTTCTCGCGGACGTTTCTGTATCCGTCCAGGCCTTGTGTCTGGGCGCCTTGGGACTGGGCTGGAGCTGCCGGCGTTGTGATCTGCGCGCCAAGCTCGGACGCCGTGGTTATAAGCGCTGCTGTCATCGTCAACACTGTGAGCAGTTTCACCTCAGTCAGATCCTCAATTCGGCCATACCTTTTGCGGGTTTGATTTTACGCTGTCCGGCGCTATTTCCACATTGCGTACGCTGCTTGCACATCGGCTTGCCCGCGTGTTGTGCGTTAGGCTTGGTAGAGAGCTATGAGCAATCTATGCCCCATCTGCGGTGGCGTTGGTCTTGTGCGCGTCGTCGCAGAGGATGGGCGCTGGGTCTCTCGCGAATGCCAATGCCAGGAGCTTGAGCGCGAGGAGCGGCGGCTGACTTCCGCGCGCATTCCTGAGCGCTATCGCCACTGCACGCTGGATACCTTTGAGACGCGTTTTTCCGGCGCGGATGCCACGCTTGGCGCGGCGCTGATGACGGCGCGCAAGTTTGCAGACGGCTACCCTGCTGAGACCGCTGGACGTGGGCTGCTCTTTGCCGGCTGCATTGGCGTGGGAAAGACACATCTTGCCGCGGGCATTCTGCATCGGTTGGCGCGGGAGCGCGGTGTGCGCGGCCTTTTCTGTGATTATCGCGAGCTGCTGAAAAATATCCAGCACAGCTACAACCCGCAGGTGGCTGCGACGGAGATGGATTTTTTGCGCCCAGTTTTTAAGGCGGAGGTGCTTGTGCTCGACGACCTGGGCGCGCAGAAGCCGAATGAGTGGTCGTGGGATATTGTGGCGCTGATCCTGAATACGCGCTACAACGATAAGCTTTCGACGATTGTGACTACTAATTACTCTGACCTGCCTGCCGGTGGCGGGGATGTGAGCGATGCGCAACGTGCGGGGCGTGAGCCTACGCTTGGAGATCGGATCGGGGATCGCATGCGGTCGCGGTTGGCGGAGATGTGCGTGCGGGTGACTATGACGGGGAATGATTTTCGGCAGTCGGTGAAGCGGGCCAGGTTTGGTTAAGGTGTGCCGTCAGTCATCGGACTCTACCCACCGTGCGTCACATGCCTCACAATGCCAGGCTGCTTGCTGTGGCGGCACCGGAATCGACACCAGGTAGAGCGCCAAAAGAGACCGCCCATTCTCTGTCCCGCTGCCCAGCGTGATTTCAGCCGATCCGCACTTGGGGCAAGTTGGCTGTACGTAGACTTGCTCCTCGCCATACGTGATTGTGTCTGGAGCCGCTTCGTCCAGAATCTCCCGTGCTGTCGCTTCGTCGCGCTCGTCAACTTGTAATCGCAAACCGCCGACCATATTGGAGTAGAACCAATCCATCCGGACCAGATTCTCATCCGCTATCCAGGCTGGAATTCCCGCCGATTCGAGCAGCGAACGTCCCGCGTATGCCTCGGCCAGATCTCGATAACGCCGCACCGTGATGAGGTGACGGAACTCCCATTGCTTTGGCTCTTCCACCAGTGGCGGCTCAAGCGCGCGCCGTGCAAATTCCGCACGCAACGCTGCTTGTGCCACTTCCAGCAGACCATCGTAGGAGCGGGCCAGCTCCATCAGTTCCGGCTCACTCATTTGCGCATACTGAGCCGCCAGATCTTCAGGGGTGGGTGTCATGCACTGAAAGCCTAACAGGAATAGTGAGCGTCATGGGTGGGGCACCCGATTCTGTTTCGGGACACGCAGAGATCAGTACATCAGCTTTGTTGAGAGATAGGTGTACATTGCGGCGTCGGTGCGGGCGCGCTGCTTGTTGTCCGCGCCGGCGCCGTGGCCGCCTTCTGTGATTTCAAAGTAGTGGAACGGCTCGCCGAATTCCTCCATACGCGCGGCAAATTTACGCGCATGCACCGGTCCCACGCGGTCGTCCTTGGTGGTGGTAAAGATCAGCGGCTCGGGATAGTTCACGTCTTTGCGAAGCTGGTTGTAAGGCGAGATGGATGCGAGGAACTTTCGCTCTTCCGGTACGGAGACGGAGCCGTATTCGCCTACCCAGGAAGCGCCGGCGGAGAGATGTTCGAAGGCGAGCATATCGAGCAATGGAACAGAGATGATGACGGCCTTCCACATCTCAGGATGTTGCGTGAACTCGACGCCCATGAGCAGGCCGCCGTTGGAGCCGCCTTCGATGCCGAGCCGCGAGGACGATGTGATTTTGCGTGTCGTCAGATCCTGCGCTACGGCGTAAAAGTCGTCGTAGATGCGTTGGCGGTGGGTTTTCAGGCCGGCGTCATGCCACGCGGGGCCAAACTCGCCGCCGCCGCGGATGTTTGCCAGCACGTAGATGCCGCCGCGTTCGAGCCAGAGCTTGCCGGTGGTTGGACTGTAGCCGGGTGTTTGCGATACCTGAAAGCCACCGTAGGCCGTGAGCAGCGTGGGGTTCTGGCCGTCGAACTTCATATCTTTTGGCCCGACGACGAAGTAGGGAACCCTGGTGCCGTCTTTCGATGTGGCTTCATACTGATGAACGGCAAAATTTGACGCGTCAAACTGCGGCTTCTCGGATTTGATCTCCTTGAGCGAGCCGTCGGCTGCATTGCCCAGCCAGAGCGAAGGAGGATTGAGGAAGCCGTTGAGCGAGAGAAAGAAACGCTCTTCCGTGGGGCTGGCCCATGTCACCGCCACTGTCTGATTGTCCGGAATGGGAAGCGCTTTGCGGCTCCACTGGCCGCTTTTGCCGGGCGAATAAATATAGGCGCGGCCCTGCACATTGTTCAGCGTGGTCAGCAGCAGATGGTTCCTGGTGGTGCGGACTGCCTGCGTGAATTCGCGCTCGGTCGGAGTGAAGATGGCGGTTGGCTTGAGGTGCTCGGGATCGGCTTTGGCCGCGTCGTAATCGATGGAGAGCACAGAACCCTGCGGATAGCGCGTGGTCTGGCCGGCCGGGGTCCAGTCCTCCTGCAGCGCAACGATGAAGTGGTTGGCGAGAAAGCCGGTGATGCCGGATTTGGGCGGAAGCGCGAGCTTGCGCGGACCGCTGGGCGACAGAAGAAAAGAGGTGTGCTCGAAGGTTGAGGCGCTTTGCTCGAGAATCACGGCAACGTGATCTTCGCCGTCGCGCAGCACGGTTGCGTGGTCGCCGTAGCCATTGTCTGTTACTTCGCCGCGAAAGATTTCCTTGGCGCTTTCGAGCGGCGTGCCGCGCTTCCACTCGCGTACCGTGATGGGATAGCCGGCCTGGCTCATGGTTCCAGGACCCCAGTCGCGTGAGATCAGCAACGTGTCTTTGTCGAGCCAGGTGACGGATTGCTTGCCGCGCGGGAGCACGAAACCGTTCTCGACGAAGCTATCGGTTTTCAGGCTGAACTCGCGCACCGTCACTGCGTCCTCACCACCGGCCGAGAGGCTCGCCAGGCAGGTATCTTCTTCCGGGCGGAGGCAGTTCAATCCGCGGCCCACCCAGCTCTGCTTTTCCGCCGCTCCGAGAGCGTCATAGTCCAGCACCGTCTCCCAGTGCGGTTCGGCGGTCAGATAATCCGCGAGCGTGGTGCGGCGCACGATGCCGCGCACGTGGCTCGCATCGTTCCACGAGTTATAAATTGTTCCATGCATGAAGGAAGGAAACGCGATGCGGTCGGGTGAGTCGAGAACCGTGAGCGCTTTGGCTTCGAGCGCGGCAAAGTGCGGGTCGCTGTTGAGCCATGTCTCGGTTTTGGCATTCTCGGCGTTCACCCAGGCCATTGACTTTGCGCCGTGAATCTCTTCGAG
Source organism: Occallatibacter sp. (assembly GCF_049510455.1). GTDB lineage: Bacteria > Acidobacteriota > Terriglobia > Terriglobales > Acidobacteriaceae > Telmatobacter. Next base: position 31,456 of record NZ_JBEKYX010000018.1, on the reverse strand, counting down.
CCACGTGTAGTTGTCGGGCTGCTCGGCAGTTGCGGGAGTGGACTGGCAGGATGCACGGTGCGCCGCGCCTGCGGCGAGCACAACGATTGAGGCAGTAAGCGCTGCGCGCATTGTCTTTGCGGCAATTTTCATGGCAGATTCTCCATCCCGGTTTTTGCGATCAGAATTTGCCGCATTGGCGCTTGCGTTTCCCTGCGTCTTTTTATCCTGACTGCGAAGAAAATTCATTATTGCAGACGGATATTGACAGTGTTGGTGCGGAAGAGAGTTCTAAAAGCAAAATGGGCACGCCGAAGCGTGCCCATCTGAGTTCGATTTATGCGGCGATCAGAACAGCCAGATGCTGACCAGCGTGGCGGCCATAGCTGCCGCGGCCACTGCCTGATAGATCAGGTCTTCACTCCTGCGGCCGCGCAGGATGCGTGCCGCAATACCGGGATTAGGGGAGGGCTGCATCGGGCGTCCTGCCTTTCTTCGCCCTGCGGGCGAGGCTAATCACTGACTCACAAATTCGAGCTTCCCGCAGATGGTGTTCCCAGTGGCGTTAGCGTTTCCGCTTGCTTGATTTATTGGATGCAAAAACTTCTCCTTCGGACTAAAACACACTGGAACGCAATCAGTTGCGGTGAACCTTTTGCGGCACCTGTTGCTGTATCAGGTTTCGTTGCGGTTTCGTATTTCTCGGCTGCTTCCCTTATCGTCCCGTGCGGTCAATTCTTCTGTGAAAATTCTGATCTTGTGTTGCTGAGACGTTGTCTTTGGTAATGGGAGTAAAATTGACGCGTGAGCACGGGACCGCAACTTATCCGCACCGCCGAAGCGCAGGAACGCAACTGGCTGCCTCTGGCTATTGCTGCCGCAGTTGTCGTTGCCGTGGCCGCCATCGCGGTCTTCGCCGTGGAACATGGCCGCTCCAAGCCGACAGTTGCGCCGATTAATGCTGCGGCCGATCCCTACGCCGCGAATCTGCCCATCACGAATCTGGCTCTGAGCGAATCCGCCAACCTGGCCGGTGGCAAGGTGACCTACGTGGATGGTCATATTGCGAACAAGGGAAGTCAGACCGTGACCGGAATCTCCGTCCAGGTGCTCTTCCGCGATCCGGCTCACGAGGTGGCGCAGAATGAGACCCAGCCGCTTAAGGTCATCCGCACCCGCGAGCCGTATGTCGATTTGCAGTCTGTGGCAGATGCGCCGCTCAAACCCGGCGACGAGCGCGACTTCCGCCTGATCTTCGACCCTGTCACACAGGGCTGGGATGGAGCCTACCCTGAGCTCCGCATTCTGCGCGTCCAGATCCGCTGATTGCGCCTCCTGCTTAGGCCCGCGATTTCCTCAATTTTGCCTCGTTTCCGGCTGCTTTTGCAGCGTTTCAGGACTTCTTTTTCCGCCATCGCCTTCAAAGTTACAGGGTAGAAGTTACCCTCAGTAGGTAAAAATTACCTTCTTTGTTCTGGGTATTTCCTATCCGGTCCTTAAGCCTCGGCGTTTTCAGTCCTATAACTCCTGTTAATACAATTACTTTCAAAAATATTCTGGCGATAGCGGAGTTTGGCACGACTGTTGCACTACCCAGAAGCGTACTGTCAATAACCGTCCGTGTTGGTTATGCCGCAGGGATGGAAACATACGAGGATAAAGATGACAGGACTTATTTCTAAATATGATAGAAACGCCCTGCGCGGTGCAGTAGCTCTCACCGCGCTTGCGACGGCGCTCGCTTTCCCCACGGGCGCCCAAGCGCAATCCTCCAGCAATTCTCAGGAGGCAGCTCCGGCCGCTGCGCAGCAGCAACAGCAGCCGGACATTAATCAGCAACGTCTCGACAACGCGGACAAGGAAGGCTTCTGGGGTCACATGAATCCCTTTGCCCGCAAGAAGTGGGTCAAGAAACGCCTGGACCCCGTCAACGACAGACTTACCGAGCTCGATCAACTGAATGCCAAGAACGCCGCGGACATTAAAGATGTAGATGCGCGGGCGCAGGCAGGCATTCACCAGGCACAGTCCACAGCGGACACAGCCAACCAGACAGCTACCGCAGCCGGGCAGCAGGCGCAGGCCGCCTCTACTACCGCTCAGGGCGCATCCACACATGTGGACACTCTGAACACGACTGTAAATGGCCTGGATCAGTATAAGCCCGTTACCGAGACTGAGGTTAAGTTCAAGGGCGGCGTACCAACGCTTTCGGCAGATGCTAAAAGCAAGCTCGATGACGTGATCCAGAGCGTGAACGGACGCAAGGGTTACATCATCGACATTGAAGCTCAATCGCCAATACACGGCTCTGCAGGCATTCAGAACTCTCAGAAGTTTGCGCAGGCAGTGAACCGTTATCTAGTGGAACACAACATTCCCGTCTACCGTCTGCATGCCGTTGCGCTTGGCAATGCCAAGAATGAGGACAGCGATGAGCCTGTTCGTACAAGCATGGTGCGCATCCGGTTGATGGAAAACAGTTTGGCGGCCCAGGATGCTGCATCACCCCAGGGTGTTGCTTCCTCGTCAGGTGCGGAGCGGCCCTAAACCGCTCAGCCACGCCCCCGAGGCTATTACCGCGCCTTCGGCTCACCCCCGCCGACGGCCGCCAAAAAAGCTCTCGCAAGAGAGAACCAAGGCAACTTGGCCCCCGCCAAAAACGGGGGCCGTTTTTTTTCTATTTCCAGGCTATTGCTTTGCTCTCGCCTCATCATCCAGAACTTCAAGTAACTTTTCCGCATTAAAAATAGATATGCGACCTGATTTGTCCCATACGACTATTTTTGTCGTATAGGAAAGAGTGAGCTGCAAGCTGGTCAGGGACGTTCTGCCGGCGGCGTAGCGATGATACAGATTTTCAGGATCTGATCTTAGCGCAATGCCTGTTATGACACTTCAGCGCATCCGGTTCTGCTTCCATAAAAAGTCCCCTGGTGGGGTTCGGTGCACTGCGCAATCCGGCCCCTTTTTTGCGCTCGAAAAATTGGAAGGTGAAGATCAGGGCGTATCCATATAGACACGGTAGTGGCGAAAGCCATTTTTCTCAGCCTTTTCCAAGATCGTGAATCGCATCGCGGAATGCTCCTCTCACACGGGTATACATCCGCCACCCCAATGCGCTATTCTGACCCTTACGCAGATGATCTTTTCCCGCGAATACATTGGTTATCTAGGCCGCCGCGCGGTCAAACACCTCATCGATGCCAAGTTGATCACCACGAGCAACTTGCACACGACGGAGGAGCGCGTCACAGCAGCTCTCATTGATGAAATGTCGCTTGAAGACCGCATTCATGATGAGGTGCGCGTGATTCTCGAGGCCTACTCTGACGAGATGCGGAAGTCCGGCGCGCAGTATGCAGAGATGTTCAAGAAGGTCAAAAACGAGCTGGCGCGCAAGTACAAGGCGGTGCTGTAATGCGCATCAGTCGAGACAAGCTCAATAAGCTGGCGCACACCATTGCTGACACTCTCGCGGATATGAATGAGGTCGGCTTTAACGAGGATCGCAACACCATCCGCCAGGAAGCACGTAAGGCGCTCGAAAATCTGCTGAATGAAGAAGCAAAGATAGACGCCGCTGCCCGCACCAAAATCTCCAACCAGCGCAAGATCATCCTCGAAGGCTCGCAGGAGTGGGAGATCCTCTACCGCAAGTATTACAACGACGAAGTAAAACGACTTGGAATTTGAGGATGACGCGCCGAATCCGTGCAGGTGAATCGCATTCAGCCCGTTGGCTTAGAGCCCGATTTTTGCCGCATTCAATGAATGGCGCAATAGCCTTCCCACTCGATGGCGACGATGGCGACGAGGCAGTGCAGGCCGCGATGGAAAAAGAGCGACAAGTCGCTGTAGCCAACGAATCGCTCCCTGGTACTCAAGTACGCTTCCTGCTCCAACGACACGAACGGTCGATTCTGCTTCAGAGTCGTCGCCGGCAATCGGATTCGCCATTCCGAGACGGTACTTGCCGATACGCTGCTCGGGCTTGAACACCCCGCCGCTACAATGGAGTGCAAATGATCCGCACAGCACGCACTCTCTCAATCGCCCTTGCTCTTTTGGCCGGAACCGCAGCCGCATGCGCTGCCCAAACCACCGCCCAGCAAGCCGACGCGCCGTTTACCCTCGCGCCCCTCGGCCATGGCATCTCCGCCGCCATCGACAACCCCGCCGCTAAAACCGCCAGCTCAGGCTCGAATGCCGGCTTTCTCATCGGCTCCAACGCTGTCGCTGTCGTCGACACCTTCGAAAGCCAGGCCGCGGCACAAAAAATGCTTGAAGTCATCCAACAGCAGACCAAACTCCCCATCCGCTACGTCATCAATACCCACTATCACCTCGACCACGTCGCCGGAAACCAGGTCTTTGTCGGCGCGGGCGCCATCGTCCTGGCCCAGCAAAATGTTCGCGCCTGGGAGCGCACCGAAAACCTCAAGTTCTTCCTCCCCAACATCACTCCACAGCAGCGCGCCTTCGTCGAAACTCTTGCCCTGCCCGACGTCACCTATACCCACGACACCACCATCTACCTCGGCGACCACCGCAGCCTGCTGCTCCGCGTCATGCCCGGCCATACCGGCGGCGACACCGTCGTCTACGACTCCGAAGCCAATGTCGTTTTCTGCGGCGATCTCTTCTGGAACCACACCCTCCCCAACCTCATCGACGCCTCCACCAAACCCTGGATTGAAACACTCGACACCCTGCTCGCCGACTACCCCACAGCCACCTTTGTTCCTGGCCACGGCGACCACCCTGGCACCGCCGCCGATGTTCGCGCCTTCCGCGACTACCTCGCCTTCCTCCGCCAGAGCATCGCTCAAAGCCAATCCCACGGTGACAGCAGCGCAGCCGTCCTCAACACCGTCCTTCCCCAGCTCAAAGCCAGATACGGCACCTGGGCCTTCTTCGACTTCGCGACACCCGATATTCAGCGCACGGACGAAGAACTCCGCGGCACCAAGAGGATCCCCCAGCCCGTCACCCCCTAGAGGATGTCAGGAACTTTCACTTGAGTATCTGTTCGAGGTTTCGCAGCATGAGGGTGGCGAAGGCGAGTAACAGAGAAGAAAATCGCAGCTATCTGCCCAATAGACAAGGTTCACTTCTATTCCACTTTAAGGGCGGCCCAGAGGTCGTTTTCGACTCGATCTCTGGCGAACATCGAGCAGGGAAAAGAGAATCTCCGAGTGAAACTTATGCCGCAGTTCTGCAGAGGCCGTGGGCACAATTGAGACCTCTGCTTGCTTTGCCTGCTCTCGATCCTTCACCGCAGAAGTTCGGGAAAGCGCCTCTTCCGAAGGTCATCAGCGTCCAGATCGTCTGCGCGTTGTCCGGCATTCTACCAAGAAGGTAGGCGCGCAGCTCACTCGGCTCCGTTTCATCGCCTTTCACCGCACCTCGATCATGAGGTCTTTCTTATCATCGCTTTCTTGTCTCCGCGACTGTCATACGATCTCGCAGCCGCTGCCGTGCCAGAAATACGCGCGGCAGCAGTGTATTCGCCGAGATTCCGAGTCGTTATTCTCATGCCGTCTTGCCATGCCCAGTCTTGGTCAGTTCTCCTCAACTGTGAGATGTTCAGCCATCTGGCACTCTGATATAATAGTTATGCTTGTGCTTTTTTGGGAACGGGTCCCTATGACTCTGCTGCACCGAACTTGCTTAGCCATTTTTTTCACCTGTTCCTTGCTCTCCGTGGGGGCCTCCGAACCCGGCCCTGCATCTGGACAGGCCGCAACCTGTCAGGCCGCAGAGAACTGCCCCAAAGCACCTTTTCAGGACATCACTGGCACAATCCTCATCAAGAAGAAGCTCACCAAACCGAGCGTCACCTCGTCAGTTTCCATTTATCAGCGCGGCACCGCGGTAGAACTGGGCAAGGACGCCCGCCAGGACCCGCTCGACTACGAGCGCTCCCGCGTCGTTATCTATCTGGAAGGCCCCGGCCTTCCCGCCACCGCCACCGCGACCTCCGCTACCTTCTCCATGCAGCAACTCAACCGCCAATTCACGCCGGACCTTCTCGTCGTCCCGGTCGGCTCAGCAGTTGCCTTCCCCAACATGGACCCCATCTTCCACAACATCTTCTCGCTCTCCAAGCCGAAGACGTTCGATCTTGGAAACTACGACAAAGGCGAATCCCGCAGTGTCACCTTCACCAAACCCGGTGTCGTCTATGTCTACTGTCATCTGCATCCCAACATGGAAGGCACCATCGTGGTTACTCCCAACCGTTGGTTTGTTCGTTCGGACCCCTCCGGCCAGTTCCGCATCCCCAACGTTCCTCCCGGGCAGTACACCGTCGTCGCCTGGCACAAGGCCGCCGGCTTCTTCCGCAAGAGCGTCGTGGTCGAATCAGGACATAGCCCCACCGTCGAATTCTTTATTCCCATCGACGATGTTCCGCAGCAGAAAGGCGCGATGAACATGCAGGGCGAGTCGATGAACGGCATGGAAGGCAGGTAACCGTGCGTCTTCAAACCCGGACCTTTCTCGTCTGCTTCGTCCCGTTTGCGCTCCTGCTCACGGTCGGCTTCTGGATGATCCAGAGGTTAGTGCAGTCTGCCGTGGGCGATGGCGTACGCGCCACCCTGCGCGATAATCAGTTCGCAATCGCCCGCCTCCATTCCAAGAGCGACCTGCAGAACAGCCGGTTTCTCAGGGTCGTAAGCGAAAACGCCGCGCTCAAGAGCGGCATCCAACTGCTTGTCTCCGAATCGCACAGCCCGGCGGCGCGCAGAACCGTCGAAGACCAGTTGCGCGAGCTGGGCGAGCTCATGGGCTTCGACTTTCTGCTCGTCTCCGCTCCCGACGGAACCCCACTGGCAGCGGTCGTCCGCGAGCCCTCGCGTGACGCCGATGGAGCCAGCCAGCTCGTGCCTGTGGATACCACGGCTCTCGAGTCCAATCGGAAAGGTCTCCTGCTCATCGGCGGGCGCGCGTTTCAGGTCGCTTCCGTTCCCGTCGATCAGGACCAGGAGAACATCGGTGTGCTCTCCGTGGGCGAGTTTTTTGACTTCTCCGAGTTCACCACTCCCGCCGTCCTGCTCCACAACGGCGTGGTCATCAACTCCAACATCTCCAGCATCCCCTACGTCGAGATCGGCGCCGCTCTGCGCAACTGCCCCGCGCAGTCCGAGTGCGACATCCGCCTGCGCGGGGCCAATTGGGTTTCGCTTCCCATGCAGAGCGGCTCAATGGGCGAAGGCTATCAGTTGCGCAGTCTGCAGAACATGGATGCGGCTATCGCTCCCGTTCAAACCATCCTGCACGATCTTTTTCTCGCCGTGGATATCGGCTGCGTGGTGGTTGCGCTCCTCTGCAGTCTCATCTCATCGCGCTCCATCGTGCGGCCCATCGCTGGACTGGTCTCCCACCTCCGCAACTCTGAACACACCGGCGTACTCCCGGAGTTCGAAAGCAATCACTCTTCGATCTTTGAAATTCGGCAACTGGTCGAAAACTACAACCATGCCGCCGTCGCAGTCCGCGCCGCCCGCGACAGCCTGCATGACGCCTACGTCGAGTTCGTCGGCTCCCTAGCCAACGCGCTCGACGCTCGCGATCACTACACCGCAGGCCACAGCATGCGCGTCAGCGAGCTCTCTTCCGCAACCGCAGCCGCCATGCAACTCGACCGTGAACACATCGAACGCATCCGTGTTGGAGCGCTCCTCCACGACATCGGCAAGATCGGTATCGCGGACGCCATCCTGCAGAAAACCGGGCGGCTCACCGACGAGGAGTTCGCCATCGTCAAGAAACACCCGGTGATCGGGCGCCAGATCCTCGAAGGCGTCGGTGGCCTTACCCCATTCCTCGATGCTGTTGAACTTCACCACGAGAACTGGGATGGCAGTGGCTATCCCAAAGGCCAGTCGGGCGAGCAGACGCCCGTCGACGCGCGCATCATCCACGTCTCCGATGCCTACGACGCCATGACAACGAACCGCTCTTACCGTCGCGGGCTCACCCATCGGCGCGCCATCGAAATCCTGCACGAGTACGCCGGAATACAGTTCGACCCTCGCATCGTCGAGGTGTTCGCTCAACTGCCGCTCCACAATGCCGCCGCACAACGCGAAGCCGAGCCCGAGACTTCGCCGGCCACACAAGCTGCCCTCGAACCCGCGCCCGTCCCTGGCTTCGAAGCCTGGGAGGCAATTTGAAGCCAACCGCTCTCCTGATCGCGCTGCTCGCGTGGATCCCGTCAACCGTTGCCCAGGCGCAGGAGGCCGATGCCGGCGTCGATCTGCGCGCGACCCTCAGTGGCCAGTTCGCCGCATCCAGCGTATTTACGCAGCCGTCTGTCGCCGAAGCGCCCGCCAGCGCAGGCTTCCGCGGCGTCTTCTATCCCACCGTCAAGTTCAGCGACCGATGGGCAATCACCGCAGCCTGGCAGCTCTACACGCGTCCATATTTCTTCGAAAGCTTCTCCGAAACCGACCGCGGAGCCAGCGGCAACATCCTCCAGGCTTCGCTCAACTACTCGCGTGTCTCGACCAAAGGTTCGCTGTTAGTCCGTGTGGGCGAGCTCTCCACCGCCTTCGGCTCCTTCCTGCTGCGCTACGACGACGCCGACAACCCGCTCGCCAACGTTCCCCTCCCCTACGGCTACTATTCCCTCTCCTACGGCTCCTCTTATTACGCCGCTGTCTCCAGCCTCGCCGTGGCCGGAGCGCAGATTGATGCCACCCGCGGCAAGTTCGATGGGCGCGCCCAGTTCGCCAACTCCTCTCCTGCAAATCCTCGCAGCATCTTCGACCACGACCAGTACGGCAACTGGGCCGGCGGCGGTGGATACACCATCCGGCAAGGCCTGCGGATTGGCGTCTCCGGCTATCGCGGTCCCTACCTCGACCGCCAATCCCCCTTCTTCCGTCCTGGCGAGGCGAACCCCAGCAGGCTCCCTGCTCATGCCCTCGGCGTCGATTCCGAGTGGGGCCACGGACACTGGAACATCCAGGGCGAATTTCAGAGGTTCGTTCTGCCGTACACCACCATGCCCACCATTCGCGAAGACGCCGGCTACATTGAGGCTCGCCGCACCCTCGGTCCCCGCTGGTACGCCGCCGCCCGCACCGGCTACTCAAGCGCCAACCAGAGCGGCAACACCGAGCGCTTCGAGTTTGCCACGGGATTCCGCCCAAACCGCTTCCAACTGCTCAAAGCAGACTATGAGCTCGACCATCGCAGCTCAGGCACACCCACCAACGACAACACCTTCTTCCTCCAGTACGTCACCACCTTCCACCTCTCCCACGCCAGCCCTCACTAGAGCGGCTCTTCTGTAGCAGTAGAGGAGGACGATGCATGGTCAAATCGAAGCAATATTGGTTCTGTCCACAGCAATGGTGACGGTCAACTTCTGAAGTTGACGGGGTAGAATATTGCAGATATCCGATACTGGTTACAATTGTCAGAGAAAGTAGCGATGACCCTCCCTCAAAATATGGGCTCTCCCCAGCCTCCCGACGACGAGGTCGTACAATATGTGGCGGATTCCTCTCCACTATTCCGGGCCATCGTAGATGGTGCCACCGACGCGATCTTCATCAAGGATTGTGACGGGCGGTTTCTGCTTTTCAATCGAGCTGCTGCGCAATTTGCCGAGCGTCCCAGCGAAGGGGGGCTCGGGAAAAAAGCCAGCGATCTGTTCGGAGAAGAAGCCGGGGAGAGAATCAGAAAGATTGAGCTCGAGGTGATAGAGAAGGGTGTCGCCTCAACGGTGGAGGAGACGCTCGACAGAGCCGGAACGATACGCACTTTCCTGACCACCCGCAGTCCCTACAGAGATGAACAGGGAAAGATCATCGGCTTGATCGGCATCGCACGCGATATTACCGAGAAGAAACGGATTGAAGAGGAGTTGCGTCAGAGCCAGCTACGATGGCGTTTCGCGCTGGAAAGCACGGGCGACGGCATATGGGATTGGGACATGAAGACCGGGAAGGTCTACTACTCCCGCCAGTGGAAGGCGATGCTGGGCTATACCAAAGAGGAGATTGGCGACACAACAGCGGAGTGGTTCGATCGATTGCCTATCGACGATCTGGCCCTCTGCCAGGAGGCAATCGGCAATCACTTGCAGGGAAAGACCGAAGATTTCGTCATAGAGTACCGCATGCTAGCTAAAGATGGCTCGTTGCGATGGATACTGGCTCGCGGTAAAGTCGTCGAGCGCGCCCAGGATGGTACTCCGCTAAGAACCATTGGCACAAATACGGATATTACCCAACGGAAGACGGCAGAGCATGAGCTTTACCTGGAACGGGAGCGCCTCGGGCTGGCCGCGGAAGCGCTTCATCTCGGGGTGTGGGATTACAATTTCGCCGCGAATACCATCCTTTGTGACGCACGCTGGTATGAAATCTACGGTGTTGATCCCACTTCAGTCGTTACCATGGAGACGTTCAATGCTCGACTGCATCCCGATGACGTAGACTGGGTTGCTCGGGAGCGCGTGACGACTCTCGCGAAACGAGAGAGAATTCATCGCATGGAGTTCCGCATCATCACTCCTGCCGGCGAGACGCGGAGGATTTTATCCGCAGCGCGTATGCTGGAAGCCGATGAGCGTACACCCAATCGATTCGTAGGCATCGTCATGGATGTCACGGAGAGCCGCCTGGCCGAAGAGACGCTCCAGAACAGCTATGAGGCATTGCGCCAGGCGGAAAAGCTGGCGAAGGTCGGCAATTGGACACTCGATCTCAAGACCTCCCGCCTCACGACCTCTGACATGCTCAATGAGATGAATGGAGTGGGGCCGGACGATCCTCCGCTGACGGTCGATCGTCTCCGGAATCTGCTTCCGCCCGAGAGCCTGGAAAAGATGCACAGCGGATTCGAGCGATGCGCCGCAGACGGTACACCCTTCGACGTTGAAACGGAGCATTGGCGAATCGATGGTACGAGCTACTTCGCTCGTCTCAGAGGCCGGGCAAACCTGGATGCATCGGGCAAAGTCATTAGCGTATCTGGAACGCTTCAGGACATTACCGAAGAAAGGCAGGCTGCGGAGATTCTCGAACAGGCGAGAGATGCCGCCGAAGCCGCCGAACACGCCAAGAGCGATTTTCTGGCCATGATGAGCCATGAGATCCGTACCCCAATGAATACCGTTCTCGGCATGACTAGGCTGGCGCTGCAGACCGATCTTGCGCCGAGGCAGAGAAACTATCTCGACAAGATCAATACCGCGGCGAACGCACTGATCTCCATCATTAACGATGTTTTGGACTTCTCCAAAATTGAAGCCGGAAAGCTCGACATTGAAGAAACCGAGTTCACGTTGGAATCCGTGCTTGAATCGACCGCCTCTGTGACCGCATTGAAGGCGGAGGAGAAAGGCCTGGAGATCGTTTATGAGGTCGCGCAGGATGTGCCGGGGCGCCTTGTGGGCGATTCCCTCCGACTCGGCCAGGTACTTATCAATCTCGTGAACAATGCAGTGAAGTTCACTGAACGGGGAGAAGTCGTCGTATCGATCGGTCGGGCTCCGCAGAGCAGAACGAATGCGGCGACGCTGCAGTTCGCCGTCCGCGACACCGGCATCGGTCTCGATCCCAGCCAGATCGCAGGCCTGTTCCGTGCTTTTTCTCAAGCCGATCGAAATACCTCACGTAAATACGGCGGTACCGGCCTGGGCCTGGCCATCTGCAAGCAACTCGTCGAACGCATGGGCGGGACTATCTGGGTTACAAGTGAGCCCGATAAGGGAAGCACCTTTTTCTTTACGATCGAAGTGAGGTTGCCAGCGATTCCTGACGCGCATCGTATGACACCCAAGCGGGCGAACTTAAAAGGGAAGCGAGTACTGATTGTCGATGATAATCCCAGCGCCTGTGACATTCTCTCGCAGATGGTGCGTAATTTCGGCATGGATGTCGAAGCGGTCGATTCAGGAGCATCGGCGCTGACGAATCTAAAGCTGGCTTCTTCACAGCGTCGGCCCTTTGAGCTAGTCCTGATGGACTGGCGAATGCCCGGGATGGACGGTCTCGATGCCGCACAGCGAATCAAGGCCGACATGAATTTGCGGGAGATCCCGGCAGTATTAATGGTTACCGCTTATGGTCGTGAGGAGGTTCTGCGAAAGTCCGAGCAGTTTGGTCTTCAAGGAGTGCTCATAAAGCCGGTAACCGAATCTGTCATGTTCAATACCATCATCGACATTCTCGATCCCACGCCCATGAATAAACAAGGCGAAACCATCGCATCGCAAGGCAGTATGTGGTCCGGCATCGATTCGCACGCGCCGTCGTCGCAGGAAGAGTGGATCAAAAGCTTGAACCGTCGCCGCGTATTAGTGGTCGATGATAATGCGCTGAACCGTGAAGTTGTCAGTGACTTTCTGATGCTGGCCGGAGTGGAAGTCGGGACTGCATCCAATGGAATAGAGGCGTTGAAGCAACTGGAAGACGGCGACTATGAGGCCGTGCTTATGGATGTGCATATGCCAGTAATGGACGGTCTAACTGCAGTGCGGGAGATTCGGAAAGAGGAACGTTGGTCGAAGTTGCCGATAGTCGCTCTAACCGCCCAAGCACGGCTCGAGGATCGCGAGGCGAGTCTTGCAGCCGGGATGAACGCGCACCTGACAAAGCCTATCGATGAGATGGATCTCTATCGAACACTTTTGCAGTTGTTGCCCCAAACACCCGCGCCGATGACCGGTGACGATAGTTCCAGGCAATCCGATGGGGAAGATGCCGAAGATTCCGGTGCGGGCGGAGACCTGATCTCTCTCGATCTTTCGGCTGCGCTCGCCAGACTCGGCAATAATCCTGAGCGGCTATCTCGACTGTTGCAGGGATTCGTTCGCGATTTCAATGCCGCTCCCGCGCAATTGGTTGCGGATCATCTTGGTGGCCATCTCGAGGGCGTCGCCTCGCTCGCCCATGCTGTCAAGGGAGCGGCTTCCTATCTCGATGCGCATGATCTTTGCACATCGGCCGATGAACTGGAGCAGGCAGCGCGGAAACTCGACCAGGATGCGGTGAACAAGCAAGTGCCGATCTTCCGTCATCATCTGGAAGCGCTCCTCAGAAAAGTGAATGATCTGATTTCACCAGCAGCCAGCGGAGCACCTACTACCAATGCCGTGGACATTCCTATGGTGTTGAGTCTCGTAGCAACGGTAGAGCCGTTGGTAGCCAGCGGCGACTATGCTGCGCAATTCCTTTTAGAACAGATCGGTGCTCGTCTCAACGGGACTTCAGCATCTGCTTTGGCAGAGGCGATTCGCGTTCATTTTGATGAGCTGGAGTTGGAGCAGGCCATTGTTGCCCTGCAGCGTTTGCGAGACGATCTTGAGAAACATTCATCGGGTGGAGCGTTATCCCTGTGAGCGAAATCGGTCCGTTGCCAACCGTGCTGATCGTCGATGATGACCGGATCAATCGTACGATGCTGGCCGAACTCTTACAAAGAGAATGCCGTGTCCTTCTTGCAAAGGATGGAACCTCCGCGCTCCAAAGACTTAACGAAGAACCCGACATTGATCTTATCCTGCTGGATGTCTCCATGCCGGGAATGGATGGTTACGAAGTGTTGCGGCGTCTGAGGGCTGAGAAGCGGACAGCGGATACCGCCGTTATCTTCATCACCGCTCTCACCGACGAACAGGACGAAGAGCACGGCTTGTCGCTTGGCGTTTTGGATTACGTATTCAAACCGATTCGTCCGGTCATTGTCCATGCTCGAATCAGAAATCATCTGAAGCTAGTAGCTCAACGCAAGGAACTAGAACGATTGGCGACACGAGACAGCTTGACAGGTCTCGCAAACCGTCGTCACTTCGACCAGGTATTAAGCCTTGCGTGCCGTCGTGCCGCGCGGACTGGTGAGCCATTGAATCTCGCTATGATTGACGTCGATTGTTTCAAGCAATACAACGATCGCTATGGGCATGGCGCGGGCGACAACGCCCTAAAGGAAGTGGCGCATGTTCTCTCACAAATTACGCGGCGACCATATGATCTGGCAGCGCGTTACGGAGGAGAGGAATTTGTCCTTCTGTTATCAGGCATAGTGGAATTCGATGTGTTGCTTGAACAACTTCGTCTGGACATACTCTTCCTGGCGATCGCTCACGAAAGTTCAAATGTTGAGAAGGTCATTACCGTAAGTTGTGGAGGAATCATCATCGAAGTCTCAAAAGTTCATGATCCCGTAGAACTGCTCCATCGGGCGGATGTTCTGCTTTATCAGGCAAAGGAGCAAGGGCGTAACCGCATAGTTGTGCAAAGGTCCAACGAATAGAAGGGCCTGCTTGGAGGTGGGGAAGAATCTCCGATTACACAACAGTCCCTGAATATGTCGTGCAATTTCAGTGATTGCTCGCGCAACGCGCCGAGCGCCATCAGCCGCTCCTTCGGAGCAGCCGCATTGTGCGGGCTTTCCATCGCTTCCGGATTGTCCGGGAAGATCCTCGTCTTCATGATCATTCTTGTTTGTTCTATGGCCGCATGAGCAAGTCAGAAGTTCACATAGACGGGATTGCCCAGGAGTTCCGTCCTGCCTTCCGCGTCGACCACGATGAAACGTATCGAGTGCCGGTTGCCATCGCTTGTCCAGTGTGTTTCAACCGTCTGGTCGTTGCCGGCAAGAGGAATGGGCGAATCGAGCGGCTTGCCATCGACGATGCTCTGGACGCTCGCGCTTCCGCAGCCTACAACGTGGATCCGCAGTGCGATCGTTGCACCGCTCTTTGCGGCTATCGCATCTCCCATGTGCGCGGTAGCCTCCGCGGTATGCGCCTCTGTTTCAAGAATTCGGTTGCGGGAGCCGGTGACATCCACAAAGACGTGCCCGGCACGGATTCCATCCAGAATGGCGGCAACCGAAAGCTCTGTCGCCTGAACGACGGTCGTGGGATGACCAATCGCTGACAGGATGTCGTCAGTCTTCGGCGCCTCGTGGTTGTCGCTGCCGCCGACCCCGGTTAATCGGAAGCCTTTCGCGATCTGCTCGTCCCAGAAGGGCGACATGACGCGGTTCGCATTCACAATTTCGACGGCGGAAAACTTGGAAAGATCTACTGGCCCCGGTGGTCCCCATCCGCATCCGCGGCACCGCTCATCGGTTGGCGACATCGGATGGTTGATCGATACGATGCCGCCCTGGGATCGAATGTCCGCGACGACCTGATCGATGGTTCTGCCGCCTTGTTCCGCGACCAGATAGTTGACGTACTGCATTGTGCCAAATGCGTTGAAGTGGCCATAAAAGGTTGTCATCTCGCGGCCTGGGATCAGCAGCAGCTTGCTGAAATAGGGCTGCAGCTCTCGCATCTCCGCGTAGTGGGCCAGAGAATTATGGTCGGAGATGGCGATGAAGTCGAGATTGCGGGAAGCAGCCATCTGAGCGGTCAGGAAGAGCGGACAAGGAACGTGGGCTCCACTCTGGTTCACGCAGCTTCCGTCGCTATGCGCTGTGTGCATGTGCAGGTCGCCGCGATACCAGCGGGTATCGGTTTCAAGAGGAACGAGAGTAAAACTTGAATCTTCCAGCGGCGAGTTGAAGCGTATCTCCGCCCGGTAATGGGACGTCAGCTCCTGGCGGATGCTGGAGACGGAGATCAGCAGCTTCCACTGGCCTGGCGGAATGGCTCCGGGAATATAGGAGGGCGTGGCATCGCCCGGCCCGAGCGTGAAATGGTCCTTGTTGCTGCCGCTCTGGCCGCGGAAGCCGTTCGGATCGTGAATGCCGATGTTGAGGGTCGTCTTTTCCTGTCGGTGTGTGTAGCTGAAGTCGACCGAGATGCGATGAACTCCGGCGGGCACCAGGAACGGAACGAAGAAATGTGTATGGTTCTGGGCAACGGTGACATCGCCTTCCAAAACTACATCCGGTTTCTGTGCCTGCGCCCGCAGAGTGAGACTCCAGGCGGCGACCAGCAAAAGTAAATAGCGAAGAGATTTGATCATGGTAACCACCTTTGGGCTGTCTTCAAACTGAGATATGGTATGCATCTCGATCGAGACTGCGTGATAAGCGTTTTCACTGACCCTCTCCATTCAGTTCGCGATAGCGCTTTGCATACTCGGCTTTGTAGCGCTGCACGGCAACCTCGTAGCTTGAGGGCACATCGGGAGAAACAAGTCGCCGTTTCCAGGCGATATGCACCGATTTCGCAGTCGGCGCTATCTGGATCTCGTGATCCACCGGGCTCACCGGCCTGCCATCCACATTCACGGCAGCGACATCCATAAACCACGGAAGATGGAGCACGATTTTTTTGGGCGTATGTCCACTGGCAAATTCGGTGTGAAGGGAAAGCTCGGCCTGCGTTGCCGAAGGCATCTTGAGGCTGAAGCCGACGGTTCCGAAGTACGTCTGAGCCTTCTCCACGTTGAGAGACTTTCCAGCTCCGATCCATGCTGGAGAAACAGCGGACAGCAAATGCAGCGTATCGCCTTCTTCGCGCACCATCATGTCGCGCAGCAGGTTGCGATATTCCGCCGCAAACCAGCCGTGCGGAGCCAGGTTGCCGCTGAAGTCGCGATCGC
Source organism: Occallatibacter sp. (assembly GCF_049510455.1). Classification (GTDB taxonomy): domain Bacteria; phylum Acidobacteriota; class Terriglobia; order Terriglobales; family Acidobacteriaceae; genus Telmatobacter. The sequence continues at coordinate 14,951 of NZ_JBEKYX010000018.1, read as the reverse complement.
CCCAGGGTCGAATGGAATATTCGAAGCCGGCGTTTGTCGAGCTGGTGTGAAGGAGCACCGCATAGAATTCGCGGATTGCCTGTTTCTGCTCCCCGCGGATCAATTCAGTGAGTGTGTTCTTGATCGTCAGATAGTGATGCAGATAGGTGCCCTGTCCCGGCTGACGATAGGTCACCAGATCTTCCTCATAGCGCGCCTGCGTCGCGCGCAGGGTCGCGGTTACGCGCGAATCCAATGGACTGAGCTGCTGCTCGGGAACCAGCGATAAGAGATTTCCCCAATCCGTTCCGCCCGTATCTCCATCAAGGGCAGGCGGTATATAGCCACCTGTTTTTGCCGTGACGCGGTCGAGTTGGGACATGAAGTTTTTGCGCAGTGACTCTTCGATTTTGCCGATGCGGAGTTCATCGTCATTATGGCCCAGGTCGTGAGCAAGAAGCGCCGCGGCTTCCAGGCCGTCAAGCGCGAGAAAGTTATAGCCGGTCAGATGTCCGGAGATGTATTCGTTGTCATGGATGTCGGTGGAGGGCACAATGTGCATCGGATCATCTGCCATTGCTTTCTCAAGCCAATTGACAGCGCGAAGCACGCGCGGATAGACCTTCACTGCGAAGGCTCGATCGCGAGTCATGCGATAGTGCTCGCCATACGTCCAGAGCGCTTCTCCCCAACCGTCATATTGCCCAGGCTGCGAAAGAAAGAGGCCGTCTTCTCCTTGCCTCGAAGCAAAGAAATCGACGACGTGGCCTGCAATCTGTGCGTATCCGGTCGTGTCGTACATTCGCACGAAGTCGGCGGAATCCCTTAGATAGAAGCCGTGATATTGAAGCTGATTGACGGTCTGAACGTAATCGTCCCCGATCTTATTGAGCGAGAGCAGGTCGTTCACCAGACTGGTGTCGAAGGTATCATTGACTTTTTTCTCCGAGGTTACGATTTGCATGCCCTCGGCTAGAACGCCGTTCCAGAAGTGCCGCACCTGCTGATGTCTTTCATCGAGGCTCGCCTGTTGCACCGCATTGAACTCAGGGCTGTCGGGGGCGACGGGAATCAGAGGCATCTTGAAGTCAACGGAACGATCTGAACCTGCTGGAACATTCAGCGCGTATTCCGCTGTCGCCACGGGCGTGTCCGGAAGGACAGGCATTACCCGGCTTTGGGCATTGGGCGCCGGGATGCGGTTATAGTAGTCGCGATACGTGGGAGTGAGGTAAGGTTTGGGTTCCGCAGGAAAAAAATATACGGCTGCGCCATCCCGCAGAAACGCGTTGTCCTTCACGCTATAAGCAGATTCCGGATGGAAGGCCTCGCCGGGCTGCCAGTAATCTCCCACGCGCTTACCCATGACTGGCCGGCGAAAACGATTGTCGCCCGTCGGAAACACTGTGGTCTGTGGTCCGGAGTACCGCCATGCTGAAGTAACGAATCCTCGTCTGGCCGACTTGCCCGGATTGTGCACGGTCACCCGCACGAAGTTGACCACGCGCTGCCCATTCTGCTCGGGACCAAGCGAGGCGGCAAACATCAGGAAGCGGTAGAGCAGCCCCTCGTGCTCGACTTCGTAGCAAACGATGGGGAGATGCCCATCCTCGAGGGTGCGGAGCCTTTGCGCTACCGGTTGTCTATCCACCCCGACATAAAACATCAATTCGCCGAAGCCGCTGTACAGGTATCCTTCCGGTGTAATCTCCGTCCCCGAGGGGGAATACATGACTCCAATCTGGTCGGTGGACTTGCTGGGATAGGAAAATGGCACACCAGGGAGGTCGATCGACGGAGCGACCATTCGTGGGATAGCGGTGGGAGCCAATTCGTCAACTCCTTTACTATCTTCCTGACCGTTGATTGAAGGCAATGAGAGAACGGCCATAAGCGACTGCCGCGAAGCCGGGAATGTGTAGTGGGTCTCCATGTCGGGACCAAGCTTGACCATCCCGTAAGGGATTGTGGAGCCCACGAAGGTATTGCCGCCCCAATCGACTCCGATAAAGGGATCGACATTGCGCGTGTCATACGGCAAGGACTTGGCCGTGGACTTTTGCGAGAGCAGAGAGGTAGTCAAGGCAAGAGCGCCGATGACGAGGAGCATTGAGCGCTTGAATGCAGATGAGATGTTCTTTTGCATGAAGACCGATTTCATGAATAACCTTGTTGGTAGAGGAAAAACTGCAACTTCAAGACAGCAATGCGGCATCCTTCAATTTTTCGTGTTTACTTCTCCGGCGCTGGCTCTAACGGGGAGTCTGTGCAGCCCGATGGCGCAGTGACCGGATTGCAGCGCGCAATCACGCCGCGCGGAAGCGTGATCGAGAATCCGGTCCACTTGGCTGGCTCGGCCGGGGGATAATCCGCGCTGAGGAGTTGCGCGCCGCTGGAGAGCGCTATTCTGGCGCGCGCATAGCCTTGGGATTTTGCTGTTCAATCAGCTTGCGCTCACTGGGCGCAACACCTGTGTGATAGCTGTTATGCGTCCCGATCACCTGAATCTGATTGATATGGACGATCTGGTCCTGTTGAGCAGGAGTGGTCTGTGCAATGGCGCGGACAGGGAGCGTGGCAACGATTAAGGCGGTCCAGAGGATGTTGTTCACATCGGCATTCCGTCGGTCCATGAAGGCAGGCTCTCTCTCAAAAGTTCGGGTCGAAGTTGAAGTAAATGGGATTGGACAACCCGACCATATTTCCGCTCAGCGCCGTAGACCCTGGAACCTCCGGATAAGCGGTAGGTGGTCCCTCGACCTCGACGCGGTAATAGGTCCGTCCAAGCAGCTTCGGGGTATCGGTGAACTCGACCATCGTCGTCTTGCCGCCAATGGCCTGCAAGGTGCTGAACGGGTTTCCATCCTTCACAATGTGAACGGTATAGGATGCCCCGGCAACGGTATTTCCCGTCAGCTGAACGCGGAAGTTCACCGGCTTGCCGGTTGCCTTCGCGTTGTCGCCCATCATCATGTCCATCTTGCCGTCCTGATCGAGATCGGCATAGAACTCGACACGAGGCGCATAGGGATTCGCACTGACGGCCACGCGGCCGTTCGTCAGTGCATCCACCACCGACTGCAACGTTCGCTCCTTCGCAAATACCCAGGTCGTCGGCGTCCCAACGTAATTGGCCTGCCGCTGATAAGTGTTCTTCGTAGCCAGTTCAGGAGAGTCCGGAGTGCCATGATGCGAGTCGCTTCCGCCTCTTCCGGTGAGCTTGCGGCCCGAGGAGAGCATGTCGTCCCAGATCATGATCGCGTTGGCGTTCTTCGGCCATACAGCCGAGTTCCAGACCTCGATCGAATCGACCAGATCGTAGGAGAAACCGAAGTGGTCTTTTCCGCTGGGATGATTTGCCGATAGATGAATCCCAAGCTCCTTCTTCACTGCTTCGATCACGATGTCACGCTGATCGCGCACGTCGTAGAGCCGCTGATGATCGTACGGTCTGGCAGAGAAGACATTGCCGTGGCCGCGCGTCGTAGTCCACTCGGCGCCGTAGAGAAGCAGGACGGATTTCGATTTGAATTCGGGATCGGTCCAGGTGTTATGCGCCACATCGCCCAGTACATGATTGTCATGGTCGCTGATGCAGAGATAATCCATGCCGACGGACTCGGCGAAGGAGATGATCTTGGCCTCGGAATTATTACTGGAGTCCTTGCTGTGCCGGGAGTGGAGATGAAGGTCGCCCTTGAGCCAGAAGCCATCGGTGAGGCTGGCGATGGGCGGCAGCGGGCCAAGCTCAGTCGGATCCCATGGATTGCTGTGGCTTGATTGCGCCAGGGTTGAGTTGCCGATGCAACCCATCATGATCAAACCAGCCGCGAAAACAGGGAGGCGCATACTCAGTTCCTTTCACATATAGCTAAAAACGAAGATTGTGTTGGGCATGCGCCCACGAGGGCAAACGCAGCGAAGGGCTGTTGGCGAAGATGCGGCCTATGGAAATTCGCCGTAGAGCTTTCGCATCTGGATAGCACAAGCATTTGCCGGCAATGCTTTAATCGTCGTCTTTCGTGATCATGTCGCCCGCATCGATGAGGGGACGGAAGCGGTGTACCGGCGGCGGCATGGGCGAGTTTGCGCCTTTGACGCTTTTCCAGATGATTTCGTTCAGCGCATGCATCGGAGCGCGGTCTACGTCGGAAAAATCCATCTTTCTGCTCTCGTCCGATCCGTAGTCACCGTTTTTGTTCTTTGCGTTGACATCGATCTCCGGCTGAATCACATCGAACGGAGTCACCTGAGCTTCCGTTCCGAAAGACGCGTACATCGGCATGGCGGCCGCATCATATTGGCTCATTGGCGGCATGCCGAGCAGCAGTTCGATAGATCTGACCATCGAGCTTGTGGAGTACAGGGTGCTGTCTACGATGCCGCGCTTTACATAGGGGCTCAACACCAGTCCTACTGTGCGCCGCGCGTCCACGTGGTCCGGGCCATCCTGCCCGTCGTCCTCAATGATGAAGATTGCTGTGTTTGGCCAGTAGCGGCTGTGGCTGACCGCATCGACAAGCTGCCCGATCGCGTAGTCGTTGCTCGCCACCATCGCGCGGGGCGTAAACGCGCCGGGAGCGGTGCCGCGTGTGTGGTCTTCTGGCATGCTCATCACAACAAAGTTTGGGAACTGTTTATTCGGGTCGGAACTGTCGTAATTTTTTTCGTATTCCTTGAACTCTTTCAGGAAGACAGCCACGTTTGCTGTATCGCGCTGGCGCGATCCGAGATAGTCAGCGGCAACATGACCGACAAGTCCTCCCGCGCCAGGAGCGGCATCCATCGTTGTGCCGGTGCTGGCGCGCGCGGCATACTCGCCGTAGGACCGGTATGTGAGCCCTTTGCGTGCTGCCAAATCCCACAAATGCCCTGCCGACGGGATATACGCCCGCGTCGGCACTGCATTGCTGCGACCGGCATAAGTCGGCGGCCAATACCGTTCGTTGAAGTCTGTTGCATAGGCCGAGTCCGACCACGAATGGCCGTCCACGCTGACCTCGCCATCGCAGTAAAGGTTGTCGAGGATCACATATTGCTTCGCCAGTGCGTGTTGATTAGGCGTCACCTCCTCGCCAAAGATGGTCAGCCGAGGGTCGCCGTTGGCGCCTTTGAGGTCGCCGAACTCCTGGTCATAGGTGCGGTTTTCCTTGATGATGTAAATCACGTGCTTGATGGGCGTCTCGACGCCGACCTCGCGCGGTAGAATCGTAGGTTCTTTGGATGGCCGCGCCTCCGACAACAGAGAGTCGTTGTAGGGCGTATTCTCAATCACTTCATGCGTCCACTTCGGCAGGCTTTGCCGCAGATCTGCCACGGGTAAGACTTCGATGCTGCTCTTCTGGAGCGTCTTGACGGTTTCGTCGCCGTTCCACTTCGAGGCGAGCGGACTTCCGACGCCTTTGAGATCCGGATGTCCTTCTTCGCCTTTGCTGTTGCCGATGAAAAGCGTATTGTTGTTTTCCGCCAGCGCCAGCGCCGAGGGATACCATCCGGTTGGAATGAATCCGATCACAGCGCTGTGGCCGCGCACCGCAATCCGGATCACGGCAATCGAGTTGTTGTCGGCATTCGCCACGTATAGAATCTTGCGTTTGTTATCGATCTCGATCGCATCCGGCGTCGAGCCTTCAGGCGCAAATGGAGACAATGTTGTCGAAAGCCGTTCGACGACTTCGAGTGTGTTCGTATCGATCACATGGATCGTATTGTCATTCGAGCAGACTACGAACAACCGGCCGTCCGCCGCCAGCTTCATGTCATTCGGATTCATTCCCACATGCAATGTGCGGATGACTTTATTCGTCCCGGTATCGATGACGCTCACGCTCTCACTCGCCCAATTCGAGACGAACAGCCTGCGTCCATCCTTGCTCAACACGGTTGCATAGGGATTGATCTCGACGGGAATCCGGGTCACGATCTGGCGTGTGTCGGCATCGAAGACGACAACGTTGCTTGGCGCGGTTCCGGTTCCACGATTGGCAGCGTAGATCAGATGCTTGCCGGGCAGATACGCTACACCGGACCACCAGACCTTCTTTGCATCGATTGTTTCGACAAGACCGCCCGTGGGCTTCTCGCTCAGGAGACCGTCTTTATAGGTGAATTCATAAATGGGAGCCATGCTTCCGGCGATGTTCTTAGCGCCCGTAGCATTGCCGCCCGAAACATACAAAGTATGACCGTCGGATGACCATGCGAGCCCCAGCCAGGTTGTCTTGAGCGGGATCTGCTGGACGAGCTTTCGCGTCTTCACGTCGATCACGTCAATGCCATGCGGCAGGTAGCCCGAATGCGTCGCGACAATGATTTTGCCGTCCGGCGATACCACCGCATTCAGTACCAGGTCTTCGATCGTCGCAATGGCCTTTCCGGCTGGAGTGATGCGCCAGCCGTTCGGCAGGTCGAAGCCGCCTGCGATGTACTTTGGATTTTGCTGTGTGGGGTCGCCGATGGTGCGCGCCGGAGTTTGTGCTGCTGGAAGGGAAGTTGTTTGGCTACCGCATGTTTGGAAGAGACAGGTAAACAGCAGGACAATTACCAGACGTCGATTCATATTCATACATAACTTCCTATCTATGGGCTTATAAGATGTCGAGCCGATGTTCCTATAGCCGCAATTTGAGATGAGGTGCGATTGATTGCGCCCGTCTGTCAGAGTCTCTATGCCTGACAGACGGGCGCGGTCCTATGCGCGATTTGTTTAGAAGTTGAACTTGGCGCCGAACTCCATCGTGCGGTTCTCATTGATCGTCGACGAAATTATGCCGACTGAGGCAGGATTGCTGATAGCAGCGCTGGGAACGCCGAAGTTGGGATGATTGGCGATATTAAAAACCTCGGCTCGGAGCTGTACCCTGTAGCGCTCCGCAAAGTCGATGTTCTTCACGAGATTCATGTCCCAGTTCTGGGCATGCGGCCCCCACAGCATGTCATAGCCGGAGGTTCCGAATGTGTATGGCTGCGGAGCTGTAAAAGCCGCGGGATTGAACCATTCCGCAAGGGATTTGTGCGCCGGATACAACGGAACCCCGGGAATACGATCGGCACGGCCGTTGGCGCCGTATACCTGTGATCCCGGTGCCGTGTAGGTAACAGAGAAGGGTTGACCGGTTTCGAAGGTGGTGACGCCGGCTAGCTGCCATCCGCCGATGATCTTGTCGGCTATGCCACTCGCGTTGCCGAAGAGCGCCTTCCCCCGGCCCATGGGAAGCTCATAGGCATAGTTGAGCTGGAGCACCTGCGGGGTATTGCTGGAGATGTTGCCATAGGAATCGCCGATGGTGGTTGGGTTCTGAAAATTTTCCACGCCCAAAATGCGAATCCATTGATACTCCGCGTTGATCATCAGGCCGTTCTTGTACTTTTTATGCACGCCCACCTGCAAAGAATTGGTCATGCTGTGAAAGATAGGATCGAAAGCCTCCGAAATGGTGTTAAAGGGTTGGTAAGGCCGTTGCGACTGCTCGGTGTAATCGCCAGGCGGCGCATAGTTAAGATCCGGTTCCGTGTTACCGGGACCGCCGGAATTATTCTGGTGAAGGGCTCGCTGACCGATATAGCCGATACGCAGATCAATCTCTCCGGGCAACTGCCGTTCGATCGCGAGGTTGTACTGCTCGGTGTAGGGGGCGGTGGTTTTGTGCTGCGCGACAACGGAGGGATTAGCGGGCACAGTTGAGCTGGCGGCGAATGGCGCGTTCATGCTGATGCCTGGCGTCTTCGCCGTGTTGCTATAGGTAAGCGTGGTGTCGAACGGAAGATTGGTGAAGCCGTTGTCGATATAAGACGATGGCATCATGTTGTAGTACTGACCCACCGCGCCGCGGATGACCGTCTTCTGGTCGATCTGATAAGCGAACCCGAATCGCGGAGCGATATTGGTCATAGCCTGCCCCAGATAAGCGAACATGCTGTTAGGCAAACCCACGTTGGATGAAAGCACCGTATCAGGGATGTAGACCGGGTTTGCGATCGCGGGATAGGAGTTGCCGAAGACCACGACCTTGCCAACACTGGGAACAAAGAGCGATTCGGTCCCATAGGGGTTGTCGTGGAATCTCTGCACGTCGTAGCGCAGGCCGAAATTGAGTGTCAGTTTCCGAAACGGCTTCCAATCGTCCTGGACATAAGCGGCATACTGACTGGAGTTGAAGCGCACCACAAAGTCCAGCGGGGTTGCGGTTTGGGTGGTGGTCGGGTAGCCGAGAAGGAAATCGGCATAAGCAATGTCTGTGTATTGTCCGTTGAACGTGAAGGCGCCATGCGAGACCGCGCTGTTCTGCCAGGAATCGTTATACAGGTAGGATATGCCTGCTTTGATGGTGTGTTTTGCCAGAACCTTGGTGAGCGCGGTGTTGCCCTGATAGGTTTGCTCGAGGTTTTTCGATCCGGCCTCGCTGAACGGGGTGATGTTGGTGATCGATATCGACGGCGCGCCTTCCAGCGTCTGTGCGGACAGCCCCGGGATGATCGCGGAGAAGTCGGTCTTGTAGTTTTGCGCGGTGCGGTAGAGCGGCAGGTGCAGATAGGAGATGTAGCTGTCCAGCAGCAAAGTGGGCGAGAAGGTGTGGGTCCAGCCTGCCACAAAGATATCGTTGTGTTCGCCATCCTGTGCCACGCCGCCGGCCAGACTGGACCCGGCGCCCTCGGAGGCCACGTCTTTGAATGGTCCGTAAAAGGCGCGAAGCCAGGTTCCTCGAATCTGGTCTTTATCGTCGATCTTGTGATCTACGCGCAAGTTGAAGCGGCTGATACCCGTGGTGTGTGGAACCAGCTCAGTCGTGTTGATGCCGGTGGACTGCGTCGTTGACTGAGGCATGAGCATGTTTTGCAACTGAACATCGACCGGATTGAAGGGGACGTTGATGACGTTGCCTGGGAATGGCTGACCGGTCAATGGATTCTTGATAACCGTGCCCGCCGCCGATGTGGCGCAGCTGCCGCCGGCGAGGAAGCAACTGAAATCGCCATTCCGCTCTGCTGTGGTGGGCTGAGTGCTGGTGAGAGTAACGGACTGGGTTAGGTTGAAGCCTTCGTAGCTGGTGAAGAAAAAGGTGCGATCCTTTCCGTTGTAGAGATGCGGAATATAAATCGGTCCGCTAAGGTTCCCGCCGTACTCATTGCGCTGGTAGGGCGGACGGGCCGGTGCGTCCGCGTTCGGGTACCATTGTTTGGCGGCTGTACCGCGGCTGCGGTTATACTCCAATGCTTCGCCATGCAGCGCATTGCCGCCGCTGGCGCTCACCACAATCACCTGATTGGGCTGACCGAATTCCGCCGGCGCGCCTTGGGTAATGACCTTGAACTCCGCGATGGCATCGAGCGGCGGCACTTCGCCCTCACCGCGTTGCAGTTCGATCTCTTCGTTGGTCACGCCGTCGAAGGTAAATCCAGCGTCGCCGTAGGCGTTGCGCTGATTGCTGCCGAAGGCCAGCGTTATGCCGCGGACCGGAACCGTGTCCTGTGTGGCGACGTCCTGAACGCCAGGCACGAGGCTGATGAGGCCAAGGACACTGAGATGCCCGTTGAGCGGGGTGTTCTGGATGGTGGAGCTGTCAATCACCAAGCCCACAGACGAGGTTTCGGTCTGGATCACCGGAGCGGCGCTCGACACACTCACCGTCTGTACCGCTGAGCCTACGTTGAGCTTGACGTCGACCTGGGACAACTGATCGATCGCCAGAGCAATCTTGTTCTGCTGGGAAATCTGGAAGCCGGTTTTCTCGACTGTTACGCTGTAGTTTCCAGGTGGGAGTTCAGGCACCCGATAGGACCCCACATTGGAGGTCATGGCAATGCGGGTCGCATTGGTGTCCACGTTGCGCACGGTCACCGTGGCTTCCGCGATCGCGGCCCCGCTGGAATCGGTCACCGTTCCGGTGATCGATCCGGTAATGCCCTGGCAGAATGAAGACTGCCCAGTTGCGATCAGAAGCAAGGCCACCAGGCCGAAGATTAAATTCAAACCCAGAAAGGGTCTCATCTTTCCTTGCCTGTCTGATCGAAAGATTGCGCGCGGCGTCTCCAATAACAAAGTTTTCATATTCACCTTTCGCTTTCATGGGAATGCACACGGTATGAGCACAAGTTGGGCTCGCTGGCCCGAATGTCTTGAGTATTGGATGGAACAATAGATCGCGGTAGGGGTTTTCTCATGTTTGAGCCCTTGGACACGGTGCAATGCCGGTATCTTTCGCAAAATCATCACAGGGTGCGTTTCATCTGGAGAGATGAACACATGTGTGCGAATGCCGCGAGACACATGGATTCATGAGGCGTTCATCAAGTCGATTTAGACTCGATTCCAACAAAGAAAGTTCGCATGCCATGCAAACCCTGGAGACATCACTGAAGGCTACGCAGGGCTTTGTGTCCCGGCTGGACGGCGTGCCAGGCGTGGAACTGCCTATCAATGCAGAAGACGCTCGGTGGCAGCTTGCATTGCGTATCGCTGCAAGTGGATCGCTGGGGCGTTCGGGTCTGCTCTCGGATTTCCTTCTCTACATCGTTGGTCGCTGTATTCGAGGCCGCACAGAGGAGATTACAGAACAACGGATCGGTGTAATCGTCTTCGGGAGGGCGGAAGATTACGACCCGAACGACGACAACATCGTACGCAGCTATGCGCGGAAACTGCGCAAGCGTATCGAAGAGTATTTCGCGACGGAAGGACGTGAGGAGACTCTACGGCTTGAGGTTCCTCGCGGTGGATACACGCCGATTTTTTCTGACGTTGCTCCGCCTTCACCTCGAATCGATGATGGCGCTTTTTCAGAAGAAACCGAAGCCCAGGAATCCGAGACAACGAAATCGGTGGCGCCCGAAAAGCTTGAGATTGTCTCAGGCCTTGTCCCAGGAGTCCCCCATAAGGCTGATGGACGCTTTCGCATCAGTCCGGGCATGATCGTTGCGCTTCTAGTGGGTCTTCTCCTTGGGGTCGGCATCATGCTTCTGAAGCACTCCAGATTGATGGAGTCCCGACGGGAGGCGTTATCGCACATCCTCTGGGGGCAATTATTCAGCAGGGATCACGACACCTTCATTGTGCCTTCCGACGATGGTCTTGTCATTATGCAGCGGCTGATTGAGCGCCCGGTGCCGCTCACCGAATACATGAACGGAAGCTATCGGACATCGGTGAAGACTGACACTGAGCCCGATGCGAAGGAGATTCTCAAGTTGGGGGGGCGCCGCTTCACCAGCGTGGTAGACCTCGGTCTCGCAGTCCATCTGGCGCAATTGAGGGAAGTCGTTCCCGAGCGCATGATGGTCCGTTATGCGCACGACTTACGCATTTACGATCTACGCGCGGGCAATGTCATTCTCATTGGGTCCGACGAGGCGAATCCCTGGATCGAACTCTTTCGCCCTCAGTTGCACTTCCGGTTTCGGTTCGATCCAGACCCAGATAAGCCATCGGGATTTGTAAACCTGTACCCGCGACCTGGCGAAGCCACACTCTACAGTACCAAAGGACAGGAAGAGCAGACCTACGGAATCATCGCTTACCTGCCGAATCTTACCAAAACAGGCCACGTGCTCATTGTTGCTGGCCTGAATGCCGCGGGAACGGAAGCGGCCGCCACTTTTCTGCTCGATCCAGCATCGATGATGTCCACCTTGCAGCGAGCCAGAACGACGGACGGAACCCTGCAGCCATTCGAATTGCTTGTAGGTGCCGGCAACGTAGCGACCAACGCCTCAACGCCGACCGTTGTGCTAGAGCGAATCGGCCTGCCTTCCGGACGATGAGAAACCTCGACATCTGAACCCTTCTTGATGGCACCTGCCTGCCCGGTTAGATCTGCGCTGCTTGTTATCCTTCGATGGCTGAGTAGTTCGCCACCTGGCAAGGGTCCGATTATATGTTTCTGTAATATGCTTTCCCCTCATTTCACGCTAAGCTCGACTACGCAGGGTGGGATAGAGCCTGGTATTCATTGGCTCAGTTGTCACGATTCGGGCACCTCCCGCTCGCAGAAGCCGGTCAAGAGGAAGACCTGAAAGACCAACTTCTCCTCAGGGGTGCAGTCTGCAAAGAAGGACTTCAGCTCTTCCGGTTGGTAGACTTCCACTTTCTTGTCAACGATCTTAGGCCTGCCGCCCTTCAAGCTGACCGCTTCGCCGTTGACGAGGATGAATTTAGGGTGGGTTTTTCCCCTGTTTCACGACCGGTACGAATTGCCATTTTCCGTCCAACCGGCGATACTGTTTAAGGTTGACTTGATGTCCATAGTAGCTATCCGTAGCGGGTTCGATATCTCCCAATCGATGATGAGACGAGGGCTGCTTTTTGAGAATAGGCCCGCGTCTCGGAACGTCTATCGGGTAGAAAATTCTCGCAGATTGCATAGTAAAATGGTCAGGAAGCCAGTTTCATTATGTAAGTTATCAAAAGCAATGGCGCTATCGTCTAGGGGTTAGGACGTGAGATTCTCAATCTTAAAACACGGGTTCGATTCCCGTTAGCGCTACCAAGTAAACCAAGCAGAATCATAAATTTAGATGACGCCGCCGAAAGCGGCGTTTTCATTTTGTGTGTTGTGTCAGCACTGTGTCAGCAAAAATGACCGGCCTGATCCTGACACAAATTTTCTGTGTCAGCGCTCGCCGCCCACTGACTTCAGAAGTTTTTGCAGCTCACTTTTTTCGGGTGATGCAGCCCCGCATGAATAGCGCGCAAGAGCCTTAAAACTTGTCTGCGTAACCCGCGCTCGACGGGCGGTATTGTTACGCCGACGCTCAGATGCTGACAGACTCCGAAGCATGGAGGCTGACACGGCATGACATCCGACATTCAAACCGCAAATCCGTTGCTCGGCGCTGACTATCTGACAGAGGCGCAGACTGCCGACTTCCTCGGCGTTCACAAGCGCACGCTCTACCGCCGCTACCTTGAGCGCACAGGGCCGCCGTGCATCGCAGTGGGCCGCAAGATTTTCTACAAACGCGCCTCCGTGCTCGCATGGCTGGACTCACGCGAACGGCAACAGGTTGCCGGCATCGTCCATAATCCGCAGCAGAATGCCAACCTCATCGTTGACGGTCTTTGGCGAAGCGTTTTCGCGCAAGCGTTGGTCTTGGTAATCTCTGACCGTTTGCTCGCTCACTTCGACCATCATCCGGTCCCCTAGCAGACGTTGCAGATGCCGCACGGCATAGGTCGCAAATACCGCCGACTGCGGATTGCGTAGCTTGTAGCTGGTCAGAAAATCGGTGGCAATCTCGTTGACGGTGCGGACACGCTCATGACGAACGTCCTCGAAGCTGTTGAAGCCCTCTGCAAGTTCACGGCGTCGCCGTTGCTCCGCGGATTTGGCCACAGTCTTTGAGGCAGATTTTGTCGATTCCTGGATACGCCGTCCGGAAAACCAGAACTCGTACCACCAAACATCACCACGACGAAAGAGACTCATGAGAATGGCTCCTGTTCTCCTGCCTACTCACTTTCTGCAGGGGGAGATTCAAACGAGGATGCGCGCCGGATCGTGCGCACATCGAGAAACATCTTTTGCGGGCTGGTTGTGGTTGCGCCTTCTAAGGGGACGAAACCGTAGCGTGCATACCATCCAGCCTTGTCAAGATAGGCGTCGGTGATGATGCAACGACAGCCAACTTCATCGGCAACGCGCAGGGTAATTTTGAGAGCTTCTGATAGCAAAGCGTGGCCGAGCCCCCTGCCGCTGAATCGCTTGTCTACCGCCAAGCGGGCCAACAAAATCAAAGGCAGGTCGTATGGGGGCAATCCGCGCACATATTTCTTGGGAAGTCGGTCGCGGGGCACACTGGAAGTGGCTAACGTGAAGTAGCCGAGCACGGTGTGAGGTGCGGATTCATCCACCGCGACGTGCGTCACGCCGATAGAGATCTTTTGCTGATTCGTCCACGCATGGCGCTTCAAATAATTGTTGAGCGGTTCATCTCCACAATCGAAGTTCTCTACTCCATCGGATTCTTCGAGTCGACGAATCGTTACCGCCACTTTATCGCCTCATGGCCCGAATGAGGGCATCGGTGGGATCAGCGGGCTGCCCGGAGGCAAGTTCAGCGAGACTTCCCAGTTCCTTGTCCGTCCAGCGAATATCGACGTGCGGCAAGGTCACTTCCGGGGCAACACGCTCCAGGCGGGGGAAAATCAGGATTTTGCGTTCACCTGTTGAACTCTCACTGACGATGTGATGGCCGCGCTTACGCTCCGAGACAGCCCAACGGAACAATGCGAGCGCGTCCGAGAGAAAGTCCGTATTGCTCGTCATTTGCAGCTCTGCCTTGAGAATCCGCACCATACTGTCTTCCGAAGGTGCCAGGTCGGCTTGAAACTTCGATTTGCGAGGCGTGGGAGCTTTGACCGGAAGTGTAGCCGCTTTCTTTGGTTTTTCTTTGACCACCGGGGGCATGGGAGTCCTCCTGTGCATAGGATACTCCGATCGCAGTGTAAATTCGAGTGCTTTTCGATTCATCTCTTGCGTTCCCTTAAATTCCTTCGCCCTGTTGAGGTTAGGAATCGCTCCGGCAATCTACTCGTTTTCTTTATCCCGATCGTCTGAGCAGTTCGTTGCTCCAAGCGGGTTTGGGCATGAATCGCTCGGTGGCATCTTCACCGCCGCTCGGCTGGGTCTGTTCCCATTGGGCGAGTTCCTGCTTGTCATAGCGAACAAGGGAACCGAACTTGTAGAATTTCGGTCCGCGTTTCTCCAGCCGCCACCGGCGGAGAGTTGCGAGGCTGACGTGCGTTCGTTCCGCGACTTCGATTTCGGTCAGGAATTGGGCGTTCATGACAATTGACGCCTCCGATCTTTTATTAGAGTATTTTAATTTAGTCATATACATTGTATGCGATACTGTTCATGTATTTTTGAAGGGGTATGGATGCCAGCCTATTCGCAGGATTTGCGGGATCGTGTGTTGGGTGCGTTGGATCGGGGGGATCGTCCCACGGAGATTGCGCGGCGGTTCGAGGTGAGCCG
>NZ_JBEKYX010000179.1:0-3738 GCF_049510455.1 Occallatibacter sp. | reverse complement strand
GATTTCGAAAACTACTGGTCAGCTTCGAAAAGACCGAAGAGAGCTACGTGGCTCTGCTGTCACTGGCCGCAGCCATGATTTGCTGGAGGCAGACCACAGCTATTCACGGATAAGTTCTTAGGGACCGGGGGACTGAAGAACAAAGCGGGCCCTTCGACTTCGCGTGAAAAGCGGCTTTATTCATGACGACACTGCTGTTTTTGTGGGCGAAGGAATGGCTGAGGTTGAAGTGCCCCAAAAAAAGCGAGACTTGGGGCATCCGGCTGGAATACCGAGTGAGGTTTTGTCGTTACCGCTGGGAACAAGGTACGGCTGCTATAGCTAAATCGCGCCGATGTAGAATGGGCGCAGAGCGGCTTAGTTAGGTTTAGCGTCTCTGCATGGACGGAAACGCCCTATGATTCAGGCCCTTGCGCTTCCACGCCCTCTTGTCCGAATACACTTCCAGAGCCTTGTGGTGTGGGCCATCTGCGCCATTTTCGCCGTTCATGTTCTGCTGGTTGTTTTTTCGCTTGCGCATGCGGCGACGGTTTCGCGTGCCTGTACCGGAGCGATTGCGGCGCTTGCTGGTGTCAGCATTCTGGCGCGGGTGCGGTTGCTGCCGGGGCGAGAGCGCGCGACGTGGTTCTGGGCGGCGCTGGGCATCCTGCTCTGGGCTGTTGCGCATTTGGCCGAGATCTTTCTGCTCTCGCCTGCCGAAGCTGCAGGGGCGAGCAATCTCTCAGTTGACGCTGCGGATTTTATCTACGTTGCCGCCGTTTTCCCTTTATTGATGGCTTTTTCGACGACGCGCGAGCTGCAATCGCAACGTGCGGTTTTCTTCTTTAATTGCGCACAGATTCTGCTGGCCTGCTTTTTGACCTATGTGCTGCTGTACCGCATGGCGCTGGAACCGACGGTGGCCGAGACAGTGATGGGCAAGGTTTACGGCGTGGCATCTGTGCTGCTGGCGGTAATGTCTGTGATGCGGAGTTTTACCTGGGCCACGCAGGAGGAGCGCCAGTGCTTTCACTTGATCAGCATCTTTCTGTGGACTTACATGCCGATTGAGCTGGGGATGGACTACCTGACGCAGTACCACGGGCTGCAGGCGGGAACGCTGCTGGACCTGGCGTGGAATATTCCCTTTGCAGTGACGGGTTGGAAGGCGCTGACGCTGCCGCTGCCGGAATTCGATGTGCTGGAGCGGGATTCCGCGGGGCGGTCAGAGCTGCAGCACGAGGTGAGCAGGGGACGGCTGCTGGTGGAGTGCCTTTGTCCGATGCTGATGAATGCGGGGATCTTTGCGCTGGCGGCGGCGGTGATGGGGCAACACATGCTGGTGGGGATTGGCTCACTCCTTGCGCTACTGGTGATCCAGGGAGCACAGGCGGCGGTGGTGCAGATGAATTACCTTGCGGGGCGCGAGCTGCTGCTGGAGCGCGAGCAGGCCCTTCGGGTGGCCAATGATGCGCTGGCGGACCTGGCGTTGTTGGACCCGCTGACGGGGATTGCCAACCGGCGAAGATTTACCTCAGCGCTGGAGACGACGTGGCAGCTGGCGGTACGCGATGGCCGCACGATTTCTCTGTTGGCGATGGATGTGGACTTCTTCAAAGGGGTGAATGACCATCATGGGCACCCGTATGGCGACGCATGCCTGATTCATATTGCGCGCGTGCTTGGGAAGCAGGCGCAACGGGCGGGCGACCTGGTGGCGCGGGTGGGCGGCGAGGAGTTCATGCTGCTTTTGCCGGAGACGGATGCGGCGGGAGTAGCTGTTGTGGCCGAGAGCATTCACGGAGCAGTTCACGAGCTGGCGCTGGAGAATCATGCTTCGCCGTTTCAGCGCATCCTGACGGTGAGCATTGGCGTTGTTTCATGCGGGCAGTGCGTGCCGGGGCCGGAGGCGGTGAGTGCCTCGATTACGCCGCGGAGGCTGATTGAGGCTGTGGACAAGGCGCTGTACCAAGCGAAGGCGCAGGGACGGAATCGCACGGTTGCGGGGGCGATGGGGTGATTTTGGCTGTTGGCTAGAGTTCTCCGTTAGATAATGGAAAGATATGCAAGCTGTCGTTCCCGTGGTTGTGTGCGGACGAGCGAACTGAGGAGATATTTCTGTGCCAAGTTATCGCAGATCCGTGATTCCAGCCAGTGCCGATGCGCAGGGGCTTCCGCTAGTGGCTATTGTGGGGCGGCCCAATGTGGGCAAATCCACGTTATTTAATCGGCTGACGAAGACGCGGCGCTCGATTGTGGGCGACGAGCCGGGGATTACGCGCGACCGCATCTATGGCGAGTATGAGTGGGCCGGGCGGCGGTTCCGGGTGGTGGATACGGGCGGCATTGTGCCGGATGATCCGGAGCTGATTCCTGCGGAGATTTATAACCAGGCCAAGGTGGCGCTCAAAGAGGCCGATGCGCTGGTGATGGTGGTGGATGTGCGGACGGAGCTGGCGAGTCCGGACTACGACCTGGTGCGGTTGCTGACGCGGAGCCGGAAGCCGGTGTTTCTGGCGGTGAACAAGGTAGAGGGCGAGGCGATGGAGTCGGTGGCGGAGAACTTCCGTCAACTGGGCATTAAGGAGGTGTATCCGGTCAGCTCGGAGCATGGGCTTGGGATTGGGGAGCTGCTGGATGCGCTGGCGGATGTGCTGCCGGAGCGCGAGGAGACGGTTCCCGAGACGGACGAAGTTGAGGCGGACGAAGAGGCTGGCGACGAAGATGCCGCTGCGGAACAGACGGACGAGGATGGAACGGCTGGCGATGCGAAGGTTCATCGCACGCATGGCGAGTATGAGCAGCATGAGACTTCGATTGCGATTATCGGGAAGCCGAATGTGGGCAAATCGACACTGCTGAATGCGCTGACGGGGACGACGCGGGCGATTGTTTCGCCGATTGCCGGGACGACGCGCGATGCGGTGGATGAGGTTGTGGAGTTTGAAGGCTCGACGCTGAGGTTTGTGGATACGGCGGGGATTCGGCGCAAGGGCAAGACGCACCTGATGGCGGAGAAGATGAGCGTAGTGATGGCGCGGCGGCACCTGGAGGCTGCGGATGTAGCCCTGCTGGTAATTGACGCGACCGAGGGCGTGACGGCGAGCGATGCGACGATTGGCGGCTATGCGCATGAGAGCGGGCGGAGCGTCATCATTATCGTGAACAAGTGGGATGCGGTGACGACGGGACGCACGGATGGGAAGCCGCCGGCGGATCGCGACATTTTTGAGAAGCAGACGCGGAACGTGCTGAAGTATCTGAGCTATGCGCCGCTGATTTTTATTTCCGCGCTTGAAGCGACGAAACCGGAATCGAAGAGCCTGGCCCGCGTGCTACACGCAGTGATGGCCGTGGCTGCGGAGCGGCGCAAGCGCGTGACGACAGGACAGATGAACAAGTTTGTGCAGAAGGTGGATTTTCAGCGCGCGCCGGTGCCGATGTCGAAGCGGATACGGATTTTTTATATGACGCAGGCGGCTGTGGCTCCGCCGACGTTTGTGCTGTTCACGGATCGCGATGTGAAGCTACATTTTGCGTTTGAGAGATTTCTGGAGAATCAGATTCGGGCGGCGTTTGGGTTTGAGGGGACGCCGATCTGGTTCAAGGTGAAGGCAAGGAACGAAAAGAAGGAAGACTAGGGCGTGTCATCTAATTGGTTATATGCGCGGAGCCTGGGCAGATTTTAGCTTGAGGTCATGACTGTAAGGCGCTATGGATTACGGGACGATCAGTGGGATCGGATCAAGGATTTGTTGC
>NZ_JBEKYX010000178.1:0-3881 GCF_049510455.1 Occallatibacter sp. | reverse complement strand
CCCGCCGTTCCCTTGCTTGCCGCGCGCAAAGCCCTCTCCATCACAACCCGCATGCCGCGCTCGTCAATGTCCCGCATCGTATAAATCTCCGTTACGCCCGCGCGGCGAAGGTTTTCCCGCTCCGCCGTGTCAATGTCGCGCACGCCGATCAGGACCGTATTCTGAGGCGCAATCTTGGGGCTGTAGTCAAACAGATTCGCCAGCCGCTCCGGCCCCAACCCCAACAGCGCAGCCAGCGGCATTCCATGAACGTTGCCGGAGAGCGAAGACTCCGGCGTATTGATGTCCGTGTGCGCGTCAATCCAGATCACACCGATCTTCTGATCCTGCCTGCGATAAAACTCCGCAACGCCCGACACGGAACCAGCCGCAAGCGAGTGATCGCCTCCCAGCAGCAGCGGAGTCATGCCATCCCCCAGCGTCTTCACCACGGCTTCCGCCGTGTGCTCGCAGGTTTCCGCAATCTGCTTCAGGTAGCGCGCGCTCTTGCTGCCCAGCGCCTGCGTCTCCGCAATCTCCACACGAATGTTGCCGCCATCCGTCACCTGATGCCCCAGCGCCTCAAGCCGAGCCTCAAGGCCAGCCACACGCATGGCAGAGGGGCCCATATCCACCCCGCGACGGCTGGCGCCCATATCCAGCGGAACACCAAGCACACGAATCTTGCGGACAGGCGCTGCCTGTGGACTTCCATAAGCAAACGTTGGCGTCTTTAAGATGTTTTCACTGCTTCCGGACATACAAACCCGCTCCCATCCTGAAATACGATTCTGAAACATGGTCACGCATGGGCTCTAAACCCAGACCCGCTATTAAAACAGAACCGCACCAAGATTGGTCGGCGGCTTGAACGAATCCTCCTGCGCTCAATGCTCATCTTCCTTGTTTTCTTCAACTTCGTACCCGGCCAAGAAGTTATGTCCGCACGTTATAATGGGGCGAGATAATCGGATTAGGAATGATTGCCGCACCAGCCATTGATTCTCGCGACGGAAGTACACGCCTTCGCTCCGTGGCGGGTTCACGGTCATTCCATCTTTTCGTTCTGCTTCCCTCACTCTTCTTTCTTTGCACGCTGCTCTTCATCGGTCCGGCTCGCCTCGGTGCGCAGGGCTCCACGTCGTTTGACGAACTCGCGCAGCGTGCAGGAGCCGCACGCAACGCCGGGAATCTGCCAGCGGCAATCGATCTCTATCAGCAGGCCGTGCAACAAAAACCGGATTGGGCTGAGGGATGGTTTTATCTCGGCTTGCTCAACTACAGCTCCGATCAGTATGCGAACGCCTCTGCGGCTTTCACCAGTTTCCTTAAGCTCCAGCCCGGCGTTCCGCCAGTCATGGCTTTGCGGGGATTGAGTGAGTTTGACACCCGCGCGTATGACGACGCGCTGCGCGATCTGGAGCAGGCGGTTTTGCATGGCGCGGCCAACGATCCGCACAACGAGCAGATCATTCGCTTCCACTACGCGCAACTTCTTACGCGCGCGGGACGCTTTGACGATGCGATGAAGCAGTACCAGTTTTTTGCCGATCGCCATATCGAAAATTCAGATCTCCTGGTGGGCCTGGGATTGGTTGGAACCAGAACAGCAGTCCTGATGAGCGAGGTCACCACGCAGCAACGGCCCATGCTGGAAGATGTTGGCAAGGCGACCTACACCTTTCTCTCGGGTGACAATGAAGGCGCTCAAAGATTGTTCAATACTCTGTTTACGCAATATCCCTCTTCGCCCCAGCTCTATCTCTTCTACGCAACTCTGCTTTATCGCGACCGCTCCAGTCTCGCCATTGACGCCATCCGCAATGAAGTATCGGCCATGCCGGATAACGGTTATGCGCGCGCGGTGCTGGCTTTCACGTTGATGATTGCCGGACGGTTTGCCGAGGCCAGGCCCGAGGCAGAGAAAGCCGTGGAGCAGAAGCCCGATCTGGAGATGGCGCAGATTGCGCTTGGCAGATGCCTGATTGAAACTGGAATTGCGCCGGGCGATCTCAAGCGCGCAGAGGAGCTGCTCAACCAGGTGCTGGCGCGTGACCCCAACAATCTCGAGGCTCACATGGCCATGGCCGCGCTCTACTCCCGAACCGGACGAAGGGAGGACGAATATCGTGAGCGCATGGCTTGCCTCCGCCTGGAAAAGTAGCCTTCGCATTTTGCTCGCGACTGCGGCTGTCGTCACCGTGCTCCTGCTGCTGAGCGGCGTGCGCCTGGAAGGAACGGCGTCGGCTGGATCGCGCCCATCGGAATCGCACCCATCCAGTTCGCCAAGTGCAGCGGCTACGAGCGCAGGATGCGCACAATGCCATGCGGCAGTCGTTTCATCCTATTCACACGCAGCCATGCAGAATGCGCTTGTGCCGGAGGGCGCTGATCCCGTTCTGAAAGCTCACCCCAGCCTTCACGCGCAGGTGGGCCCTTACTCCTATACCGTCGAATCCAAGGGCGCTGCGCCCACCTACACAGTCTCAGACGGTCAAACTTCACTCACTCTGCCCATTCACTGGATCTTCGGCCAACACTCACACACATGGGTGCTTGAGAAGGATGGAGCTTACTACGAAAGCGCAGTGAGTTACTTCCACCTGGAACAGGCTCTGGGCGCCACCCCCGGCGACGAAAACCTGGAGCTGCACAATCTCACGGATGCCATCGGCCGCAAGGTTTCACAGTGGGAACTTCTGCAATGCTTCAACTGCCATGCCACTCACGCCACCGAGGGCGAGAAGCTGACCTTCGACCGGCTTCGTCTGGGCCTGGGGTGCGAACGCTGCCATGAGGGCTCCGATCAGCACATGTCGGATGCGCTGCACGGCAACTTTACCAGCCGTCCAAAATCGTTGAAGACCATGAACGCCGAGGAAACCTCGGAATTTTGCGGCCAATGCCATCGCACATGGGATATGGCTGTGCGCAACCGCTGGCATGGAGAAGCCGATGTGCGCTTCCAGCCCTACAGGCTGGCAAACAGCAGATGCTTCCTGGGCACAGACCGCAGAATCAGCTGCCTGGCCTGTCATGATCCGCACCAGCCTGAGAGCACCAGCGTCGAGTTCTACGACTCGAAATGCCTTGCCTGCCACGCGACAGCCGAGTCACATGCGGCAACGGCTGAAGCAAAAGAAACAGCCTCAACTGTTGTGGCGAAGACCTGCCCGGTAAGCAAGACAAAATGTATCTCCTGCCACATGCCCAAGGTCACACTGCCCGGCGGCCACGGCGTCTTCACCGATCACCAGATCCGCATCGTACGCGCCGGCGAGGAGTATCCGGACTGATGAAACCAGCTTAAAACCACCTGAAAATCACCCCGTTCGGCTAGTCCGCGACTCCATCCATCGCTTCATCACAATCCATTCGCGAAGCGCCGTTGTCATTGAAGAGAAACCCATGGAACCGAAAAGGCCACCAGCACTAATCGGGGCTGTGTTGAGCATTTGCGCTGCATTGCTGCCGTAGACATCGTGTCTACGGCTGTTGGGGTTCGGAACATAGACGCGCGTTGCCAACATGGAGCCGTCCGATTGAATCTCGGCGTCCATATTTACAGACATTCCCGCGGCAAGAGATGAGAGGCCGCTGATGCCCTGATACGCAGTGCTGCTGTCGACGTTGTATGTCAATGTTATAGGGTGCAGTAGCAACCACATAGTCATCCAGTTGCAACGTGAAACCCGACCCGCTGGCAGAAATAACCGAACCCGAGATGTTCGTTATTTTGCCATTTAAGTAATTCGCCGGCTGCGCCGCAACGGTAATTGGACTAGAGCATTTTCAATTTAAGTGCTTACATATCCGGACGAGGCAAAATAGTTCGCGCATTCTTCGGCGGTGATGGTATCGAGGAGTTTGCCGATTTCCTTCCAGAGTTCTTCAGTGGCTCG
>NZ_JBEKYX010000177.1:0-5169 GCF_049510455.1 Occallatibacter sp. | reverse complement strand
ACCACAGACACTGCAATCCGCCAGAAGGTATGGCGCCACACCATGGCGGTTTCCGCGCGAATCGCATTCGCATCCTGCATGACCACCAGCGCGCCGGCTATATTTCCATTCACATGGAGCGGCACCACCTCTTCAAGCCAGTCAAAGCTTCCCGTATGGCTGAACTGGGCTGAATTGGTTCCGTGCTTTAGTGTCGATTGGATCGGGCCGGGATGGATTGCGTAAAGCATCGACGCAGGGCCGGAAGCAGCCAGCAGCTTTCCCTCAGCATCGTAAAGCCCAACCGCGAGTGCTCCGCCATGCCGGCCAAACAGCGTGGCATAAGTGGAGGGATCCTGCGGCGACGTCTGCGCGGCAGTTAAAGCCTGCTCCAGGGCAGGATATGTTTATGCGCCAGCACTTCAAAATACGTAGAAGCCAGCGAAACTAAAGTGACGCAAACCACAAGGGAAAGGATCAACTGTAAACGGAAAGACCGCATTCCAACCCTCCGGAATAAATAGAAAAAACAAAATAATGCGGCCTGCCTGGGTCGGACACACTGGCAGCCTCCATTGTTTAGATGCGCCAATCGCCGCTCATGCTGTCTCGGAAGAGAAACCAAGCAAAATCAGCGCACTGGAGCAATTAGGTTCCTGCGGCAGCCAGTCAATGCGCTATTCTGTCGTCTGAATGGCAATCGAATCCATCGATAGAGCGGCCAAAGAATTTGTTCTCAGCCTGCAGGAGTATTTCCTGTTCGCCACGCGCGCTGCGCTGAATCTCTTCAGCTCGCCCGTCTACTGGTCTGACATCATTGTCCAGTGCGACATCATTGGGGTCGGATCTGTCCTCATCGTTGTCTTCGCAGGCTTCTTCACCGGCGGCGTGCTGGCCATTCAGTCCTCTGCTACGCTCGAGCAGTTCGGCGCCACAGCCGTCACCGGCCAGTTCGTCGCCATGTCCATGATCCGCGAGCTCGGCCCGGTCCTCACCGGCATCATGGTCTCCGGCCGCAATGCCTCTTCTATGGCCAGCGAACTCGGCTCCATGGTCGTAACCGAGCAGATTGACGCCATGCGCGCCCTCGGCGTCGATCCAATGCGCAAGCTGACCACGCCGCGCGTCTTCGCCTGCACCATCATGCTCTTTTTCCTCACCATCGTCGCGGACTTCTGCGGCATCCTCGGCGGCGCAGCAGTTACCGTCTTCATGAACGGCCAGAACGGCACCCAGTACTTCTCCATGGCATATCAACACCTGCATGTCCGCGACGTGCTGCAGGGCCTTGCCAAGCCGCTCTTCTTCGGCTTCATCATCGCCTCCATCGGCTGCTTCTACGGCATGAGGACCACAGGAGGCACACAAGGCGTCGGCCAGTCCACCATTAAGGCCGTGGTCTTCGCCTCTGTGCTGATTATCTTCGTGGACCTGCTGGTCAGCATCGTCATGGTCAGCTTCTGATGAATGCGCCGCTCGCATCTCCCGTCGAATCCGCGCCGCAGTCCACTGCTCCAGTCCTCGAGTTTCGTGGCATAACCGTATCCTTTGACGGGCCGCCGGTCCTTAACAACATCAGCTTCTCCGTCGCTCCCGGCGAAACACGCATCCTTCTCGGCCCCGCGGGCGTCGGCAAAAGCGTTCTGCTCAAAACCGCCAACGGCCTCGTGCAGCCTGACTCCGGTACGGTGGCTATCCTCGGTGAGAACATCACCGGCCTGCCGGAACGCACGCTTATCCCCATGCGCGCGCGCACCGGCATGGTCTTTCAGGAGGGCGCGCTCTTTGATTCGCTCACTGTACGTGATAATGTCGCCTACCAGTTGATTCAGGAGCGGGTCGCAGACGAAGAAGTCGACGAACGCGTACACACTGCGCTGCGCTTCGTCGGCCTCGAACAAACCTTTTCCCTCTTTCCATCCAGCCTCTCCGGCGGAATGCGCCGCCGTGTCGCCATCGCCCGCGCGCTCATTCACTATCCTGAGCTGCTGCTCTATGATTCGCCCACAGGCGGCCTCGACCCCGTCACTTCCACGACGATCATTGAGCTGATCGTCAAGCAGCGCGATGTCTACAAAACTCCATCGCTGCTGGTCACGCACCGCCTGCAGGACGCATTCACCATGTGCTCGCATCGCTTCGATACCGAAAAAGACGCCATGGTCCCGCTCCCCGAAGGCGAAACCCACACAAACACCTCCTTCCTCATGCTCAACGAAGGAGAGCTGATATTCGACGGCTCACTGCATGACTTGGTGCGTAGCGAAAACAAATTTGTACGCGAATTTATCGAGTAGCAACCGGGACTTTTCGGGCGATGTATACGCGATGTATGATATACATCATGCGGCGAACCCAGATTTATCTCGATGACGATCTTTGGACAGCTCTCCATGCTCGAGCGGAGTCGGAGAAAACCACTATTTCGGAGTTAATGCGTAAAGCCGCGCGTAAGACTTATGTGCTGGATTCGAAAGAACGTCGCGCTGCTCTCATGGGTATTGTGGGCTTATGGAAAGACCGTACAGACCTGCCTGACACGGAAACATACGTGCGCAGTTTGCGAACCGGAAGCCGGCTAAAGCGGCTAGGCATCCGGTGAGCGTCGTCCTCGACTCCGACATTGTGATTGAAATTCTGCGCGAACGGAATCCCCCTGTTCTCGCTGCATGGACTGATTTGATCATCTCCAGCCGTCCTATCTTATGTACGCCGATCGTAGTGGCTGAGGTCTGGGCAGGAGCGCGGCCAAAAGAACACCGGCAAATCGATAGTTTTTTGGGACAGATCATCTGTCTTGAGTCGGATGAGGAAACCGGAAAAATTGCAGGAGACCTGCTGTCCCAATATGCCCGAAGCCATAACATGGAAGTTCCTGACGCCATGATCGCCGCGGCAGCCATTCAGCATCGCGCCGCCTTGTGGACCCGCAATCGCAAACACTATCCCATGCCGCAAATCACGTTCTACTCCTGATCTTCCATTCCCGATCCAGAATCGCGCCCAAGGCGTGGCATCTGCTAGCCTTGCAGGTTCAGGCTTTTATTCAAACAGCAGGTGTACGATGGGCTTCAAATTTCAGAACGTAGACTTTCTTCATCTCGACGCGGGCTTCAGCGAAGATGAGCTGCTCGTCCGCAAAACAGCGCGTGATTTCGTCGACGACAACCTCGTTCCAATCATCGAAGACTGCTTCCGCGAAGGCCGCTTCCCGCGCGAACTCGTACCCGTCATGGGTGAACTTGGTTTCTTCGGCGCAAATCTCGAAGGCTACGGCTGCGCAGGCATGTCGAACGTCGAATACGGCCTCGTCATGCAGGAGCTCGAACGCGGCGACTCAGGCTTTCGCAGCTTCGTCAGCGTGCAGTCCGCGCTGGTCATGTATCCCATCTACACCTTCGGGTCGGAAGAGCAAAAGAACACCTGGCTCCCCGCGCTCGCCAAAGGCGAAAAGCTCGGCTGCTTCGGCCTCACTGAACCCGGCTTCGGCTCCAATCCCGGCGGCATGACCACCACCGCGCGCAAATCCGGCGATGGCTACATCCTGAACGGCGAAAAGATGTGGATCACCTCCGGCTCCATCGCCGACGTCGCCGTCATCTGGGCCAAAGTGCCAGATGAAACAAACCCGGCCGAGGACAATCGCGTCCGCGGCTTCCTCGTCGAAACAGACCGCCCCGGCTTCTCCGCCAAAGACGTTCACGGCAAATGGTCCCTCCGCGCCTCCATCACCAGCGGCCTCTCGCTTGTAGATGTACACATACCGGCCGGCAATCTTCTCCCCGGTACAGGCGGCCTCAAGAGTCCTCTGATGTGCCTCAACCAGGCCCGCTACGGCATCAGTTGGGGAGCCATCGGCGCAGCTATGGATTGTTACTCCACCGCGCTGCAATACGCCCAGACCAGAAAGCAATTTCATAACCAGCCCATCGCCAGCCACCAGCTCATTCAGGAAAAGCTCGTCTGGATGATCAGTGAAATCTCCAAAGCGCAACTGCTCAGCCTCCACATAGGCCGCCTCAAGGACGCAGGCAAAGTAGGCCACGAACACATCTCCCTGGCCAAGCGCAACAACGTCTGGATGGCGCTCGAAACCGCTCGCATGGCCCGCGACATCCTCGGCGCAAACGGCATCACGGAAGACTACCCCATCATGCGCCACAGCATGAACCTCGAATCCGTCAAGACCTACGAGGGCACGCACGACATCCACGCGCTCATCCTCGGCCACAGCATCACCGGCATCGCCGCGTATTAACAAGGCAGCGTGGTACATTGGCACTCATGCCAAACAATTTCCGCTTCCACGCGCGGTCTTCTTCTGCCTTCGCTTTTCGCCTGCGCGGCTCTGGCAGCCACGCAGCAGCCTGTCACAGCGCCCATCGTCCTTCACGCAGCGCATCTCCTTGAAGTCGACACCGGCAAAATACTCACCCCCGGCGAACTCCTCGTCGAAGGCGAGCGCATCCGCGCAGTAGGCTCCTCAGTCGAACATCCATCCGGCGCAAAGGTCATCGACCTTGGCAATACGACCTTGCTTCCCGGCATGATCGACGCCCATGTACACCTGTTCCTCCACCCCGGCGCGGAGGATCTTCAAACCGTTATAGAGTCAGTCCCAACACGCGTAATCCTCGCCGAGCAGGCCGCGAAGGCCGACCTTCTCGCTGGCTTCACCGCCGAGCGCGATATGGGAACCGAAGGCGCAGGCTCCGCGGACACCGCAATCCGCAACGCAATCGACAAGGGACTGATTCTTGGGCCCCGCCTGCGCATCAGCGGCAATGCTATCGACATTCTTGGCGGCCATGAGGATGCAAATTCCTTCAACCCGGCGCAGCACGTGCTCTCCAATGCCGACTACGCGAACTCCGCTGAGCAGATCGTTGAGGTCATGCGCCGGCAGCATAAGGAAGGCTCGGATTTTGCAAAGCTGTATGAGACAGGTCCCGACCGCATGGTCGATGGAGTGCTCCATACGCCATACCAATACACGGCTGATCAGTTGAAGGCGGCCGTTGATGAGGCCCATCGGCTCGGCGGCTTTGTGGCCGTTCACGCCATGGGGGAGCCGGGCACGCTTTACGCCGCCCAGGCCGGCGTAGCCTCCATCGATCACGCCACACAGCTCAGCGATGAGACCATGCGCATCATGCGTGAAAAGGGCATCTTCGCTGTCCCAACCTTCGC
>NZ_JBEKYX010000176.1:0-5601 GCF_049510455.1 Occallatibacter sp. | reverse complement strand
ACGGCAGAGACCCTCGAACAAGCCATCGCAGACCATCTTCCAGACATCAGGCCTCAAGACGCTCAAGCATGGTTCAGAACGCCATTTCATCCTATATAGCTATGAGGAATACGCTCTAGATCTCCGATGGCATCTCCACACGGTCCACTAGCGGAATCTCCAGTAGCGCCTTCACCGGCACGAGCTTCAGCCCGAGCTGGTCATTGAGCGCGTTCACCAGTGACTCCCCTTCAAAGTTCGCTGCGTCACTCGCCGCATCCGTTTTGGGCTTCGTGTATTCCACTCCGAAATCGATGCTCCCTGTGATCCCCGTCTGGTCCACCACAGTTCGTCCCAGACCGCCTACGTTCGAAACAAACGCGCACAGTTGCCGCATCGTCGTGTTGCGCGCCGCCGCAAACAGCTCGCCCCCTGGCCGGTCCAGCAAGAGGTACACGCCGCACGGCAACCAATCGAGCCCTTCAACCTTCCCACCCGGCTTTGGCGGAGTTCCACTTACCTTGCATCCATCCTCGCCATGCAGGTGCAGCCAGGGCCCGAATTTCCCCGGCTTGATCAACAGCAGTCCCAGCGCCGGTTTCTCCTGCTTGTCAAAATGGATCGCAAGTTTGAACCGGTCTGCCAGCAGCGCTTGCATCATCAGCCGCACTTGGTCTTTCCCCGGCGTCCCCGGCACTCGTGCGCGGATTTCATACGATTGGCTACTGGCCCACTTCGGTAGATTTGCAATCATCGAGTGCTGCTGATCAAGCTTGTAGGCAAAGGCAATGAAGGTGGACAGTGACGCATCCGCAATAAATAGTCCCTCGCTGGGCTTATAGTCCTCATCTGAGTCGAGCGAGTAACCCGGATCGGTGTACCTCCACGTCTCGTTCGGACGCACCGACGCCACTTCAAACTCGAACTTGCCCGACTGGCCTTCTGCCGCTTGCAGAGCACGCGGAGCGACCACCGGCGCCGCGTTGTTTTGGCCCAGAATCTGCAAATGTGGAAACGAAACCATACCCCCAATCAACAGCCAACGCAGCATCATTCTCGTGGCATAGGTTCCTTTCAACACTCGCTGCATCCGCGCCTCACGCTTGAAGGAATGTCTCGTCTTGCAGAAAAGACGAACCACGACGCGATCCGCTCAACCATATTTCGCGGCGAGGATATTAGCGATAGGAGCAGGAGCCTGGAACTGAACTTCACGGAAAACGCGCTTCCCGGTAACTTGCCTGCAGTCCGGCGATTGCCGCCGCTCAGTGGCTCCAGGTTGGAGTTCAAGCCATAGGTTCAGGCCGTGTAAGCGCCAATGCGGGTCTCGCGTGCGGTCAGCGCATCGGACTGCCGGTCGAGAGCTTCGTAGGCGGCGTCGTGCTCTTTGCGAAAGCTGCGAAAGGCCTCTTCGCTGGTCCAGCGGTCAATGGTGAGATAGCTGCCGTGGACATAGGCGTCACGGAGCAGCTCTGTACCCTTGTAATCGGGAGACTCGCGGAAAAGCTGTGCCCACGGGCCTTCAGAACCGTAAGCGGCTTCAAATGCGGCGATATTCTCTTCGGCAATTTCAAACTGCCAGACGACGATGAACATGATTCGATCCTGAATTTGATGGTATCGCAGGACTGGCAGTTCAGGCAGCTTCGCCTTCGGTGCGATTATTGGGAAATTCACTTTGGGAGCACCACGTTCCGCATTTGCAACGCGGGTGAACTAGAATGAGCGCACTCGCGGTTTCAAAGTCTGCGGGTTTTTCTGCAGAAGGCCGCCGGATCTTCTATGCGCAACGCCGCCATAGTTCCTCTCTTCATCGTTTCCTCTCTTCTGGCCTGCGCGCAATCTTCCAGGCCGTCGATGAACGTTTATGACGGTTTTGAAGGCCCCGCCTTAAGTGAACTATGGGAAAGCTCGCGTTTTGCTCCGGGATCTGTGGAGATTCAATCTTTGATCGCGCGCGCAGGGCACAGCGCAGTTCGCATCACCTTGCATTCGCATGATGTATTCGAGGCTGGAAGAGCGGGCGAAGCGGATAGTGAACGCGATGAACTTTTAGAAAGCCGCCGTTTGGTATCGAGCGAAGATACAAACTATGAGTTCTCGTGGAGCATATATTTGCCGAAGGATTTCCCCATCGCTCCTGTTCGTCTGGTTGTGGCCCAGTGGAAACAGTATTGCGGAGATGACTCAAAGGCGTGCAGTGATGACAGCCCGGTGCTGGCAGTCCGTTATATAGGCGGTGTTCTTCTAATTACACAGGACATTGACCATAAACACATTGTTTTATACGAAGAAAAACGTGACCTCCGGGAGAAATGGCTCGATCTTCGTTTCCAGGTTCGCTTTACGCCGCGTAGCAACGGCAGTGTGAAGGTCTGGCTGGATGAAAGGCAGGTTGTTGATTATCGCGGGGTAACAGCGGATGCGGAAACATCAACGACGGGATATAGCAGTCCAAGCCGCTTTTACTTCAAGATGGGGCTTTACCGGAACGTGATGTCACTGCCGATGACTATTTACCTTGATGAATATCGCAAGCGCGAGATTTCCGATCATTAGTGCTTTGGTGCATCTAATGCTTTCATGCCGCTCTAGTCAGCGGAAGACGAGGAGCGACCTATGAAAAAGCGCTGGCTGATGATTACGGCGGGAGCAGTTGTCGCGGTGCTGCTGGCGGTGGTGGCGCTGCCCTTTTTGATTGATGTGAATCGTTTTCGCCCGAAGCTTGAGGCGGAGGCCAGCGAAGCCCTGGGGCGCACCGTGAAAGTGGGCAATCTGCGCCTGTCGATCCTTGGCGGCAAGGTGATTGCCGAGAACATCGCTATCGCCGACGATCCGGCGTTCAGTCAATTCGATTTTCTTCAAGCTAAATCCGTCGAGATTGGCGTGGAGCTGAAGCCTCTGATCTTTTCCCGCCAGTTGAACATTACTGAAATCGTCATCGAGCAGCCGCAGATCTCCATCCTGAAAGCGTCGGACGGCTCCTATAACTTCTCCTCTCTTGGAGGTGCATCTCAGCCGGACAAAGCCGTGCAACTCCCCAAAGGCTCTCGGCTCGAAGTGGCCAGGCTCAGAATCGATCACGGAAAGCTGACCGTGGCGGTTGTCGGCTCGCCGCGGGGTGCCCAGGTATATGACGATTTCAACGTTGCTGTGACGGACTTTTCCGCAACTTCGCAGTTTCATTTTCTGCTTACCTGCAAACTGCCCGGCGGCGGAGATGCCAAACTTTCAGGCAAGACTGGACCGATCCGTGCTTCAAAGGTTGCGGCGACGCCGCTGGACGCCTCCGCGACAGTTCACAACCTGGATCTTTCCGGGTACGGGTTGATTGATCCTGCGAGCGGCATCTCAGGGCAGATGAGCCTGGATGGGAACTTGTCCTCGGATGGAAACACGGCAATCGTGAGTGGCGCAGTTACCGGAACGTCGATGACCTTTGCGCCCAGGGGCAGGCCATCGACGGAAGCTATCACGATCCAAACCAGGGCGGAGCTAAATCTCGCCACTCAACTGGTCAATATCACGCAGTCCGATATAGCCATTGGCAATGCGAAGTTCAAGATGACCGGGACCATCGAGAATAAGCCCGAGGGGCGCGTGGCGAATCTCAAACTGACTGGCAAGAGCGTTCCGCTGGATGCTATTCAGGCGGTGCTGCCATCGGCCGCTGTTCGCCTGCCGCTGGGTTCTCATCTGCAGGGTGGCACGCTGTCTGTCGATTTCGCGATTACCGGGCCGCTGGCCTCGCCAACGGCCGCGGGCCATGTGCTGGTGATGGATACCAAGCTGGTTGGCTATAACCTTGGTGAGCAGCTCGGCTCGTCGGCGGCATTTGCGGGCAAGGCCATCTCGCAGCCGGATACTTCCATTCACCGGATGTCCTGTGACTCGAAGGCGACGCGGGCGGGCTCGACATCGACGAACATCGAGTCCGACATTTCCGACGTTGCCTACTCAACCGGCGAAGGAACCGTAAGCCCGGATGGCGCGCTTCACTATGTTCTGCAAAGCTACCCTACCAAAGCTACCCTACAAGCGGCGTGGCTGGTGGATTAACGAAGATGGCTTCCGTGGGCAGCGGAAATGGTTACATCCCGGTGACCATTGTGGGCACGGTGGAGAAGCCGGTCTTTGTGGTGGACACAAAGGCTGCTGCGCACATCCTGGTCAAGCAGACGGCAAAAGGCGTTGTCTCCGCAACCGGGAATGCGATCAGCGGGCTCTTCAAGAAGAAGAAGAAGGATGCGGACGAGCCGAAGTAGGTGGTGTGATGGGCTGTTGAGTTAATGGGATTAGGAGCAGGTCAGGGATTTATTTTATAAGCTTCAGAAGCACATATTGCTCAACGGGAATTCTGTATCATTAAATCAACTTATAAATCTCAATTATGCCCGCGCTAGCGGACAAACTTGAATATGGCACTAACACGCGATAACCATTTCGTGCCGCAACTGTATTTAAAGAATTTCGCCACTGCTACTGGCGAGGTACTTGAATATAGGACACTCGTTTCACACTCAAGCGTACCTGTGTGGAAATCCATCAATGTGGCCGGAACAGGGTACGAGAAAAACCTATACACAAGAATTGTGCGTGGAGAAGAAGCGGATGACGTCGAGCAATGGCTGAATCGCGATTTTGAATCGCCCGCCAAAGAACCGTTGCAAAAAGTACTCGCCGATCAGCAGCTTGCTAAAGATGATTGGGAAATACTTGTTCGCTTTCTTGCTGCTCAAATCGTCAGAACTCCTGCCTTTCTTATAAAAAGCTTGCCAGTCTGGAATCAGATGACGCCCGTAGTTCTGGACCAAACCCAGAAAGAAGTTGAAGCTGCGTTAGCAGAGGCTAAAGCTTCGGGCAGAGAGATCATCCATGAATCGTCGCCCAACAGTGAATATTTCCCTATGCGAGTGGATCGGAAGGACCTTCCAGATGAGAAAAAGGTTCAATTCACTACGAAAGTAGTGGTAGGGCGTGGGCTTTGGTTTTTCTCAATGAAGCACTTGTTGACGAAAACGCTTGAGGTCCTTCATAAACACAAATGGACGGTTCTTGAAGCGCCCGCCGGTATGCGATGGTTCACGAGCGATGATCCTGTGATTTGTCTGAACTTTAGATCAGAATCCGATTATGACTTCAAGGGTGGCTGGAATAGAAAAGGGGCAAACATCCTATTCCCATTAAGCACACGACATCTTATGATCACTGAAATAGGCGCAGGTCTATATCCTAAACGAGTGCCATCTCGTTATAAGGCCAGGCTGTTCCGGCGTATCATGGCCGAGCATGCTCATCGGAGAATCTATTCTTTGGTCGAGGAAGAAAAAATAGTTAGCTTAAGGCCTCGTGTGGTGGATGACACCGCTTTTCGTAACGAGAGAACTGCTTGGGAATCGTATTACGAAAATCAGACCAGAGCTGAGCAGGATCTTTAATTGGCATATTCAATCTTTATTAAATTGCGTGAGCACTTCAGCGAAGTGCAGTGCTTCACGGTGTCCTAGCTGCGCGATCTGTTCGCGGCAACTGAATCCATCGGCTACGATGAGTGTTTCTTGAGTGGCAGACTCGATGGGGCCGAGCAAGCCGAGGTTTGCGATGGTTTTTGAGACTTCGTAC
>NZ_JBEKYX010000175.1:0-4135 GCF_049510455.1 Occallatibacter sp. | reverse complement strand
CTCCAAAGAAACATAGCTGAACATCCCATCCTGAACCTGCTCAGTTCCACGCATAATCAGTAGACGAATCTACGCACAACCCCGTTGCGGAGAGCTGCCTTTTTCAACAAGTTCCTAGGGGCCGGGAACCTCCCCAGAGCCCATCCCAGCAAGAGGGGCACTAAGTTCAGTCGCCATGGCGGCGCGCTTATTCCTGCAGCTTGTCGCCATTGAGGGTTCAGGATGAGCATTGAACAGCACCTCGCCACGCCAAGGTCTTGTTCTACGTCGATCCATAGCCGCCGTTGAGAGAGTTCAATTCACGGAGACATCGCATATCCCATCTCGTTGCTGAGGCACCCTGCGGCAATCGGCGCTTATGTAATCTTGTCGGCGTGGTTCTTGCGAATCCAGTCTTCGACCACTTTGCGGATTTCCTCGGCTAGTTTGCCCGCGAGATCAGCCTCACCCTGAGCCACAAGTCCGTAGTCGTCATAGGCGCCCGTATTTCGCTTTCGGCGTAAGGCATCGAGCCTGGGGATTAGCTTTCGCTCCGGATCGATCGAAAACTCCAGAGCCTCAATCGTGCGGTAGTGCTCGCCTCCGCCGCGGACGACCCGGTACCCAGCCGCGCGCAAGGCGCCTGTCGCGGAAGCTCGGATCGAGTCCCAGGCCAGACTCAGTTGCGCATCGGAAGACATCTCGCTCGCGACCGCCTTTCGATAGTCGCCGAGATGCCCGTCCGCATTCGCGAGCAGACGCTCGATCTCCTCCCGATCGGACCCGAGTTTCTCAAGCCACCGGTTGCTGGCCCAGTCTTCTAAGGACATCCTCGTCTCCGATCAGAAAGAGCTTGTTCTCGCCGAGCACCGTCTTCAGGAAGTTGCCGCGCAGTTTGCCTCTGAACTCATTCGCGGTATAAACCGTAGGGTTGATCTCGCGGTTCAGCGTTCTCTGTGCGTTTGCAATTCGGTCGACCACATCCGCGAAGTGCGCCCCACCCACAATCATCAAATCGACATCGCTTTGCTGGCCCTCACGGGAACGCGCCACGGAGCCATAGACAAAAGCAAGGTCGATATTCGCTGCCAGAGGGCTGAGCGCAGCCAGGAGAATGTCGCGCATTCCGACCGTCTTCGCGACAATGGCCCGCATCTCGGCGAAGATGGGGCTTGCCTCGTTGGCGCTAAACAGGGTCTGGGTTCCCAGAGTCTTTTTGGTCACCAGGCCGACGTCGACCAACTGGCGCAACTCCCGCTGCACGGGCCCCAGTGTAATCCCCGTTATCCGGGCAAGTTGTCTTAAGTAGTAGGACTCGCCAACATGCCCAAACAGAATGGCCAGCACCGCCCCGCGCGTGCGCCCAAACAGCGTGCTCGAAAGTGTGCTTGCTGTACCCATTCCGGAGTCAATCGTACCCGAAAAGGATACAGGGAGCAATGCCTGGATGCATTCGGGGCGATTCCGGCATCTGAGAGGATTCAATTCTCAGAGGCTGACAGTTGCCAGATAGTGCTGAGCTGGCCATGAAGAGCACCCTCACAAAAGCCAATAAAACCTGATCTCTCGCAATCCTGTGCACCGGTTGTGCGGCGAATTGCGGGAAACCCGCGGACCTCCTGGGATACAGCAGGTGCTGAACCCTCGTCAGTCTCCCCTGCCCTGATTAACACATAGAAACCGACACTAAGCAGCGGCCACGTGTGCGACACGTGCGCCCGCTTTTCTTGTTCCTGGTCGGAGCGCGCGACGTTTGTGATCATCGGGGCGGATTCCGCCTGTCTAGTGAAAGCTGCGGGGCGCCCGGTAAATCAAGAACTTACTGAGTTAATGAGTCTCCACTTCAAGAATGGCTCTATTGAACTCTTTCTTGTTTGCTAGGACCACAGGCGTTTCTCGAGCGTTATCCATCGCAGTCGCGACGTCCAGCCGTAATCTCTTTCTGAAGTAATAGAGCAGCGCTTTGCGAACGGGAATTGCTATTTGCCCTTTTTTCATGCAGTAATCCTGTGCAATGATGTCCTGTTGAGCTTTGCTGAGTAAGGGGTTTGGCACGAGTACGACACCGAAGAACTCGCGCCAATCCACATCTTGGTCGGCAGACAATTTTTGTGCGTCATCGCCCTCGCTGTTTAGGCAACGCGACACTATAAAGTCCGTAAATCTATCGTCCGTGTGGCAATATGCTCTAACATGCCATCTCAATCCGTCATTCCCCAGTGCATGAGGACTGATCCAACGCCACATAGGCTTAGGCCTTTGGGGGTTCATTGATTGGTAGAGGATTTTTATAGCACGCCGCCTTCTGAGGGCACTGAGAATGGAGCGCAATACATCTACGTCAACGCGACGATGAGGTATTGGCATGACTTCGGCAGATGCGTTGTTGAATAACCAGGTGTCGTCCTGTTTGACGGTGTGATCCGCGACGCTACGAAGCTGGGCTAAATAGCGGTCCGCGTCAGGGACAAAAAAGACCGGTTGGAATGTGCTTGCTGCGACATAGCGCTTCGCGCTTTTGTCATAAAGCAGATTTCCAGGCGCTTTAGCTGCATACAGAGTGAGGTCTTTCGATGCTTGAGGAACCGAGACACCAAACCGATCAGTGATGTCAGAGCGGTTGATACCACCCTCCCAGTACAAACGAAAATCCACAAACTCCAGTCTCTGCTCAAGACCCCAGCGCATTCAAATCCACCATTCCAAAGGGGATAGCCGTTTCTGTCCCTGCACATGATTATACCAAAACCGTCACGAATAGCGATGGGCAGCGTTTAATTACCCATCGTGTTACACTACACATGAGGAATAAAGGTTGAAAGGATGCGGCTATGTCTAAAGGCTTTGAAATAGACTTTCTACCTGTCGGAGAGAATTCGTGCAGTGGAGACGCGATCTGCGTTCGTTACGGCTCGCCGGAAACCGGCTTCACGATCAATATCGTTGACGGCGGGTACGCGTCAACAACAGAAACAATCATTGAGCACCTTAATAATCATTACGGACGCCCTAGACGGATTCACAATGTCGTTCTTACACACGCCGATCGCGATCATGCTGCCGGCCTCATCGGGATTCTTGAGCAGTACGATGTGGGGGCCTTGTGGATGAATCGTCCGTGGTTATATGCGGAACAAATCATTCATCATTTTCACGGGAACTGGACTATTCCAGGTCTCGTCAGCCACTTGCGAGATGAATTCGACAAGCTCGTTGAATTAGAGAGCATTGCGATCCGAAAAGGCATTCCGATCTATGAGCCTCTTCAAGGAGCGCAGATCGGGGAGTTTGTAGTTCTCGCTCCATCAAGAGAACGTTACGTTAGCCTCATTCCAGATCTCGACAAGGCTCCGCAGACTTATACGGAGACGGCGCTTGATTGGTTCGTTGAATTTGCCAAGAAAGCCGTGGCGTTTGTCAGGGAAACGTGGACTGGCGAGACCCTTTCAGACAACCCGGAGCAGACGAGCGCTTCGAATGAGAGCTCGGTTGTACAAGCAGCTCTCATTGACGAGAAACTAATTGTCCTGACGGGCGACACTGGACCTGACGGTCTGACTGAAGCGGCAGAATACCTTGCACGACTCGGATCATTTCAACCACATTTCTTTCAAGTGCCGCATCATGGAAGTCGTAGAAACGTAACGCCGACGGCATTAAACCGCTGGTTGGGCGCGCCACTCGCCGATCCCAGTCAGTCAAGAGGGGTTGCCTACTGTTCCGCAGCTGCAGAGGACGAAGACCACCCTCGTAAGAAGGTCGTCAATGCGTTCATTCGCCGAGGGTATCCAGTCCACACTACCAATGGAGTTGCGAAGTGTCACCGAAACAACATGCCTATGCGTCTCAATTGGGGCTCATCCATTGCTGAGCCGTTCTCTTGGGAGGTTGAGGAATGAAAAGCGTGCGAAGTCTCGCAACGGGATTCAGCTTTGACAAGTACACGCGGCAGGCTAGACTAAAGCCTTCCTTGTTCGTAGTTCTTCCAGTATTTGCGACGGTAGCGGTATGGCTCCCAAAAGTCTGGACACTCTTAGGAACTTGTTGAAAAAGGCAGCTCTCCGCAACGGGGTTGTGCGTAGATTCGTCTACTGATTATGCGTGGAACTGAGCAGGTTCAGGATGGGATGTTCAGCTATGTTTCTTTGGAGCAGCG
>NZ_JBEKYX010000174.1:0-4378 GCF_049510455.1 Occallatibacter sp. | reverse complement strand
TGCGATCGTGCGACCGCAACAACTCACGCTTCCAGCCGGATAATCGCCTCTCCATCGCCAACGCCGGAGAACCACGCCCAGAGCACCATCAGACTACCACTTATCTACAACTGTAGTACTAGATCGGCAGGAAGCCGTTGATGAATTTGATAAGTTTGTCAGAATCGCAGCTATAGCTGCCGAATTCCTGCAGGGATTTGATGCACAAATTGAAACTGACTCGGCTGGTCGTGAGAGTTGTCGGAGCAAATATGCTGAGGTACGTGATGGATACTTGCGCTTTTGCTTTTGATTGAAAACGGAGGCGCGCAAAGATCTCGGTACAACTATGCCCTCTTTCTGATCGCATCCGTCAGCACGGAGTCAATCCGAGTCTGCCACCCCGGCCCACCAGCTTTGAAGTGTTCAATGACTTCCGGCGAGAGTCGAAGCGAGACCAGCTTCTTTGTCGGAGTCTTCTGAGGACCGCGCTTGCCGCGCCGCACCACTTTGCCGTGGCGGGTCACATTGGCACTCAGAAGCCATGCCCGTGTAGCCTCCGCATCATTCGGATCATATGGCCCATCTTCTGGATCATAGGGAATCGTATCGCTGTCCTTTATGGCCAGTACACGATTCCAATCGCTTTCACTCTTGGTCTTTTTCATATAGATCGCGCTCCTGACGACTTGCCCGGCGAAAGGAGATAATCCTCACATCTTCACCGCGCTCGGTATAAATCAGAGTCAACACCCGTCCATGTATTTCAGCGAGAGCAATATCCATCCGCCTATGCTCTCCTGGCCAGCTGGTATCGTAGGTGGACTTATCGGGGTTTTCATCCGCCATCCAAGCCTCTTTGAAATCAAGACCGTGCTTCTCCAGATTCGATTTGCGCTTGGTCTCATCCCAGACGTACACAGCTTAATTGTAGCTACAATTAAATAAAGTGCAAGCCTAGATTTCCAGCAGCACCAGCGCACCACTTGCGGCAGGCACATGAATCTGCGCTGATGAGCCATTCACTTCGAGCCGTTCGGTAGTCCGCGCGCTCCAGTAAGCTTGTGGATCAACTTCAGCGCCGGCGAGGGTTACGCTTTCCGTGGCGTCGAGCGCCGAGGCCTGCAACCGCCAGGAGGCGCTTGCGGAGCGGATGCGTTGCGGCGACTGAATGGCAAGATCAAGCGGCTGAGCAGCATCCTTATTGAAGATAGCGATCTTGATCGTCTTTCCGACCCTGGCGGCGTAGGCTGTGGCATTCACGCCATTCACGTCAAGGCTGGCATCGAGCAGCGTGCCGCCTGTAAGCTGGTTTGCCATCATCATGCCGTAGAAAATCGGCATAGCCTTCACCGGCGTGCCCGGCTCCACGCGAATGGGCGTGTAATAGCCCGCGCGCATGGTTTGCGGCTTCTTGGCCACGTCCATGCCGGGAGTGTGGTCGCCGAGGCTGGCGCTCAGGAAAGCTCCGCTGCCGCCATGAAAGTTGACGCCGCTGCAGCCGAACGAGGCCAGCTCCAGCATGTAATCGCCGGCCCAGAGTGCGGAGGCGAATGCGTCACTCATGCCGGGCTTGCCGCCGCGATAACAGGAGTTGCCTTCCGTCATGCGATAGACGATCCCGCGCGGCTGCGTGATGGCTTCAATGCGCTTCATGTCGTCGGCGATCTTCGGATTGCCACGCAGCAAGTGCTCGATGGTGACGCGGGGATCGTTGGGCGGGCCCGAGGCGTAGTAGTGACCGGTGACGGCTACGATCTTTCCCGGCAACTCAACTGTCATGCGCTCGCCGAAGCGCGTAACCCAGTCCGATGACCCAGCCACATCCGGCCCGGCGAATTTCGCATTCGGAACCTTTGCCAGAATCGCGCGTGCAAAGCCCGCCCACTCGCGCGCGTAGTCGTCAAAGTCCCATCCCGGTGGGCGCGTGCCGTTTGAGGCCGAGCGATAAAGGTCCGGTTCATTGCCGATCTGGAAGTATTCAAGATAGCCCGACAGTTTTGACGCGACATACGCAGCTTCCGTAGCGGCGCGCTCAGGCGTGTTGTTGCCGAAGTTAATTCCGTAGATGATGCGCCAGCCGGTGGCTTTGAGAAAGCCCGCGAGGTTATCAACGGCCTGCGGCGTGATGCGGAAGAGCCGATGCGGCATCCAGTTGGCGTTCAGGTCGCCGGATGGCACGTGAAGTTTCGGCTCGGGCGTGGAGGCATCTGCCTGAAACCAGCAGAACTCGCTGCTGTTGCCGCCAATGCGCAGCACGCCATTGGCGCTGAGCGTGCGGCAATGCGCAATGAGGCTCGTACTTGCGGCGGAGAAAAACTCAGGCTCGCTGAGCTGCGCAAGCTCAAAGCTCAAACCCGTATAGGTGAGCGGGATGCGGGTCTCAACCGAGCGCTCAGTAAGACGCAACGCAGAGGATGCTGCGCTGAGCGGGAAGCTATGTGCAGGCCATGCGGCCGCGGTTGCCGCGGCTGCGCCGGTTCGGAGGAGGAATGAGCGCCGGTTCATAAGCCCACTCACTCTACCACCGGCGGACCACGTCAGTCCGATCAGAACTTTGCTTCAAAGGCGCGGAAGCGGCGCTCCTGCTCCCACTGCGCTGTGGCCTTTTGGCTGCCTGCGAGAAATGTTTTGCAGGCCGCAGAAGCGTTGTCTCCACCCAGCGTCTGTCCTTTGCAGGCAGATACCGGAGCGGTGAAAACATCCATCGAGGCCCACAGGCTGGCGCCGGGCAGGAAGTTGTGTTCCATGCCGGTGCGCGCAAGTTGCTTTAGATCGGCATAGGTGAGGCGGTAATCGAGCGCGGCGCGCACGTATTCGTTCGTGAGATCGATGCGGCTCACGCCCTCATCATCCGTAGAAAGCGCAACAGGCACATGCGCGGCGCGGTAGTACGGAAAAGGATGCTGCGCGCCGGCGATGCCGAGAATACCATCATTGGAGCTGAGGTTGATCTCGACCATGATGTGCTTTGCAGCCATCTCTTTGAGCAGCTCCTGAGCGTTGTCCTCAAAGAAGACATCGACACCGTGGCCGATGCGCTCAGCGTGGGCCAACTCCACGGCCTGACGGATGTGAAATCGCAATCCCTCTGGCGGAACCTGACCTGGAGCCAGCTCGCCCGCATGCAGGCTGATGTGCACGGCGGGATAAACGGAGCGCAGATACTCAATCATCTTCATCTGCAGCGTGTAATCGCGCATGGAGATGAAGCCGTCTTCGGGTTGGACGAAGTTGATACCGATGAAACCCGGCTCGCCCGCAGCGATGCTGGCCTGCACAGTCTCAAAGCCTAGAAGTGTTTGCGCAAAGACCTGCTCCGGCGCAAAGCCGCGCAGGACCTGGTAGATGTAGCGGACCTCGACATTGCATGCAAGAGCGGCTTGCGGCGTGCCACAGTGTTCCAGTTCGTGGCGGCTTGTCTCCATTGCACGCGGGCGCTCCATGTCGGGTGCAACCTCATCGCGCAGATTTGCCTTGAGCAGTGTTTCGCGGTACGCGGCAAAGTCCGGATGCAGCCGATCAATGGTGATCTGCTGCGAGATTTGCGCGGCGTGCCCAAAGGGTGGCGTATCCATCAGCTCCAGGTATTGCTGGTTCTGCGCGGCGGCGCGGCTGGCCACCTCGTCCACCCACTCGCCGCCATGCCGCTTGTCCAATCCGCCAAAGCGCGCAAAGGTGGCAAAGAACTGATCATGGCCGCTGAATCCGGATGTGGGAACAAAGCTGCGCATCGAAAAGGAATTGATGAGCCGGTCGTAAAGATCCTGATCGGCAGGGGTGATATTCCCGCTGAGGCGCGTTGCGGGCACAAGCGGAGCAGCACAGGGAGGCTTCGCAAATTGAAGCGCTGCCGGATCGACGCAGATGCCATCCTCGGCGGCGTTGCGGATGAAGGTTTCAGCATAGACCGCGCCGGAGAGATGCACATGCAGATCAGCACCCTTGGGAAACTGTGCGAGAAAGGCAAGCGCGGACAAAGGGCCTTCTTTTACCGCAGTTTCATAAGCCCGCGCAGCGCGCTGTTCAGCCGCGGGGGCGGCTTTTGCCGCAGGTGGGGCCGCAACAGCGGCCGCAGGAATCAGGCAGAGAAGCGAGAAGCTGGCTGTAAGGAGGCGCATCGCACTTCAGTGTAGGACAGCGGCGTGGCCATCAGCGCAAAATTTGATATATGAGCAGATGAATCGTGTTTGGCCGCAGGGCGAAGGCTTGTTATACTGAACAGGTTGTTGCAGCGCTGTCCGAGGAACTTCCCACCTGATCCGGCTACGATTCGATTTTGGCCGGACTCCCTCACAGGAATTGCAACTCAAATTT
The DNA here is from genome assembly GCF_049510455.1 of Occallatibacter sp. Classification (GTDB taxonomy): domain Bacteria; phylum Acidobacteriota; class Terriglobia; order Terriglobales; family Acidobacteriaceae; genus Telmatobacter. Next base: position 82 of record NZ_JBEKYX010000174.1, on the reverse strand, counting down.
GCACTGAGGCCAGATAGCTCAGTGGTAGAGCGCGGCCCTGAAAAGGCCGGCGTCGGCGGTTCGATCCCGTCTCTGGCCACCA
>NZ_JBEKYX010000173.1:0-4440 GCF_049510455.1 Occallatibacter sp. | reverse complement strand
GCAATACATGATCGGGGTACTCACGTATTGGGTGAAGGAATTCGCGGTAGACGGGTATCGCTGTGATGCCGCTGGAGAAGTTCCAACTGACTTCTGGGAGCAGGCCCGTCTCGCGTTGGACCGGGTGAATCCCGATATTCTCATGCTCGCCGAGGCATCGAAACCAGAACTCCTTCGCAGCGCCTTTCAGCTCGATTATGCGTGGCCGTTGTTATTCAAGCTTGACGACGTGATCAAGCAGGGTGCTCCGGCCAGCGAACTGCCCAAAATCATCGAGCAGCAACGAGCAGAGTTCCCTCAACACGCCTTGCACATGATGATCTCCGACGATCACGATGAAGATCGGGCAATCGTACGCTACGGAATTCCGGGCGCTCTGGCCGCCTCTGCCCTGATGTTCACCATGGATGGTGTTCCATTGCTCTACAACGGAATGGAGGCGGCAGATGCCACTCCCTCGTCCGGGCCCGCACTGTTTGAGACTCTCAAAATCTATTGGCAATCGTCGCAAATACGCCCCGAGTATCAAAAGTTCTACGACTTCATGATTCCATTCCGCAAGCAACACTCCGCACTTTTGGACGGGCAAGTCACATGGGTTCATAACTCCGATGAGCAGCATGTGCTCAGCTACTTGCGTGGCTCCGGAAATCAAGCACTCCTGGTGGTCATTAACTTTTCCAATACGCCTTTTCGAGGGACCGTGGAAGCATCTTCAGGCGAATGGCAGGAAGTGAAGGAGCCTCTGTTTCACGATACGCAGGTCTCTATTCCATCGGTTTCCCTTAATGCTTTTGAGTTTCGGATATTTGAGAAGAAGTGAATCAGGAGGATCATGTCGACGCTTGTCTCGCACTGGATTCATATCGCAATCTTTTCCATTTTAAGTTTGTCCGCTGTAAGTACAAACGCTCAGCAACTAAGCGCAGCATCTAGCGGTCTAACTGCGATAGCCGGAGACACGACGTTGCAAGTCATGGCCCTGCGAGACGATGTTCTTCGCGTACGCGTATGGAAGGGCGATGCTGTACCGGAAGACGCATCTTGGGCAGTCCTTCCCGAAGCCCGAAGCAGCGGCGTACAGGTTGTTGCCGAGCCGCACGGATTTGCGACAAGGCAGTTGCGAGTCACGCTCGATGACCAGCTTCGACTTACTGTGGCAGATCTCGCGGGCAAAGTCGTGCAGGAAGATGCAGCACCGGTGCGATGGGTTGGGACTAGATTCACCGTCAGCAAAAAGCGAACATCCAACGATCACTTTTTCGGCCTTGGAGACAAGCCCGGCCCGCTTGATCGCGCCGGCGAAGCGTTTACCATGTGGAACACCGACTCCTTCAACTGGCAGGAGTCGACTGATCCTATCTACAAGAGTATTCCGTTCTTTCTGGAAATTAGCGAGGGACGGACTCTCGGTGTTTTCCTCGACAACACGTGGCGCACGGATTTCGATTTTGGTCATGCAGACCCGGCCGAATACACTTTTGGTGCTGTGAACGGGCCACTCGATTATTACCTCATTTATGGTCCGGAGCCAAAGCAGGTGGTTACGGATTGGGCGTGGCTGACCGGTCCCACACCGCTGCCTCCTCTGTGGTCTCTCGGTTTCCAACAGTCTCGGTACACTTACTTCCCGGGTTCCCAACTGCGCGAAGTCGCGGATCGATTCCGTAAGGACCGCATCCCTTGCGATGTGCTCTGGCTGGATATCGATTTTCAGCATGAAAACTGGCCCTTTACGATCAACGAGCAGGCTTTTCCCGATTTCAACGGAATGGTAAGAGATCTCGAGAGCGAGTATTTCAAGCTGGTGGTGATTACAGATCTTCATGTTGCGAAGCAGCCAAATGTCGGATATGCGCCGTATGACTCGGGCGTCGCCGGTGATCACTTTGTGAAGCGTCCTGACGGCTCAACTTACGTTGGAAAGGTGTGGCCCGGTCCCGCAGTGTTCCCGGACTTTACGCAGTCGCAAACCAGACAGTGGTGGGGAACGCTCTACAAGTCGTTCATCGCTGACGGGGTAGCTGGATTCTGGAACGACATGAATGAGCCCTCCGTATTTGACGGCCCTGGTGGAACCATGCCCAACGATGTGCGGCATCGAATTGACGAGCCGGGATTTCGCAAACGTACCGCAACACACGTTGAGATCCACAACATCTATGGCATGCTGAACTCTCGCGGTACTTATGAGGGTGAACTGGCGTTTCGGCCGAATGAGCGGCCCTTTGTAATGACGCGCGCTACCTTTGCTGGCGGACAACGGTACAGCGCAACGTGGACCGGCGACAACAGCTCTAGCTGGAATCACATGCGCATGAGCGTTCCGCAGCTCATCAATCTGGGGCTCAGCGGCCTTTCACTTTCTGGCGCGGACGTGGGGGGATTCGCAGGCTCGCCACCGCCAGATCTGCTGACGAAGTGGATTGAACTTTCGGCTTTTCAACCAATTGACCGCGATCACTCCGCGAAGGGAACGCGCATGCACGAAGTGTGGGTTGATGGCCCGGAACATGAGGCTATTCGCCGCCGTTATATTGAAGAGCGCTACCGGCTGATGCCCTATCTCTACACAGTAGCCGAAGAAACATCGCACGATGGGCTACCCATCGATCGGCCGCTTTTCCTCGAGTTTCCTCACGCCATCGAGAATGGCACACCGTTAGACATAACCACCGGCGGAAGTGAATTCCTATTTGGCAGCCGCATCCTCGTGGCCCCCAATCCATCGCCCGAAGAAATTGCTCCTTACACGGTTCACCTCCCGCCGGGCACATGGTACAACTACTGGACTGGCGAGCGTTTTACGCGTGGCAAATCCGGCGGCCCACTTGATTTGGAGCAGCGTGACGCGGTGATCGCCCAGAAAGATTTGAGCATCACGCCTACCCTTGAACAACTGCCAGTGTATGTACGTGGAGGCACGATTCTCCCTATTGCTCCCCTGACCCAGAGCACGGCTGAGACGCCGACTGGGCCATTGACTCTTCGCGTCTACCCTCTGGCTCCGGGCATCGATACGCCGGGTGAATCATGCGCGGGTGAAGTGTACACGGACGACGGACACAGTTTTGATTTCCGCAAGGGCATCTTTGCCCGAATTGACTTCACCTGTTCGATGAGAGCCGATGGCAGCGTGAGCGTAACCATCGGCAAGCAGGAAGGGACCTGGAAACCCTGGTGGCATGAATATCGGGTAGAGGTGGTGGGCTGGACGCCGAAGAGCGGGAGCGGATTAATAGACGGGAGTGAAACTTCGCTAACCCAAGTGGGCGAACGCTGGGGAGTCACCGTTCCTGCTAACGCTCGTGGGACGCGGATTGATCTGCGTTGAAAGGAGTTCTGAGGCGGGAGACAAGAACTTGTGCGTCCCGAGGTGAGCGGAAGAATCCGAGAATCACACTGCGTTGCCGATTCGTATCGATACTTTGCCCAGAATGTCGGATACCGTTTCGCAATGTATTCGACCAACTATCGTTGAACATCTAGAAAATTTCTAATTTAAGTATCTACATTTCGTGAAATAGTCTTCCTGCCGGATGCAGGGAGGCCTGGATGCAATCCTATTCGCAGGATTTGCGGGATCGAGTACTTGGAGCGCTGGCTCGGGGAGATGGACCGTCGGTGATCGCGCGGCGCTTTGAGGTCAGCCGCTTCTATGTCTATCAGGTGCGGGATCGGGAGCAAGAGACCGGGGTGCGAAGCAGTTTTCAGATCGGCGGTCATCGCCGATCCCGTCTGCAGGAAGCGGAACCGGTTTTGCGCCGCTGGATTGCTGCCGAGCCCGGACTGACTCTGGAGCAATTGCGAGAACGGTTGGCCTCGCAGGGTATTGCGATCAAGATCGGCGCTCTTTGGCACCAGCTGAACAAGTGGAATCTGACCTTCAAAAAAAACGCTGCACGCCAGCGAGCAAGAGCGTGAGGACGTGCAGGCTGCGCGGCGTGCATGGACTTAAGCTCAGCCGGCGATGGACGTCGAGAAGCTGGTCTTTATCGATGAAACCTGGGCTGCGACCAACACGACGCGAAGCCATGGCCGCGCCCCTAAGGGCTGTCGGTGCGTCGCTTCAGCGCCCCTCGGCGATTGGCAAACAACGACCTTTGTCGCCGGTCTGCGCCACCATCAACTGACCGCTCCGATGGTCGTCGACGGGCACATGGACGGTGAATTGTTCCCGGCTGGGGTCAAGCAGTTCCTGTGCCCCACACTTCAGACCGGCGACATTGTCATCCTCGACAATCTCAGCCGCCACAAGGTGGACGGAGTCCAGCAAGCCATCGCCATTCCCGGTGCGATGGTGCTCTATCTGCCTCCCTATTCTCCCGATCTAGAGCCTATTCCTCATAGGTATATAGTTTAATACTTTGCTGACGTAGCGTTTGTGGGCAGAGTGTAGGGATGGCGCGTGCGTACAGTGATGATCTTCGCAGGAAGTTG
>NZ_JBEKYX010000172.1:0-4515 GCF_049510455.1 Occallatibacter sp. | reverse complement strand
AGATTGTTGAGACCGGGCCGGTGAATGAGGTTCTCACCCGGCCGCGGCATGAATACACACGAAGCCTGTTGGCCTCTGTGCCGACGATGCGTACCGATCGCGAGCAGCCGCTGGCGGTGGTGCGAGGCTAGTTCGTCTTCTTACTGAAGGGCGGCAATGTGCTTGCCGCACTCTTCCACGCCAACATCCAGGCGAAGAGAAGCGTAGAGATTGTGGGCCTCCTGCCAGTGCTTGCGAGCTGCTTCGAGATTGCCAATGACCTCGTTGAGCTGAGCGTAGGGCCGAACGGTGTTGGCGAGGTCGAGGAGCTTTGTATCGAGGTTGCTGCGATAGATTTCGAGAGCTTCTTCGTAGAGCGGTTTGGCTTCGTCGTGTTTTGCTTCGTCGAGAAACATGTCCGCAATGTGGCGTATGGTGTGCGCATACGCGAGGCGGTTCTCTTCCTTGCGGAAGATCTTCGCCGCGTCGGCGTAGTAAGCGCGGGCGGCGTCGAGATCGCGCTCGACACGGGCTCGCTTGCCTTCTGCGATAGATTCAGCGGCTGTGGGCATGAAAATCTCCGATCACTGAGGTTGCTCTAGTCTCCGGTGGTTACAGGTACAGCATCCTGGACGTTGACGGAAGCAGCGTCAATGGAGAGGCTCTGCCCGAGCGCGTTGAAGTCCTCGTCCCAGCGGGTGCGGGCATAGCCGGTAAGCGCGGCGATGGCAGGAGGCTGGTTGCTGAGGAACTCATACCAGATGTTCTGCGCCTGCCAAAGGCTCGATTCAAAGGGAAGCTCCACGAGTGCGCGGCCAAGAGCGAGGGCGCGATCGAGAGCCTCCTGCGATGCCGACGTGATCAGATCGATCATGGCGCGCTTCATGCGCTGGTCGGCGATGTAGGAGAGCGTAGCGGTTTCAAGTGAAACCTGATCGGCTTTGGCGAGGTTGAGAAATGATTTGATCAATGCCTGGTCGACCGGGTCAGACTCGATGGCGCGCTTGAGGCCGGCGTTGATGGCAAAACTGGCTGCAATCGTGAGCGCAGGAGGCTTGGGCAGACCCGACTGCGACAGAAAATGCAGAAGGCTTGAGTGGTCTTCGTAAATGGTGGTAAGCGCGCCCTCAATGTTGGAAAGCGTTGTATTGAGAATAAGCTTTACGATCTGGTGCTGATCGTCGCGGAAGAGCGAAGTGAGCGAATAATCGACGCGCTCAAAGGCGCGATCGAGCAGGCGAATGACCTGGGCGAAGTCAGCGCGCTGAACGCACTCGGCTGCTTCGGCTGCAAACTGTGAAAAGGCATCGGCGTCCTGCTCGGCATACGGTTTCACTGCGGCAGTAATGTTCTGGTCGCCGAAGTGAAGCACAGCATATTGGAAGGACTGCTGCTCCGCCGTAATAGTGGAAGCTACATTCGCCCTGCCAACGCCCAGGCGGCCGCGGCCGGATGTGAAGATGTCGTGCGAGAGGCGGCGCACAGCGTAGCTGTAGATTTTGGCCTCATCGCCATAGGGGGTGAACATGGAGCTGATGGCGTAATGCGCGGCCACCTGCTCAAGACTTAGCTTGAGATTGCTAATGAGATCGGTATAAATATGTGCGCCGTCCTGCTGGCTTGGCACGTTCGAGATGGCTTCTTTCAGCGTGGCAAGAAACGCCGGTTCGAGAGCTGCGGCGCGATCCGCAAACAGGTTCTGCGCAAGCTGCAGAACGCGAGCGGCATACGCAATCACCTGCACGGTCTCAATACCCGAGATGTCGTCAAAGAACCAGCCGCAACTGGTGTACATCAACTGCGCGTGGCGCTGCATCTCCATCAGCTTGAGAGCGCGATTGCGCTCTTCAGCGCTCAACGCATGGCTTTGCTGCGCTTCGAAGAAGCGGTTGGTGGTTTCATTGTTACGGTTGAGGATTACATCGATGTAGGCGTTGCGGGCGGCCCATACATCTTGAAACAGCTTCACTCCCTCGGCCTCAGTAAGCGGGACCAGGGCATCGCGCAGCGCGTCGAGCGCCTCGCGCAGAGGCTTGCGCCATGCCTGGTTCCAGCCAGGGCGGCCACTGTTGCAACCGCAGTTGGAGCGCCATCGCTCAACGCCGTGAATGCAGGACCAGGAGCTGTTCTCTACGATCTCGCATTCATGATCCGGTGGAAACTGCGCGAGGAAGCTGCCGTAGTTTGCCAGATGTACAGTTTTGTCTTGGTCCAGGAGCTTGATGGCGTAGGCCAGCGCCATCTCGCCGTATCTGTGATGGTGGCCGTAGCTCTCTCCATCGGTGGCGACGTGCATGAGCTGCGGGCCGGTAGCATCCGGGATAAATCCATCCTTGAGCCGACCGGCAAAGGCATCGCCGGAGTTCAGCAGGCCTTCAAATGCGATGGCCTGCGAGATTCCGCCGTTATAGAAAAAGACAGTGATCGAGAGTCCCGAGGCGAAGCGGACGAGATAAGGGCGCGTGGAATTGACGGTGTCGTTCGGCGTGGGCGACCACACCACGTCTCCATCGGCTCCAGCAATCCGTCGCACGCGACGGCACTGCCGCGGAGCGAGGATCGTGAACTTCACGCCGTGCTGAGCCAGCAGTTCCAGGGTCTCGGAATCAACAGCCGTTTCCGCGAGCCACATGCCTTCAGGCGGCGCACCGAAATGCGAAATATAGTCTGCGATACCCCAGCGAATCTGCGTGATCTTGTCGCGGGCATTGGCAAGCGGCATGATGATGTGGTTGTAAACCTGGGCCATTGCAGAGGAATGGCCCTTGAAGGCGCGGCGGCTCTTGCGCTCGCCGTCCAGGATCATGCGGTAGGTGCGCTGCGCGTTTTCCTTGAGCCAGCTCAGTAGAGTTGGACCGAAGTTGAAGCTGATGCGGGCATAGTTGTTGGCGATGCCCATGATCTTGTTCTGGATGTTGACAATGCGTGCCGCGCCGTTGGGCGCGTAGCACTCGGCGCAAACTCGCTCATTCCAATCGTGATAGGGAGCAGCCGAGTCCTGGGTCTCGATCGCTTCGAGCCAGGGATTCTCCCGCGGCGGCTGATAGAAATGGCCGTGGATGCAGACAAAACGTTTGGAAGAAGCCATCTAGTATCCGTTAGGTTCCTGTATAAGAGCTACGCGATTATTTTATGCGCATCCGGTGAGATGCCGTGTCATAGGCATAATGCCGTATGCTGACCTACGACCTTCTTATTTGCTGTTACATGGAGCCTGAATGCTTCTGAAGTCTCGTCTGGCCGCGATGATGTTTCTGGAATTCTTTATCTGGGGCGCATGGTATGTGACCGTTACCACCTGGGTGAGCCAGACGTTGCACTTCAATGGTGTGCAGACTGGTCTCGTCGCCGGAACGACGGCTATAGGCGCGGTAGTCTCTCCTTTTCTGGCGGGTTGGGTTGCGGACAATCTGATGCCCGCGCAGTACATGCTGGCGCTGTTGCATCTAGCCGGTGGCATCCTGCTTTACCTCGCCTCCATGCAAACGAATTTCGGGCTGCTCTACTGGCTGGTGCTGGCGTATGCGGTTCTGTATATGCCAACGCTGGGCCTGGTAAATGCTATTTCCTTCCGCCAGATGCGCGATCCCAAGTCAGAGTTTCCATACATCCGCGTGCTCGGAACGATTGGCTGGATCTGCGCGGGATTTGTGGTCAGCTACATGCACGGAGAGCAGACGTCGCTGCCGCTCAAGATAGCAGCGATTGCGTCTATATTGCTGGCGGTCTATTCGCTGACTCTGCCGCACACGCCTCCGCAGGCGACGGAACCCTTCAGCGTCGGCAATCTGTTTCCGGTCGAAGTCCGGCGCATGTTCCGCGATAGAAGCTTTCTCATTTTTGCGCTGGCTTCATTTCTCATCTGCGTGCCTCTGCAGTTCTACTACGCCTTCACCAACCCCTTCCTTGTCCAGATCGGTGTCACCAATTCGGCGGCTAAGATGGCGCTGGGCCAGGTGTCTGAGTTTCTTTGCATGCTATTAATCCCGTGGTTCTTCCGGCGGCTGGGTGTGAAGTGGATGCTGGTGGCGGGCATGGCGGCGTGGGTTGTTCGTTACGCGTGCTTCGCCTTTGGCAATCCAGGTCCGGGTGTGTGGATGCTGCTTCTGGGCATCGTGCTGCACGGCATCTGCTATGACTTCTTCTTCGTGACCGGCCAGATTTACACCGACCGCAAGGCTCCCGCAGCCTACCGCAGTGCAGCGCAGGGCATGATCACGCTGATTACGTATGGCCTGGGCATGCTGCTGGGATCGTGGCTGAGCGGCAAGGTGGTGGATGCCTATGCGACCACGCTGGCGGACGGTACGCAGGCCCACAACTGGCGCGCTATCTGGCTCTTCGCGGGTGGGCTTTCAGCGGTGATATTGTTGCTGTTCGTTGTCGCGTTCCGGGAGCGGGAGACAGCGTCTAACTAAGAACTTATCCGTGAATAGCTGTGGTCTGCCTCCAGCAAATCATGGCTGCGGCCAGTGACAGCAGAGCCACGTAGCTCTCTTCGGTCTTTTCGAAGCTGACCAGTAGTTTTCGAAATCG
>NZ_JBEKYX010000171.1:0-5814 GCF_049510455.1 Occallatibacter sp. | reverse complement strand
TACGACGTCTCAGTCAGCAAAGGCCACTGGTCCAACGGCGAGTGCATAGCCATCGATCCCAAAACCGGCGAACTCCAAGGCGGCCAGGACCACCGCAGCCACTACGGCAAAGCGTCAGGCTACTGATTTTGCAACGACTGGTTACTGCACAGGCGCTATTGGGCGGTGCTATAAGCTGCTTGCGAATTCGCAACACCCCGGCGGAGCGGCATGAAAAACGATCCTGAACATCCACAACAATTGATTGAAGAGATAAAGGCAAAACAGAGAAATACTACTTGGCCGGACACGATGTTAAATGGCCACGGCGTGGATGAATTTCTCTGGAAAGGATCTCCTGACGCGCCGCTCGTGCAACGAGTCGGGGCTTGGATTTTCGGCGTTACCTTTATGTTCCTCGGAGTGGCCTTGACCGAAGCGGATCGTGAAACGTCGCCTGATCGCAAATCCACAGCATTCGTGATTGTTGGAATTCTGTTCTTTGGGGTCGGCGTGAAAGTGTTCCTGAACGGCTTCCGACGAAGACAGAGAAATAAAGAGAACACCGGTGATCAACACCGTTTGCCCTAATGAGCGTTCGCGAATCGCTCGGGTGCCCCAGGTCCTTGTTGTTCGATGCTCCACATCCTCGCGATACCGCTCAATCGCCCCGCGGAACATCGCCGCAGCATCCGCATACCGCCGCACAAACTTCGCCTGCGGAGAAAAGCTCAGATTCACCAGGTCGTGGAAAACCAGAATCTGCCCATCGCACTCCGGCCCCGCGCCAATCCCAATCGTCGGCACCGTCAGCTCCGCCGTAATCGCCGCCGCAGCCTCGCGCGGAATACCCTCCAGCACCACCGCCCCCGCGCCCGCCTCCGCCAGCGCCACGGCATCGGCCTTCAGCCGCATCGCAGTCTCAGCCGTCCTGGCCTGCACGCGGTACCCGCCCATGCGATGCACACTCTGCGGCGTCAGCCCCAGGTGCGCTACCACAGGAATCTCCGCATCCGTCAGCGCAGCCACAAGTTCCACGCGCGGCCCCTCGATCTTCACCGCCTCAGCGCCCGCTTCCTTCACAAAGCGCACGGCATTCGCCACACCCTCAGCAACCGTCCCGTGATAGCTGCCAAACGGCATATCGGCCACCACCAGCGCCCGCCTCACTGCGCGCCGAACAGCCCGCGTATGGTGCAGCATCTCATCCACGGTAATGGCCAGCGTGTTGTCGTGCCCCATCACCACCATCGCCAGCGAATCGCCAACAAGGATCAAATCGATCCCCGCCTCATCCACCAGGTCAGCGCGGAGATAGGCTTCCCCTGCCGCTTCATCTCGCTCAGCGCAGGCACAGTCACTTTTGTCGTGGGAGTTCCGGCAGCCAGACCGCCACCGGCAGGAAAGTTCGTAAGACTCATCGCATCTCCAGTGCCGCTCCGCAAACTCAGGATGCAGCCCGTACAAGGCGAGTATATCGCCCTGCGGTAAAGATGCAAATTCCGTCCCGCATGTTGCAAAACCACGCCATTGCAACGCAAACTTAACAAAGGATGCCAATTTCCCCCGCCGCCATCGCCCTGATCGCAGGAGCCTCAGCCACCGGCCTCGCCATCGGCGGCTACTATTACGCATCTCTCTGGCCCACCTCGCAAATCTTTGGCCGTACGCTCACCGCCCCGCACAAACCCGGCGAAATCGCCCTCACCTTTGACGACGGCCCCAACTCCGCCTTTACGCCGCGCTTGCTCGAAATCCTCGATCGCTACGGCGTGAAAGCCACTTTCTTCCTGGTCGGCAAATACGCCAGCCAGCAATCCGCTCTCACCCAACTCATCGCCAGCAGCGGTCATGTAGTCGGTAATCACACCTGGTCGCATCCAAATCTCTCGCACACCGCCCCAGGCAAAGTCCGCGAAGAACTCCGCACCACCAATGACGCACTCGAACAAATCACAGGCCAGCCCATCCGCTTCTTCCGCCCACCCTTTGGCGCACGCCGCCCCGATGTCCTCCGCACCGCCCGCGAACTCGGTCTTACTCCCGTCACATGGAACGCCATGACCAACGACTGGGCCGAACCCTCCGCCGACCGCATCGCAGCCACGATAAGCGCGAAAGTAGATAGGCTGCACAGCTGCGGCTTCGCGGCCAACATCGTTCTCCACGACGGGGGTCACCTCGAACCCACAGCCAACCGCGAGCCTTCTATCACCGCCGCAGGGCAGCTACTGGAGCGCTACGCAAAGACTCATCGATTCGTGACTGTGACCGAGTGGGCTTAAGGTTCGTTTTGTTGAATCGTACGTCCGAGAGACGTACAATCACCTAACGAGGGACATTATGGCGCAGACCGCACTTTCTTCGAGCCGAGGCACACGCCTTCAAAGGCTTGGCTTTCGCCTCGATCCAGAAACGAAACGGCAGGTAGAGCGTGCCGCGGCTCTTGAACGGCGCAGTGTCACCGATTTTTGCCTGAGTGCGCTGACCCAGGCATCGCAGCAGACGATTGCACAGCATGAAAGCTTGCTTCTCTCCGAACGCGACCGCAAAATTTTCTTCGATACGCTCGTATCTCCGCCCAAGCCAAACGCGCGTCTGCGTCGCGCCTTCCAATCCGCTAGTACGCGTGTCGCGGCGCGATGACGCCCACAGATAAAGAGCAATATCGACTGGAGCCTCTCACAAGGGACCATCCGAGGGACGTGTTCCACTGCGGCGTAGAGAGCCTGGACGTGTATCTCAAGACACAGGCATCGCAGGACATGCGTCGCAAGGCGAACGCCGTCTTTGTGCTGGTCCCAGCCGGTAGCACCAAACAAATTTGTGGCTACTTTACCCTCTGCTCCTATGCTCTTGCACCCGGTAGCATCCCGGAAGAAGCAAAGAAACATATCCCGCGTTACCCGCTGGTAAGCGCTACGCTGCTGGGCCGGCTTGCAGTCCATGAGGAGTTTCACGGACAGGGCCTTGGTGCAATTTTATTAGCGGAAGCGCTGCGAAAAGCATCTGAAAACGCGGACGTGGTTGGCTCGTCTATGGTTGTCGTCGACGCCATTGACGAGCGTGCCGCAAAGTTCTACGCAGCGCACGGATTTATTCATCTTCCAGAATCCATGCGGCTGGTTTTACCCATGCGCACAATTGCAAGTCTGCTAGGGAAGTGAGCAGCCGAGTCGCGTTACAACGGCCGGAACGCACCCCGAGCCGCATCAATCGTCCGCGCGATCTCAGCATCCCCATGCGCCGTACTCACAAACGCCGCCTCAAACTGCGACGGTGGCAGCCAGACTCCCTGATCCAGCATCGCCCGATGGAATCTTCCAAACGCCGCCGTATCCGACCTCGCCGCCTCGTCGTAATTCGTCACCTCATCCAGCGTAAAGAACCATGTCCCCATCGACCCCACGCGATTGGTCGTCAGCGCCACACCGGCCTTCGCAGCCTCAGCCGCAACACCATCAAACACAGCCTTTGCCGTTGCCTCCAGCCGCGGATACACCTCACCCGCATGTTCCTGCAAGTATCCAACCGTAGCAATCCCCGCAGCCATCGCCAGCGGATTTCCGCTCAGCGTCCCGGCCTGATAAACCGGCCCCAGCGGCGCCAGCAAATCCATAATCTCGCCCCTCCCGCCAAACGCCCCCACTGGCAGCCCGCCGCCCACAATCTTGCCCAGCGTAATCAGATCCGGCTCCATCCTGTAGCGCTCTACTGCTCCGCCCAGCGCCAGCCGAAAGCCCGTCATCACCTCATCGGCAATCAGCAGCGTGCCCTCGCGGCGCGTAATCGCGCGCAGCCCCTCCAAATACCCTGAAGCAGGCAGAATGCACCCAGCATTCCCCACCACCGGCTCCAGAATCACAGCCGCAATCTCGCCTCTATGCGCCGCAAACGCCTCTTCCATTGCATCCAGATCGTTGTAAGGCAGCGCCAGCGTCAGCTTCGCCACCGCCTCCGGCACACCCGCCGAACCCGGAATCCCAAACGTAGCCACACCCGATCCAGCCTTCACCAGCAGCCCATCCGCATGCCCGTGGTAGCAGCCCTCAAACTTCACAATCACATCGCGCCCAGTCGCCGCCCGCGCCAGCCGAATCGCCGACATCGTCGCTTCCGTCCCGCTCGAAACAAACCTCATCTTCTCAATCGCCGGATAGCACGCCATCACGCGCTCAGCCAGGTCGCCTTCGGCAGCCGTCGAGGCCCCAAAGCTCGCACCCTTCCGCGCCGCGCGCTCAATCGCCTCCACCACCGGCGGAAACGCATGACCCAGAATCATCGGCCCCCATGAGCCGAAGTAGTCGATGTACCGGTTCCCATCCGCATCCGTCAGCCATGCGCCCGCTGCGCTCTCCAGAAACGGTGCGCCTCCGCCCACCGCGCGAAAAGCCCTCACCGGCGAATTCACCCCTCCGGGAAACAAGCGCTCAGCGCGCTGCTGCAATGCCTGGGAACGTGTGCGTACGGGTGCTTCTATCGATTGACTCATGCTGCCTCAAGTATAGAAGCCGCAGTCATGCAAACGACTCTCCGCGCTAAGGACAATACACAAGCAGTCAGGCGCGATTCTTGCGCCAGTTCGACAGCATATTGAGCCCGCCGAAAAATCGCCCTTGCCTGCGGAGACGTACCACAAACACCGCCAGCAATGCAGCAAAGACAGCGAGAATCCCATATACCCAGCTATGTTCGCGATCATGTCGCAGCATTGCCAGCGCACAGAACGATGCCGCAGCCAGAGCAGGCGTCACCTTGCCCACAATATAGACCGTCCGAAACACGACTGTATCTGGAAGACGACGATAATCGCCCTTGGCGAACAGGATTTGAAGGATCGTTGCAATCAGCTTCAGGCCGGCAAATACAAATCCGGCCAGTAATGCGTATCTGGAAACTAATTCAACAAACACAGGCAGCTCCTCTTCACTTACGCGCGGTTCTTACGGTTACGCCTGCGCATCTGGACAACATGGAAATTCATTGCAATGGAAATGCCGAGCAGCATACCCACCAAAAAATGGAGCGCATCAGGCGGAATGATTCCGTTTGCAGGAACAAAAAGCCGCAGCATCAATCCCGCAGCCAGGCAGCCATTCGCAAACACAAACATCCAGCGCAGTTTTTTGGAATCATTGCCATCGGTCAGGCACATATTCGTCTTCTCCTCTCAAGAACATTGGAAGTTCAGTCGCGAAACCGGTACCACAGAAACAGCCCCATCTTGATCGCAATAAACACCGCCGCCACAGCGGCCAGCTCCCAATCAAAAACGCCATAGCGCATCAGGCGATACTCGAGCACAACCAGCGCCAGCACAGCCGTAATAATTCCGGCAACGCTAGATGCCTTGCGCCGATGCTCCAGAAACCGCTCATCAACAAACTGCCCAAGAAAAGGAACACGCGTTAAGGGATGGCTCATTTGAGCGCCTCCAAATGAAAAATTTCGTCTGTCGCGCAGGCAAAGATGCGCGCAAAAATCAGTGCCAGTTCCAGGCTCGGCACATACCGGTTCCGCTCAATGGAAATAATGCTCTGCCGCGAAACACCAGCAGCTTCCGCCAGCTGCTCCTGCGTCCACTCGCGAGCCAGCCGAAGTTCCTTCACCTTGTTCTCAATCCGATATGAAAGCTGAGCAGCCATGTCAGGCAGACTTTACTAAGCCATCCTAGACACAGCCTTGATAGATGTCAAGCATACTTAACATCTATTTTTTGCTGGATGACTTTTTAGCGGTCGAACTTGCCTTGCTCAAGCGAGCCTTACCAGACCGTTTCAACTCCTCCCAGTCCTTCTCCGTCCGGTCGGCATACCGCGCCCCAAACTCCGCCAG
>NZ_JBEKYX010000170.1:0-5917 GCF_049510455.1 Occallatibacter sp. | reverse complement strand
CCAGAGGCCGGAAAACAGGCCTCGAAACGAATACAACCGATCTCAAACCAGCCCAAACTACTCAGCTACCTTCAACTCTCGATGCCCTCAGGAAATCACGACCCTACGCAGAGGTTCCCTAAGGGTTGACGGGCAACGGCCGGAGGGCTATTATCCCATCTAACCTGCGTATCTGAGAATCTTCAGGCGTCGCTTTCAGTTGGTGCGAAGGGGTTTCGCTTATGCCCCATCGGATGATGCTATGGATCGTGTTGTCTGTGGTAGTTGTCCCGGCCACTATGATCATGACCTCACTCCTGAGTGCTCAAACAGCTGGCTCCCCCGTAGCGGGCCGTCCAAGTGCCTATCTAAACACACTCAGCACATACGCACAGCACGCAGACAGCCCCGAAGGTGGCCTGAAATATGCAATGGATCTGATGGGGGCTGCGGCGTTACACGTCAGTCAGGGCGATGCGGCTGAGCTAGCGCACCGTCTCGCATCGGCGGATCAGGTGGCGCGACACGACCCGAGACAATATATCCCGGAGGACGCCGTCGCTGCAGCGTTTAATGGGCTAATGGCTCAGATACAAGATAGCCACGCCACGCCCATTCAAACCGACGCCCAAACGGTGCATCGTATTCGACTGGTTCTAGCGGGAAATGCCCCGGTTCTGACCTCCATAAAAGAGCATCCGACCTCTTGCCTTCCCGAGGAGGCAGTTTTGCTCACGATCCTTCTCACGTTCAACAATGGAGGGGTAGTTATCGTCCCTCAAGGCCAGCCCCTTCCTCGTGCTGGCGAGTCGTTTCGCGCCGAAAGCTCTGCGGAGAATGCAAGCCTAAGACTTGATCAATACTTAGACTCGCATCGGACCACAGCCAACATGGTCCTCTTCAGCAAATTACTCCAAGCCATGGGAATCTAGCAATAGCAGAGTCCGCAATCGACTTGAAAGGAGAAAGATATGATAGTGGTCGCGCGACTAATGACTACAACAGCCCTAATGGCGGTTCTGATCTCTTTGATCGGGTGTAAGAGCACTGCGACGAAGTTGACTCTTCAAACGACGCAATGGATCACAGAAAACTGCATGGAGTGCGGTGGAAACGTTCTCGTGCAAGTCCCGATGCCAGGAATTCCTTGTTTGGGGCCAACTTGAACCTGGTGGTGCCACACCCACAGGAGGGACGCTCACTACCTATTCGGGGCAGACTGCACAGAATCCCACTAACCCCCTGAGCCCGGCAATCTACCAGCCACAGAATCTCGAGCTACCCTCAAATTGGGACCATTGGGTACAAGAGCCACCCTATTGTAGCCCGATCTCTGGGAATGCAACAATAACGAATACGATTCAATACTCTGGCTACACTGACTATGAGGCGGGGAACTTTCCAGGGAAGGTCTGATTAAGTCCGTGAAGCATACCTCAGCGGCTAAAGCCGCATTGATTTTGCTGCATTTATGTCACGGCTGAAGCCGTGACCTACCGTTCGTGCCACTTAATCAGAGTTTCCCCAGGTTATGATCGGCAGCGCCAAGGTGAGCGTGGGAGCTAATCCGATTGCGGTTGCCACCTATGCTGCAAGCCCTGTCACTAACACGACGACTAGCGGCAGTGGTTACACCACAACGATTATTTCTGGATCGGTGCGCGCGATCGTAGCCAATTCCGGATCAAACACGGTCACGATTCTCAATACAGTCACTGACGCGCCTGTTGCCACCGTGACGGTGGGCAACCAGCCAGTCGCACTAGCTGTTGGCTCCACGGGCGGCAGCGCTTATGTCGCTAATTACACGGATGGTACGGTCACGCAAGTGAACCTGACGACAAACGCTGTGACCAACACGATCGCCGTAGGCGGCAAGCCGACATCCTTGGCGCTGACCTCAGCGGGGATTCTATGGGTTGGAGGCGTCGGCTTTTTGACCGAGGTCAATACCCAAAATATGACCGTAACAGCCACCGAGACAACCAGCAAAACGCTCTTGTCCCTCGGATACAGCGATCAGGTGGGCCAAATCGTGGCAGTTACTGCCGATTCCAGTGGAAACGTGTACGACGATCAACTGAATCCGGCCAATGTAACTCCAGGCGGAACATATACCCCGGCCAATTCAGTGGCAGTCTCCTCGATCGGGACACACCTGGATGCCAGTACGAAAGCGGACGTGCGGGCATTCACTGGGATCCTAGTCGGTACATCGACATCACCGGTTATCAACTTCAATCAACCCGGAGGCCCCCCTGTGGTGGTATACGACGCCTGGGTGGCCGTTACAGCCACTCCTACAGGGTTCACGATCACGGATATAGCAGATAATTATGTATTCGACTCAGTGGCGACACCATCCCCAGTGACCGCCATTGCGGTCGATCCCAATCTTAACGTGGCATATCTCACAATGCCGGACTCGAACCTCATCTGGACAATACCGTTACCGGGATTGGGTAACTAGGAAGGGCCATCGAAAGGATGAATTTGGTGGAGTGGATTGGTTTTGAACACGGGGGCTAAAGCCCACTGATCTTTTTGTTAACCCAGCACGACTGAAGTCGTGCCATGACATAATTCCAATTCAGCCTGATCCACTGCTCGCGTCTATCCGCGGACGGAGACGCCTGAGAAGGAGAGCACGGCGAGGCCGCGGACGGGCTGACCGAAGAAGCGGGCCGGCTCGAATTTGCTGACCAGCAGCAGGTTTTGCACGGCGGCGCGGGTCTGGGAATCGTTGGGGCCGGAGACGATGCGGAAGTCGTAGACGGCGCCCTGGCCGTTGACATAGGCTTCCACGACCACCGGGCCTGAGAGCGCGGCAATGTCGTTGTTTTCCGATCCACCAATGGAGTAGAGCAGGCGCGGCGCGGTGGAGTTGCCGAGCGGCTCGTCACCGGCCTGAACCATGGGCGGGTTGCTGACAATGCCGACCATGACGGCTACCGTGCCGAGCAGCAGCACGGCGGAGGCGAAGCCCGCCGATGCCTGCAGCAGAAACGGCCCGACTGAATTCTTCCATGCCAGCGAGAGCCAGCGGAATTGGCCCTGGCTGCTGCGCGCGCGCTCCTGACTTACGGCTACGCGGATGCGGAGCAGCAGATGATCTGGCTCCTGCATGGGGCCGAGAGCCGCGAGCGACGACTGGACGTTGCGCAGTGAGGCCCACTCAGCGCTGCAGTGGAGGCACTGCTCCAGATGAGAGGCGATGCGCTGCATCTCTACGCCGGTGAGCCGGCCATCGAGATATTCGGAAAATTTTGCCTGCATGGCTGTGCAGCCGTTCATTGCGCCCCCTCTCGTAAATTCAGCGCATGGCTTGCGAAGCGGGTTGGAACATTGGAGCGGGTCAGGATCTGCTTAAGACAAGCGCGTCCGCGGACCAGCCGGGATTTGACGGTGCCGAGGTTGACTCCCTGCATTTCGGCAACCTCTTCATACACAAAACCTTCAATATCGCGCAGGATGAGCGTGGTGCGGTATGGCTCGGGAACTTCGGCCAGCGCGGCTTCCACGCGGGCGCGAGTTTCCGCGTGCAGGACAGTGTCAAAGGGCGATTCGGCCGGATCGACGAGCATTTCTTTCAGCCGGATGGGCGCGGACGAATCGTTTTCGTAAATCTCCTGCTCGATGGGCACTTCCTGCTGCTTGTGACGCATCCACCAGCGGCGCTGGTTGGAGGCTTCGCGCAGGGCGATGCGGTAGATCCAGGTGCGGAGCGAGGACTCACCGTGGAAGCTGGAGACTCCGCGGAAGACTTTTACGAAGACTTCCTGGGTGAGATCCGCGGCATCCGCGCGATCCTGCACGGTGCGCGCCAGCAGCGAATAAATGGGCTGATGGTAGCGCGAGATGAGCCATGCAAAGGCCTCTTCCGAGCCGGCTCGCAGCTCAGCTACGAGAGCAGCTTCATCGGAGTGGAGCGCCAATGCGCTGGCTAGATTGCCCATTGTGAGGTCCGTCTGCAAACCCAGTTTCCTCCACATTATTACAGCAATCTGCATGTTCCGCAGGAATCAGCGTGTGCTCTGCAGCACACTTTTTAACTTCCTGATTCCTTAGACACCGCAGCGGAGGAAAGTGTTCCTGATAAAGATTTGACGGCTGACCGGGCGCAAGGTTTCAAACCGTTAGAACGATGCGGCGGCCCTTGTTGGCGCGGTTCCAGGCTGTTTCCACATCGGAGAGCGGAACTACGTCCACATCGACTTTGAGCGCTCCTTCGGCTGCCAGAGCGAAGAGCTCTGAGACGGCTGCGAAGATGCGATCGATGGATGCGGCACCGAATCCGCTGCCGAGAATGGTGAGATCAATGCTGCGAAGGATGGAGGCAGGCAGAGTGATGCTGGGACCGGCGCTTGCGCCGACTTCCACGAGGCGGGTGCGGTGCGTGGCTTCGGCTTTGAATCCCTTGGCAAGAGCTTCCAACAAGAGCTCAGTCGGACGGCCCCAGAGGTAATCGATGACTACATCGATGCCAGCGACGGCTTCCGCGACGAATGCCTTGCGGAGATCGTCTTCGGGCTGGTTGAGCGCGATGACTTCATCAAGGCCTGCGCTACGGAGTGCGTCTACATTGCGGCCAGCGCCGACGATGCGCTTTGCTCCCATCTGGCGGGCGACCTGGATGGCAAGCTGGCCAGCGACGCCGGTGGCGCCGAGGATGAGAACGGTTTCTCCTGGAAGCAGGCCGGCGCGATCTTTGAGCGCGACCCAGCCGGACATGCCGGGATTGGCAATGGCCGCGGCGGTGACATTATCGATTCCGTCGGGAACAGGAATGTACATGGAACGCGGCACGGCGACGCGCTCGGCCATGGTTCCCCAGGGCTTGCGGGCTCCGCCGAAGTAGACGCGGGTACCGTCTTCGAGCGTACCGACGCCATCGACGCCGGGAATGATGGGGCCTGATCCGCTGGCGGAATAATGCGCGCCGGAAGCGATGGATTTCACGACAGGGTGGACGCCTGCGGCGCGAGCGTGTATGAGAACTTCACCTTCCTGCAGGGTGGGTTCATCGAAGTCCTGAAATTTGGGCAGTTCACCGGGGGTATTTACGACGGCAGCTTTCATTGGGAAGCCCTCCTTAACATTGTTAAGTTTAATTTAACAATGTTAAATTAAAAATGCTAGACTATTTTCATGCCGCTCGATCGACAGCTTATTCTGCACCACGCCATTGTTGTATTAAATGAGGGCGGCCTGGAGGGATTGACGCTGCGCAAGCTGGCGGCGCGGCTGGAAGTGCAGGCGCCGGCGATTTATTGGCATTTCAAAAATAAGCAGGAGCTGCTGGATGAGATGGGAACGCAGGTTTTGCGTGAGGCTCTGGAAGGCGAACCGAAGTGGGGCGAGTTGCCAGGCTGGCAGGAGCTGGCATTTGTGTATTGCACAAGCCTGCGGAGAACGTTTTTGCGCTATCGGGATGGGGCGAAGATGGCCAGCGGAACTTATTTGACCGATACGAAGATGTTTGAGGCGATGGATATGAGCCTGCGGAGATTTACGTTGGCGGGCTTTTCTCTGCGGCAGGCCGTGGTGGCGCTGACCACGCTTTATAGCTATACGGTGGGGTTTGTGATTGAGGAGCAGGCGATGGACGTTGCGCCGGGAATGCCGAATGAGCAATATGCCCTGGAGATGCGGGAGCAGCGCGTAAATAAGGAGCTTTACCCGCTTGCGGCGGAGGCTGGAGCCGAGATGTTTACCAATCACGATTCCCGATTTGAAGAAGGAGTCAGATTGATTGTGGCGGGAATTGCATCGGCTTTGCCGGCTGCGTGCAAGGTTGATTGACGAATTGGGCGCGAACAGCGAAAATAGAAAAGTTGCATTTTTCCTTATGTGGGCCTGTGGCGCAGCTGGGAGCGCGCTTCCATGGCATGGAAGAGGTCATCGGTTCGATCCCGATCAGGTCCACCAATTATTTCAA
>NZ_JBEKYX010000017.1:0-50958 GCF_049510455.1 Occallatibacter sp. | reverse complement strand
TTGGTTGCGGGGGTAGGATTTGAACCTACGACCTTTGGGTTATGAGCCCAACGAGCTACCGGGCTGCTCCACCCCGCAGAATCAGTTTAACAAGGGTTTACAGCTTGGGTCAATGTGTGGCGAGCTGCACGCTTGCCGCGCTCCGGCTGACAGGCTAGCTCCTTCGATTCGGTACACTGCATCGAGAAGCGTATACTCGCGAATTCTGCCTGTGGGGGCTCCTGCATGTCTGTTCTGTACGTTGTGGTTCTGGTGGTCATTGCTGTCGCGCTGCTTGCCGTCGCGCTTTATCGCACTTCACGCGTGAAAACCAAAGACGATTACCTGGTGGCCGGGCGCTCACTGCCCGCGCTGGTGCTGGTGCTTACGCTGCTTACCTCGTGGATCGGCGCGGGTTCGCTCTTTGCCGGAGCTGAGAATGCCTACAAGAACGGCTTTGCCGCTCTATGGCAACCTGCCGGCGGATGGCTTGGGCTGCTGCTTATTTATTTCATTGCTCCACGCGCGCGAAAATTTGCGCAGTTCACGCTGCCGGACTTGCTGGAGGCGCGCTACAACCAGACGGCGCGCGTGCTCGGCACTTTCGCTATCCTCTTTGCCTACGTGGGCATTACCAGCTACCAGTTCAAGGGCGGCGGCGATGTGCTGCACCTCATCTTTCCGGAGACCATCTCTGCGCAGATGGGCACATATCTGATTGCGGCCTTCGTCATCGTCTCTACGGCGCTCGCTGGTATGTCCTCTGTGGCATATATGGATGTGGCGATCGGTTCGCTGGTGACGGTGATCTGCGTGATTGCCGCGCCGTGGCTGCTGGCTGAGGCCGGCGGATGGGCGGGGCTGCATACATCGCTGCCGCCCGCGTACTTCACCTGGCTTGGGAATTTCCGCATCGACCCGCACGGAGTAGAGCAGCCGGTGGTCTTTGGTGTGATCAAGGGCCTTGAATTTCTGGTGCCCACGCTGTTGCTCATGCTGGGCAACCAAGTGATGTATCAAAAATTCTTCTCTGCCAAGTCTGAGCGCGACGCGAAGGTTTCCGTGGGCGGATGGATTGTGGGCACGCTGGTTCTGGAAACACTGATTGTGGCGATTGCGGTTTTTGGCCGCGCGCTTTATCCCACCGGAGAAGTTGCTTTGCATCCGCGCGAGATCATTCCATATACGGCGCGGCATGGGCTGCCCGCGCTGATGGGCGCGCTGCTGTTGGGCGCGGTCTTTGCCAAGGTGATTTCGACGGCTTCGAATTATCTCTTTTCGCCGGCGACAAATCTCGTCAACGATGTATTTGTGCGCTACATCTCGCCGGGCGCTTCAGACAAGCGAGTCCTGATTGTTTCGCGCCTGGCTGTGGTGCTGCTGGGCTGTTGGGCGCTCTATCAGGCCGTGTATGCGGAGAGCATTTTGCAGAAGATGCTGTGGGCCTACACCATTTATTCCGCTGCGCTCACGCCTGTCGTACTTGCGGCGTTTTATTCCAAGCGCGTAACGTCGTGGGGCGCGGTTTCTGCCATTGCCGGCGGCACGCTGGTGACGCTTACCTGGGATTTGAAAGCAGTGCATAACAACCTGCCCGCTGTCATCGCCGCTCGCGATGCGATCTTTCCTGCGCTGTTCGTGGCTGTTGTGCTGATGATTGTCGTAAGCTTGTTCACGCCGAAGCCTACGGAGAAACAACTGGCGCAGTTGGCGGAATAAGTTCGGGAAAAGCGCAGACCGGAGGGCCTAAAGGCCCGTAATCTTTGTGTGAATCGAATTGCCGGGGATAAATCCCCGGCCTACCATTCTTTATGCCTGTTGCTCAGCTCACGCTTGAAATTCGTATCGAACATTCGCGGTCGCTCAAGGATCGGCGGCAGGTGGTGCGCTCGCTGAAGGACCAACTGCGGCAGGGCTTCAATGCTTCTGTGGCGGAGATGGATGAGGATACGACCTGGCAGTCGGCGACGATTGGCATTGCGGCGATCTCCCGCTCGCGGGATTATCTGCATGGAATGATCGAGGAGATTGAGCGGGCTGCGCGGCGGATTCTCAACGAGCATGGGGCGGAGCTGGTGGACTCGTTCTGGGAGTATCTGGAGAGCTGAGCGTTTCTATCTCACAGCTTCACAGTTGAGTGAACTACCTTGTGCGGCGCTCTTCCGTAAGTTCTTTTCTTTCATTCGGTTATAGGCGGCTTCACAGTTCCCGTGAGATGCCATGCTGCTGTGAGACTGTGGGGAATGGCTCGCGTAAATTGTTGATTTGCATTGGCTTGCACCCTTTTTCCGGCTCACAGATTCACAGCTCGGTGGGCCGGTTCACAGTCCTGTTCGACGAGAAAGCAAAAAGCCGCTTTCCCCGGCTGGGATTGCGGTGTTTCTTTACTATGCCGTTGGAAAGCAGACAGGGGGTTACCACTTAATTAACTGAAAGAGGTTACCAAAAAAAAATAAAAAAATGGTATTGTCCGATGTAAGGTTCTCTTTTTAATAGGCTTACAGGTAAAAATCAGGGTGAATTGTTTTGTTCGCCTTTTCATCCCTCTATTTCATGGAATCAACAAGTTACGGGGTTGAGACAGTTTTTACTGCCGCGACGTGATTGAGCAACAGGAAAAGCCCGAATCCGTTGGGATTCGGGCTTTTCCTGTTGCTGATTATGAGTAGAGCATATATGGGGGTAATTTTGTGCAAAGTATTTGGAGGGGGTTTGGGTACGAAAGGGTATTGGACTTTGGTAATGAGGGAAAAGGCGGGGAAAAAGGGACAAGGGATAAGGGAAAGCGGGTTCCTGGCTCCGACTGAAAGATGCACAGCAGGGACGACATCCTTCCGTAGTGGGTTGAGGGGAGTGCTTCCCCTGGTCTCAAAATCGAGACCAGGGGCACCCGGCTTTCCGCAAAAAGTTGCGGCGTGGACTGTGAGGTCCACGCCGCTTTGTTGTGTTGCGTTGGAGATTAGAACTCGAGCCTTGCCGCGATCTGGGCCGTACGCGCGCCTCCGAAGTCAGAGCCGATTGTGCCGCCGATGATGCCGAAGCTGGCTGAACTGAGGTTCAAGTCCGGGTCGCCGAGGTTGGCATGGTTGAGGACGTTGGTGAAGGTTCCTTCAATCTTGAGGCGATAACGCTCGGTAATGGCAAAGGCCTTGTTGAGTCCAGTGGAGAGGTTGACGAGTCCGGGACCTTCAACGACGCCATTGCGGGCATTGCCGAAGCGGCCGATGGGCAGCGGATGCTCGGAGCCGGGGCCAAAGGCCTGGCGCTGAGTTCCGTTTGCGTTGAAGCCGGCACCGGTGTAGCAGCCGTGGCCAGGGGTCCAGGAGGGATCTCCTGGGCAGGTGAATGCCGAGGGGTTGACCCACATGGTGCGTTTCCTGGCGCCGGATTTCCAACTGACACCCGACACCTGATCAGCGTACTGCGGACGGTGGGAGGGATCCCAGCCTTCGAGCGAGTCGTCGAGGCCGGAGCCTGTGCCGGAGGGGTCGCCCTCTCCATCCGGGAAGTAGGGCACATTGTAGTTGCCTGTCTGGAAGGTGAAGATGCTGGAGAGGCGCCAGCCGCCGATGAAGGTGTCCGTTATGTGATTCATACCGCCGCCAAAGGCCTTGCCGCGGCCGATGGGCAGGTCGTAGAGTCCGGTGGTGTTCCAGCGCAGACGGCGGGTGCCGAAGACATCGCCAAAATCTGCCGCGCGGTCAATGACGGAGGTGGCACGGCTACCGCCGCTTTCCCCTGCGAAACCGCCGTTGGCTGGACCCTGGTTATCGGCCAGGTTCTTGGCCCAGGTGAAGGTGGAGTTGTACTCGATGCCGTGCTGGAGGCGGTGCGAAGCCGCGAGCTGGAGCGAGTGATAGCTTTCGTTGGCGCCCGTCATGCGGTTGTTGATGCGGCCCCAGTTGGGGAAGAGACGCTGGGAGTAGTCGGCATTGTAGGCCGAGAGAGTGGTCGAGAAGGGTAGCGTGTTTTCATCTGGAGCCCAGATGAGTTGATGGGTCTCCGAACCGATGTAGGATGCGCGAACGGCATAGCCCTGGCCGAGGTCGCGGTCAATGCTGAGAGACCACTGTTCGGTATAGGGGTCCTTCCAGTTTGCGGAGTTGGCGGTGCCGAAGTAGTCCGAGCCGTAGGCGCCGACGCCTGCCGCGCCGCCCGAGCCAGCGTAAACCGTAGGCCAGGTCCAGGTAGGCTTGCAGGGCGCGCCGCCGCAGGAGGCAGTGGGGTTGTTGTTGTACTGCTGGGTGTAGGCCTGCAGTGTTCCTGTGAGGGAGTAGAAGTTGGAGCCCAGCAAGTTGATGTTGTACATGCCGAAGCCGGCGCGGATGGCGGTCTTGTCATTGCCAAACGGGCGATACGCTACGCCGAAGCGGGGCATGAAGCGCAGATGAGGATACTTCTTGAGGCCGATGGGGTAACCGGCAGCCACGTTATTCAGCACCGGCATGCAGGGCGCGCCGTTGACCACAGCGCTATTCGTGTCATTCACGCCGTCGGGATCGCAGGCGTTGGCCGATTGGAGAAAGGGCTGCGCGAGCAGGCTCTGGAAGCCCTTCATATAAATGGAGCGACCGGCGAGCGGGAGGGACGGATCGAAGTTGCCGATGTCGCCGCCCTTGTCGTGATAGCCGGGGTGCAGCTCATAGCGGATGCCGTAGGAGAGGGTGAGGTTTTGGCTGACGCGCCAGTCGTCCTGGGCAAAGGCATGGTAATGCTGTGAGATGCCATTGTTGTCCTGGGAGACGACGTCGTAGAAGGTAGCGTTGGGAATGCCGGTGAGGAAGTCTGCAAAGTCGATGCCGGTGTAAACGCCAACGCTATTGCCGCCGCCGTTGAAATAGTAGGTGCCGTAGTTGTCAGCGCCGTTGAAGCCGAGGGCGCTCTGGGCTCCGAGGGTCTGGACGTCGCCGCCGAACTTCATGGTATGGCGGCCCTTGGTCCAGATCAGCGTGTCGCTGTAGATGCTGGTGATGGAGCTGCCGAGGCTGGTGAGGCGATCCACTCCGAGGGCCTGGATGTTGTTGAAGTCCATCTCAGGGACGCCGTTGAAGTAGAGATTCTGCAGTCCCACGAAGCCTTCCCCATTGGTCCACGCATTTCCGTTGAAGGGGTTGGTTTTACCGGTCCAGACGCGGGTGAAGGCGTAGCCGCCTTCGTTGATCAGGTTGGGCGAGACGGTCCAGTTCGTATCGACGCGGAGCACCTTGTTGGTGTTGACGTTCTGCGAGGAGGGAACGAGGAGCTCTTCCTGCGAAACGGTGGGGAAGCTCTTCTGGGAATAACGGCCCCAGAGAAGAAACTTCTGGTTGGAGCCGAAGTATTTGTCGCCACGGACGTCGAACTGGTCGGAATGCGCGCTGATGTCTACGTTCTGCGTCCAGTTGGGCACGCCGTTATCGACATAGGTGGCGGGGTTGCCGATATTGGGAGTGGGGTAGAACTGCTTGAGAGTGGCGGCGGCAATGGGATTGATGCTCAGACCGCAATTCGCGAGATTGTTTCCGCAGTTCGCGCCGGTGTTGGGATCGCGGAGAGTGATGGGATTTCCGTTCGCGTCCGAGTAGCCGGAGAAGTCGCCCTGTACCATGCCGGTGGAGGGCACGACCTCGGACAGAGGGGTTTTCGCGGGGTAGCGCCAGCCTTCGTAGTCAACGAAAAAGAAGCTTTTGTTGGTGCCGTTGTATTTCGGCAGGATGACGGGGCCGCCGAAGGAGCCGCCGAAGGTGGTGCCGTGATAGGACGGCTTGGTGAAGGGCGTGTAGCTGTAGGGGCTTGCGTTCCAGTTGTTGTCCTGATAGTAGGTGAATGCGGAGCCGTGAAATTTGTTGGTGCCGCCCTTGGTGGTGACGACGACCTGCGCGGGATCGCCGAATTCCGCATTGGCGAGGACGCCGTCGGCGCGGATTTCGTTGATGCCCTCGGTAGAGGGGAAGGCGTTTGTGATGAAGCCGCCGCCGGCGGCGTTCAGGGTGGTTACGCCGTCTACGGTGACGTCCATCTGGTAAGGCAGAGCGCCCTGGAGCGAGAGGCCGGATGGGTCAGCCTGCACGCCGGGGAGCGCCGCGAAGATGTTGGCCGCGGAGGTGCCGCTGGCGCTGGCGCGGGTGTTGACGGGGAGGCCGTTGGCATCATCGGCGGTAAAGGTGCCGCTGATTGTGGGCGTGTCGGTCTGAATGGCCGAGACGACGTCGCCGGAAACCTGCACCTGCTGCTGTACTGCGCCAACGGAGAGCTGGGCATCGAGGCGGAGCTGCTGGCGAACCTCGAGACTGAGATTGGTGATTTCGAACTTCTCGAATCCGGGGAACTCAACGACCAGCGTATAGTGGCCAGCGACGACGTCGGAGAAGGAGTAGTCTCCGGTGCCGGTCGATTTGGTGACACGGATGGCGCCAAGGTCCGTGTTGGTCAGAGTGATCTGCGCGCCGGGAACTACGGCTCCCTTGGCATCTTTCACTACGCCGATGATGGAGCCTTGTGTTGCCTGCGAGCGCGCGAATGGACATGCGAGCACGAGAGCCATAAGCAGCCCGAGCGAGACGAATAATCTCGAACAGGACCGCATAAAGTTCGATTTCCTTTCAGACATGGAAGACTGCCTCCTCAAAAGTATTGACTGTGTTTCGTGAGTGGGTTGTAGATTTGGAGCTCCGGCACCAATCGAGAAATGAAGCCAGGGCCAGATCGGTGCGCCACGTTTATATATCCCTGTGGAAGGGAGGGTATGAGTATGTGTTGCGTCAGATTCAGGCTGATTGAACTGCAATCAGCGTAAAGAAGCTTGATTACTGACGCATGAACCGCATGTGAGCAGCGTGTAAACGCAAGCGCGCAAAGTCAAGGACAACAGTCATGTCCCGTAATTTCTGTGCAAAATTCGGCGGCCACAAACAGGATTGCCACATTCCGTTTGCGTGAGCCGGCTTCCGCGATCGAGATGGATATGCCGTTAGGGAAGGTCTGATTAAGTCCGTGAAGCATACCTCAGCGGCTAAAGCCGCATTGATTTTGATGCATTTATGTCACGGCTGAAGCCGTGACCTACCGTTCGTGCCACTTAATCAGAGTTTCCTTAGTCGTTATCCGGCTTGCGAAGAGTAGACCGTGTGCTGTTCAGGTGCTTGCTGATTTCATCCGCATCGTCCATGTCGAGCAGCTCGGCTGCCTCGCGTTTGGTCTTCGGCTTGGCGATCTTCGCGTTCTCCGGGGCAAAGATGCGCGGATCGGAGGGAACAGCGGTGAATGGCTCCATGTGCGGCGCCGCATCGGGTCCAGTTTCAAAGATGCCTGTGAGCGAGCCGGCGAGTGCGTCCTCAAGATTCATGGGGCCAAGGCCGAGCAGCCCGTCCATGGTGCGGGTGATGGAGCCGAAGTCAGTATGCGAGTGCGAAACAGCGCCGGGCTTGAGCCACGGGCTGGCAATGCCGAGAATGCTGCGGTGGGCATCGACGTGATCCACGCCGGCCTGCGCGTCGTCTTCGGTGACAAAGAGCGCGGAGTCGCGCCAGATGGACGTGGTGGAGAGATACTCCACAATCTTTCCCAGCGCCAGGTCGTTGTCCGCCACGTAGGAGACGCGATACGGGTAGCCGTCGCCGGGGCGCGCGCGTGTCGTGTGGTCGTTGGGCAGCCGGATCACAATCAGCGCGGGAATTTCGCCTTTCGCGAGCCGTTCACTGAAGTCCTTCTTGAACTCCTCAAAGCGCAACTGGTCGGGAATGCCGAGGTTGAAGGTGGGGAAATTGCGGTCGGTCGCCTCAAAGACGGGGCGCGGAATCGGCGAGTTGAGGTAGAGCCGCTGGCCTTCAGGGAAGGTTCCATCGCGCTCGTCTCCGCCTTCGACTTCGAGGCTCTCGCCGTAGTTCAGAATGCCCTTGCCGGATTTGTAGGAGTTGGCGATGTGCTCCCACAGGGTGCCGAACTGCGGTTCATCTTCGGGCATGGGCGCATCCGCTCCGCCAAAGATGGCGCGGCGGCCGGGCTCTTCGCCGCCGCCTTTACGTCTGTCGCCGTAGCCTGAAGTCCATGCCGTGTTGAAGAACGGCGTGGGATTGGCGCCGACCACCCAGCGATGCCCATCGGCGGAGACGTCCGAATCCACGTAGAAGTTGTCGCTGATGGCAAAGCGCGCGGCTATGGCGTGCAGGTTCGGAGTGACCTTGAGATGCTTTACCTGCCTGTTCTCCTCCGTCCAGCCGTCCAGCCCAAAGCGCGCAATGCTGGGATCGCCATTTGCGCCGGCAACGTCGCCGAGCATTTCATCGTAAGTGCGGTTCTCGCGGACGATCAGGAAGCAATGCTTGAGATGCGGCAGTTGCGCGCGCTCGCGGGATGCAACCAGATTGGTGTCGAGGACGGTCTTCGTAAGAGCTTCCGCATCGCGCAGAGCGCTTAGCTCCAGAATCGAGAGGCTTCCGAAATCGAGCGAACCAACGTAGGTCGGTAAAAAAATATCGTAGTTCTTTCCGCCATTCGGCCCCGCGCCTTTGCCCTTGGCGTTGGTTACGTAGAGGAATTTTCCATCCGGCGAAAAGGCGAGCGCTGACGGATTCCAGCCGACCGGAATGTGCTCGATCACGCGGAGATTGGTTTCATCGAGCACACCCACTGCGTTGATGCCGGACTCAGCCACGTACACTCGGCCCGCTTGCACGCCGATGCCGCTCGGCATTATGCCGCGCAGCGGATGGCCATTGGCATCCTTGAATTCAGGCGCGGTAAATGGCGACAGCTCCGTCTGCGCAAGCAGCGTTTTGCCGTCCGCGCTTATCTTCGCCACCGCGTCCTGGTGCGCCAGCGCCACATATACCGCCGTTGCATTGGCGGCTACGCCTGTAGGCGCTGCTCCGCCGATCGTCGCGCCGCGTTCTTCGGTAATCTTCGCACCCAGGCGCAGCTTCGCCGTAATCGCCGGGCTGGCCGGATTGCTGGTGTCGTAAGTCCACAGGGAGCTGCCTTCGGCCGAGTTCTCATCGCCCAGTCCTGGAACCTTTTTGCCTTCCACCACCGTGCCCTGGCGCGCGGCTTTGGATGGGTATCCAAAGGGAGGAAAGCGCAGGCCGGGGTCATGTTCCGCGTCGCGAGGGCTTCCGTCCGAATTACGGATCGCTGTGTACTCGAAGAGCCCGGTGTTGGTCACATACAGCCGCTTGCCATCCGGCGCCAGCGCCAGCGCATACGGATAGCGGCCCGTGGGAACCGATGCGATTTGCTCCAGCCGCGTGCCGTCCTCACCCGCAACGCTCAGAATGACCACGCGCCAGTTTCCCTGATCGAGAACAAAGAGCGTCTTTCCATCCGCTGAAGCCACAAGCGTGGCTGCAAAGCTGTTTTTGTACGCACTGCCAGCGGTTGAGCCGTCCAGCGAGAGTTCCCCGGCCTTGCTCCAATCGGCTGTGCGATAGACCGCTACCTTGCCGGAGTCGCCTGTGGCTACATACAGCAGCTTTCCATCCGTCGAGTAGGCCAGCCCCGCATGCACCTCAATCTCCGGCTTTTTGTTTGTGCCCTTCGGCATACGCATGGCGGTGGGATTTGCGGACTGCGGCGCATCCACCACGTTCAGCGCAAACGGAAATCCGATTGACGGAATCGCAATCTGCCCGCCGTCGGGCCGAACCGCCAACGTAAACGGGTACGGCGCAAGCTGGATCCACTTGCCAGCCGGACGAATCTCGCGTCCGTTGGGAAGAACCGCAGTGGCAGACTGCGCCAATGCGGTTGCGGGCGTCAGCGTGGCTGACGCAATCGAGGCGATCAAAAGGCAACGGGAAACCGAGGAGGAAAACATTGGATTCAGTATCCAATGCAGCACATCAACCATATATTTCAGTTGTGTAAAGGATTGCAGTATTTTCCGCAACCTCTTTCGTTGCATCGGGTTCGTACTAAAATACGGACATGGAATAAAGCTCCGAAAATCGCGCATTTCGAGCCTCGGGACGAGTCCAAATGCCGAGTCCAAACGTCGGGCAAATAGTGATTCTTCGGCAGTGTCTCCGTTTGAAGGAACTGCCACAGGGGCTAAAGCCCAATTTCATTTTTATGGCCGTTTCGGCACGACTAAAGTCGTGCCTTGTTACAAAGCTGGTCCGATTTGAGTTTTTCGCAAGCTGTAGAGTCGTGCCCTGTTACAAAGCAATTCAAATTGAGACACTGCCCGATCCTTCGACCGGATCGACCAATTTAGGAGTTGTGAATGCGTTCAAGAACGGCAATCACCGTTGCGTTGGTTCTTCTTGCAGCATCAGCACTGCCCATCCTCTCGCAGACTGCGCCGGCCTCCTCCGGCACAGCCGAGCAGGAGCCCAATCTGCGCCTGGAAGTGCGGCGTATTCCCGTTGACGTGGTCGTGCTCGACAAGCAGGGCAATCCGGTGAAAGGGCTTACGGCGGCAGATTTTGAGGTGAAAGAAGGCGGCGAGGTGCAGGCCATCAAGTCCTTCGACGTTACGGATGGCTCCGCAGCCAGCTACACTCCGCCCAAGCTGCCCACGCTGCCTGCTAACACGTTCGTCAATATCCCGGACACGCCGGAGCGTGGCCCGCTTTACATCCTGTACTTCGACATGACGAACACGACGCCGGATGAGCAGATGAGTTCCCATAAGGAGTTGCTCGGCTTTGTGGAGAACGCGCAGCCGGACACGCGGATGATGCTGATTTTGAACACGGACCGGATTCATATTCTGCAGGGCTTTACCACGGACCACGATCTGATCGAGCAGGCAATTCTGGGCAAGGGCCCCGGACCGCATGTGCCGCAGGTCTTTACCTCCGGCAACAATTATGGAAGATGGGATGCACGCGCGGCGCTGGGCAACCTGAACTGGATTGCCGAGTACATGAGCGGCATACCGGGGCGCAAGAACCTGATCTGGCTATCGTCAGAGTTTCCAATTCCGGTTTCGCCCTCGCTGGTGGGGTCCAATGCGATGGCGTCGGGCGGCGCGCCTGCCAACCCCAGCGCCGGTGGAGGCGGCCCGCAGATGCTCGACCTGTCCGGTTTGCTCGCGGACGCCATGAAGACGACTTACGCAAACATGATGAAGAGCCAGATCGCGCTCTATCCAGTCGATCTGGGCGGCTCGACAGGGAATCTTGTGAAGTTTGACCAGATGGATATGATTGCCCAATCCACTGGAGGCCGCGCCTATTACAGCAACAATCACATCAGTGAACTGATCGACAAGGCCGTGGTACACGGCGAGAGCTACTACACGCTGACTTATGCGCCGCAGAAGGACTTTGACGGCGACGCGCGCCACATCCAGGTGAAGCTGGTGGGGAACCATCCCGACCTGCAGGTTACGTATCGCACGCTGTATTACGCCGTGGCGGATGACGACAAGGCTCTGGACACGCTGCACAAGAAGGACGTTATCCAGGAGCGATTCCTGAAGGCGAAGGCCGAGGATACGCTCTATGCCAATATGGAGCACGGCGCACCGATGGTGCATGACCTGCTCTTCAGCGCGCATTTGACGACTGTGGGCAAACTGCACATGGCCTCCGATGCCGAGATGGCGGCGCTTCAGGACTCGCCCGCGTTCTTTCGCACGCGCAAGCCCAACAGCAAGCCGCTCAGGCCGCCGCCTGCTGTTCACCTGCAGAAATACAGCATCGAATATGCAGTCATCGATCCGGAGCTTCGCCGCATCGAATCGGTTCCCGGCACAGCGCCTACGATTGAGTTTGCAGTATCGGCATTCACCAACGAGGGTGCGACGTTGAACTGCGTGCTGAATCAGGGCTCGCCCGCGGGCGCCGGCGCAGCCGCAGATGCAAATGGAAAGAAACAGGGTCCGGTCTTCCGTGCCGAGCAGGAGCTTGAGGTTCCGGAGAACGCAACATACATCCGCGTTGCCGTGCGCGATATGACGACGAACCGCACCGGCACGCTGGAGGCAACGCTGCCGCTCAAGCCGGAGAAGCAGATGGCGCAAAAGAATTGAGGCATCAAAAATTGGCTTGAAATCATCACTAAGCAGTGAAAGGATTTCCGGCATGTCTTCCGCAACTGCAATTGCCGCTGTCTCGATCCTTCTGGCTGGCTCATCTTTGCCTGCCTTTTCGCAGACCACGCCTGCGCCGGCCTCGCCTGGCGCATCGGAGCAGGTTCCGGTGGTGCGAATGGTGGAGCAGGAGCCGACTCTGCGGCTGGAAGTGCGGCGCATTCCTGTTGACGTTGTTGTGCTCGACAAGCAGGGAAAGCCGGTGAAGGGGCTGACTGCCGCGGACTTTGAGATCAAAGAAGGCAATGTGCCGCAGCAGATCAGGTCCTTCGATGTCACCGATGGCTCCAAGGACAGCTACAACCCGCCCAAAGTGCCCACACTGCCTGCAAACACCTTTGTCAATATTCCGGACACGCCAGAGCGCGGCCCACTCTACATCCTATACTTCGACATGTTGAACATGGACCAGGATGACCAGATGAGCTTTCACAACGAGCTGCTCAAATTCGTGGACAACGCGCAGCCGGGTACGCGGATGATGCTGATTTTGAATACGGACCGTATGCATATCTTGCAGGGCTTTACCACGGACCACGATCTGATCAAGCAGGCACTTCTGGGCAACGGGCCGGGGCCGCATATTCCGCAGGTTTTTATTTACGGCGGCGTTTACGGAAAATTGGATGCGCGCGCTGCGCTGGGCAACCTGAACTGGATTGCTGAATACATGAGCGGAATACCGGGGCGCAAGAATCTTTTGTGGTTCTCGTCGGAATTTCCGATTCCGGTGGGGCCATCGCTGGTGGGGTCGAATCAGATGTCGGGAGGAGGCGCGCCTAATAATCCGAGCGCCGGGGGCGGCGGACCGCAGACGCTGGATTTCAGCAGCCTGCTTGCGGACATCATGAAGAGCACATACTCGAACATGATGAAGACCCAGATGGCACTCTATCCGATTGATGTGGCCGGTGTGACCGGGAACCTTGGAAAGGACGGCATCATGGATATGATTGCCGAGTCTACCGGAGGCCGAGCGTATTACAGCAACAATTTCACGCATGAGCTGATCGACAAGGCCGTAGTGCACGGGGAGAGCTATTACACGTTGACCTATGCGCCCGAGAAAGACTTCAACGGTGACGCACGCCATATAGGGGTGAAGCTCGCGGGCAATCATTCTGATTGGAAGATCGCCTATCGCACGGTGTATTACGCCGTGCCCGATAACGACGATAGTATCGACAAGCTGCACAAGAAAGATGTTGTGCAGCAGCGGTTCCTCAAGGCCAAGGCCGAGGATACGCTCTATGCCAACATGGAGCACGGCGCGCCGATGGTGCATGACCTGCTCTTCAGCGCGCATTTAACGGCTGTGGGGTCATTGCATATAGCAACGGACAAGGAGATGGCGTCGCTAGAAGACTCGCCTGCGTTCTTCCGCACGCGCAAGCCGAACAAGCAGCTCAAGCCGTTGCCTCCCGTTCGGCTGCAGAAGTATCGCATCGATTATGGCGTTATCGATCCTGAGCTTCGCCGCATCGAATCCGTTCCCGGCACAGCGCCTACGATTGAATTTGCAGTATCGGCATTCAACAAAGAGGGAGCAACGTTGAACTGCGTGCTGAACCAAGGCACCCCCGCCGGCGCTGGCACAACCACAGATGCGAATGGAAAGAAACAGGGTCCGGTCTTTCGCGCGGAGCAGGAGCTTGAGGTTCCGGAGAACGCAACATACATCCGCGTTGCCGTGCGCGATATGACGACGAACCGCACCGGCACGCTGGAGGCAACGCTGCCGCTCAAGCCGGAGAAGCAGATAGCGCAGAAGAATTGAGGCGCGCGACAGATTGATTTCAGTACCAATGAAAAAGGGCGGCAGCCTTGAAGGCGCCGCCCAAATAAGACTCACGAATCTTGTGTGAGGCTTTCAGGAGACAACCCCAGAGTAGCCTGCGGCGGGAACGGCGTCATGGGCCGCACGGGTGAGGCCGGGGTCCACCCAAAGGTTGACCCTCATAAGCGCGAAATCAGCGCGGAAATAGAAGGAGTGATTCGCAATGGCACGCCCGAATGGGGTGCCAAAGCGATACCCTTGTGGCAGCACATTGAGCTTTTTCCGAGCCAATTCGTTCCGAGCCAATTTGTTGTGGCGCATCCCGCGTTTTTGCGTCTCGCTCTGTGCTGTCATGCTCCTGCCGGCTGCATCTGCCGGTGCGCTGGTTCCCAGCACTCCGCTCAGCAGCATGAACCGCCAGAGCTGGGTTATGGAGAATGGCCTGCCGCAGAACACCATTCACGCCATTGCGCAAACTGCGGATGGCTATTTGTGGCTGGGGACCGAAGCTGGGCTGGTGCGTTTTGATGGCGTGCAGTTTGCCGTCTTTGATCGCGGCTCAAAGCCCGCGCTGCCGGATAACGATGTTCGCTGCCTGCTGGCTGCATCGGATGGCGCGCTGTGGATCGGCAGCGCCGAGGGGCTGGCACGGCTGGACCACGGCGCGGTTACTGTGTACACCACCGCCGATGGACTGCCCGCAAATGCAATCCACGCGCTTGTGATGGCTGCAAATGGTATGGCCATCATTGAAACTGTGGCCGGGACGGTGGGCATTCGCGGCGGAAAAATACTGCCGCCCATGGAAGATATGCCGGTCATAGAGGACGCCGGGAATCTCTCTGTTGCGCTGCCCAATGGCGAAATTGCCAGCGCGAACCGAGGCAGGCTGGAGCTGCTTCGCAACGGGCGCAAGGTAGCGCAATTCTCCACCGACATTGAGCTTCCAGGCTCGCGCATTCAGTCACTGTTTGCGGATCGCGAAGGCGTGCTGTGGGTTGGCACCAATCGCGGCCTCGCGCGCATCGTCGACGGCAAGCCTGAATTCAAAGTGGATAAGCTGCCCGTCACGGACCCGCTGGCGAGCGCCTCCATCGTGAGCTTGTTTGAAGACCGCGAGGGCAACGTGTGGATTGGCACGGAGACCAGCGGCCTGCATGTGCTGCGCGACCAGCGATTCTCAAGCATTGGTTCGCCGGAGGGCCTCAGCTCGGACGAGACAACGGCGCTTGTAGAAGACGGCGCAGGCAAGCTCTGGATTGGCACCAACGGCGGCGGCCTTAACGCGCTGCGGATTGCAAAGGAAGACCAGGGTAACGGCGCTGGCCTGGCCACATCCTACGTTGTGCCCGATGTGCTGCTGAGCAAGGTGATTCTCTCGCTTGCTCCGGCGCGAGGCCCGGACGACATTCCCGCGCTGTGGGTGGGCACGCCGGATGGGCTGAACCGCGTTCGCGGCAGCGCGGTGGATTCGTTCACTTCAGCCGATGGCCTGCCGGATGATTTTATCCGCTCGCTGCTTGCGGATCGCGACGGCTCGCTGTGGATTGGTACGCGGCACGGCCTGGCGCACTGGAGCTTCAGCGCGGATGGGCGCGCGGTGACGCGGCGCAAAACTTTTACGCACACCGATGGGCTTGGCAGCGACCTTGTCGGCGCGCTCGCGCGCGATGCGCATGGCGATCTGTGGATTGCTACGCTTGCGGGGCTCTCGCGCCTGAGCGGCGGAAAGATCATCAACTACACCACGGCAGACGGGTTATCAAGCAATGTGATCACGGCACTGCATCCGCGCAGTGATGGCACTCTGCTCATCGGCACCGAGGATCGCGGATGGAATCTCTGGGACAAGCGCGGCTTCCATCCTGTGCAGGGAGGCTCGGATCACGCTGCTATTCATGCGATTCTCGATGACGGCATCGGGCATCTCTGGTTTGCGACAGGCAATGGCATTGCGCGTTGCGATGTTGCCGGTTTGAGCACGAATGCATGTCCCAACTGGATCGAGTTCGGCATTGCCGATGGGCTTCGCAGCCGCGGGATGTCTACGAATGGGCATCCGGCAGCATGGCGCTCCGCGGATGGAAGGCTGTGGTTTGCTACGCCCAAGGGACTCATCGCCGTCGATCCCGCGCATTTCCCCGTGAATACTGTGCAGCCGCCTGTGAGTATTGAGCGCTTCACCATTGATGATGCGGAGCAGGCGCTGCGTGGAGCTGATCCGCTGCTCAGCGTTGCCGCGGGGCGCGTTCATTTTGAGTTCGACTACGCGGCGATGAGCTTTACCGCGCCGCAAAAAGTTCGCTATCGCTATATGCTGGATGGCTTTGACAAGACATGGACGGATGCGGGCGCGCGCCGCACCGCGTATTACACCAACATTCCGCCGGGCACGTACACCTTTCGCGTGCAGGCTGCCAATAATGACGGAGTGTGGAACACGACAGGCGCGGCACTGCGCTTTGAGCTGCGGCCGCGCTTCTATCAGACCATCTGGTTTTACGTTGTACTCGGTCTTGCGCTGATTGTGGTCATTATTCTCGCGCTGCGCTATCGTTTACGGCGTGCTGAGCGCGAGTTCGGCGCGGTGCTTGCCGAACGCAGCCGCATTGCGCGTGAGATTCATGACACCCTGGCGCAGGGATACGTTGGCGTGAGCGTGCAGCTTGAGGTGCTTAGCGAACTGCTCCGCCGCAATCGTCTTGACGCGGCGCAGAAGCAGCTTGATTCGACGCGCGAAACCGTGCGGGAAGGACTTGCCGATGCGCGGCAGTCGATCTGGGCGCTGCGCTCGCAGGATGCCGGCGAGACCACGCTGCCTGTGCGTCTGCGGCGTATTGTGGAGCAAGCAAGCGGCGACGGGCTCGATGCGCGCTTCAATATTCATGGCGCTTATCGGGCTTTTGACACGGCCACCGAGCAGGAGATTCTGCGCATCGCGCAGGAAGCCATCCATAATGGAAAGAGCCATGCCCGCGCGCCGCATCTGTGGGTGCGGCTGGATTACATTCCCGGCGAAGCGGCGCTTGAAGTGCGCGACGATGGGCAGGGCTTTGTGCCGCCGGTGGCAGACGGACGCGTTGAGTCGCCTCCGGGGCATTATGGATTGACCGGCATGCGTGAGCGCGCAGAAGGTATTGGCGGCGTGCTGGAGGTTGAGAGCGCGCCGGGCGAGGGCACCGCGATTCGCTTGCGGATTCCGGTGCGGAAGGAAGCGGTTATGGATGTGGCCAGGGATGTAAAGGAGAAATCGTGACAACCGAAGCGATTCGCGTTTTAGTCGTAGAAGACCACCACGTGGTGCGCCAGGGGCTGGTGGCGCTGCTCAGCGTTGCCGATGGGCTGGAGGTTGTCGGCCAGGCTGCCGACGGCGTTGAGGCTATCACGCAGTTCCGCAAGCACCAGCCGGCCATTACGCTGATTGACCTGCGGCTGCCGCGGCTCTCCGGGGTTGAAGTCATCGAGCGCATTCGCATGGAGTCGCCGGGCGCGCGTTTCATTGTGCTCACGACATACGATGGCGATGAGGACATCTATCGCGCATTGCAGGCAGGAGCGCGCTCGTATCTGCTGAAGGGTATGACGAGTGAGGAACTGATCGCCGCCATTCGCACCGTACACGCGGGCAGACAGCATATTCCTGCTGCCGTGGCGCAGCGGCTCGCCGAGCGCGTGGGCACGGAAGAGCTCACCCAGCGCGAGTTGGACGTGCTGGAACAAATTGTGCATGGCAAGAGCAACAAGGAGATTGCGGTGGAGCTGCTGATCTCCGAGGCCACCGTGAAGACCCACATCAACAGCCTGCTCTCAAAGCTTGGCGTAAGCGACCGCACGCAGGCGGCCACGGCTGCCCTTCAGCGCGGCATTGTTCCGCTCGAATCCCTGCGGAGGCAGCGCCAGTGAGGTTTTTTCGACGATGGATTCCGGCTGCTCTGCTTCTTGTATTGCTGAGCGCCGGTGTCGTTGCACAGCACGGCGGATGGCGGCAGGCCTCGGATTCTCAGCTTGCATCGCTTCTGCCGGCGCGCGCCACGGTGGAGAAGGAACACATTGAAACCGAGATGCGCACTGCGACGGGCATTGTGGATTTGCACGGGCGCTTCATTGCCGGAGTGGTGCTGCTTACTGCGGGTTACTCCGCGGAAGGGAAGTATTCGCACTACCTTGTTGTGCAGGCTCCCATCAAAATCGGCGGCGTGGCGCTCAAGCCCGGCGAGTATGCATTTGGCTGGACACAAGGGGAGACTGGCGAGGCGCTCAGTGTGCATTTTCACATCGCGGAGACTGGAGTGCTGGTGGGTACTGCGGAAGCGAAACATATTACCGGAACGCAACCCGTCGAAAGCTTGCACATCTGGCCGCCAAGTGAGCGCGCGATCATCCAGATTGGCCGCTTTGCCATACCCTACGAAATCAAAGAGCAGTGAAAGCTTTAATCTATTCTCAATACACAGATGAAATTCCTCTTCAAATTTCTGGCGTCATTGCTTGTCTTTTCGTTTGTACCTGTCTTCGCGCAGATTCCCGCGCCGCTCTACGATCCTCAAACCATGGCCACGCTCGGCGATGAGATATTTCGTGATTCCGGCGCCACCGGCATGGTTCTTGTCATCGTGCATGACAATCAGGTCTTCTTTCATGGCTATGGTGAGACTGCTACCGGCTCCCATCAACTGCCTACGCAGGATTCCGTGGTGCGTATCTGCTCGCTCACGAAGATCTTCACTGCGGATCTCTTGACGAAGCTCGTTGCCAACAAAACGGTGAAGCTCACGGACCCATTGCAGCAGTTTACTCCGTCGCGCACGGTAGTGCCCAAGCGCGTACGAGCCATCACACTCTCGGATCTTGCCACGCACACGTCGGGCCTGCCGCGTGAGGTTGCAGGCGCTCCTCGCAACACCCCGCACTTCACGTTTCCTGATTACGCTACGCGCTGGCGCTGGCTGCCAGATCAACATCTCAGCTTCACTCCCGGCACTGCTGCGCTCTATTCCAATGTCGCGTACGATTTTCTGGGCGATGCCTTGCAGTCCGCTACTCACCAGCAGTATGCGGCGCTGCTTTCCGCGCGCACGCTCAAGCCGCTGCGCATGTACAACACAACTTATTTTCCAACTGCCGCTCAATGCAATCGGCTGCTCCATAGCGGCTCGCGGGACGACGGCCCGTGTACTTCGACGGAAGAATCAGCGGGCAGCTCCGGACTTTACTCGACCGCGAGCGATATGGAAATCTGGCTTCGATACTTGCTCGGGAACGGTGCGCAGGCGCAGGACCCCGCAGCGCAGGCCGTCTATATCCAGGCGTCGAATCTTGTGCGTCAGCAGGGACTGGATCATGCGGGTGATCCTACCGGCGTTGGGTTGGGGTGGATTCACTTACAGCCGCCTGACAGTCCTTCGCACATCGTGGAAAAGACGGGCGGCGGCGCCGGCTTTATAACTTATATTGCGATCAACCATGCGCGCCATGCAGCCATCTTCTTTGCGGCCACCGATGGCCCCATCAGACCCAAACAAAACAGATCCAATCAAGCCCAGCCCAAACCTGTAACGCCCAGTCAAGGTGCGCCTGCCCCGCATATCAATCTCTTCTACGCCGCCAACAATCTTCTGCTGACTGTATCCGGTCTGCCGCCGCTGCCACCTCCGCCGCCCAGGCCTGTCCGCGTCGTCGCGCACAAGCATGCGCGGACATCCAGCCGGAAAAAGTAGTCATCAGAGAATCCGGAAGTGGGCCAGTTTGAACGCGGGGGCTAAAGCCCATTTCATTTTTATGGCTGTTTCGGCACGACTAAAGTCGTGCCCTGTTACAAAGCAATTCAGATTGAGGCACTACCGGAAACCTGGAAGAAACAGAAGAGGCGTAACCCGTGTTTGCGGATTACGCCTTTGTCTTCGATACCCGCTCTACTCGTAGCGCAGCGCCTCGATGGGGTCCAGGCTTGCTGCCTTCCATGCGGGATAGATGCCGAAGACCAGTCCGATCAGCGCCGACACGCAGAAGGCGATGATGACCCATGTGCTGGAGAGCGCCGCATGCAGGAACGGCACAGCAAAGTGCAGGATCAGCGTAAACAGTGAGCCGGCGAGAATGCCGATCAGGCCGCCTACCGCGCACAGCGTCACCGCTTCCAGCGTGAACTGCAGCAGGATGTTCTTCTTCGTCGCGCCAATTGCCTTGCGGATGCCGATCTCGCGCGTGCGCTCCGTTACAGAGACCAGCATGATGTTCATGACGCCCACGCCGCCCACCATCAGACCGACGCTTGATACAGCAATCATGAAGAGGAACAACGATCCGGTGAGTGAGTTCCATAGACGACTCAGTGAGTCGGGACCAAAGATGGCGAAGTTATCATCCTGCTGCACGCGCAGACCGCGGCGCACGCGCAGCAGCTCGCGTACTTCTTCAATTACAAGTTCCTTGTGCTTGGGGTCGTCGTACTTCACCACCAGCCAGTAGTCCTTGACCTCGGGATGAATCTGGCGGAAGGTTTCGAGCGGCAGATACACTGAGTTGTCATTCTGATTGCGGCCGCTGCCAAAGGGCTGCGGCTGTTTGTCGAGCACGCCGATGACGGTATAGATCGTGCCGTGCACATCCACATCCTGGCCGATGGGCGAAGTGCCGGGAAAGAGATCCGCAGCCGCGTCGCTGCCCAGTACGGCAACCTTTGCAGCGCGCTCTGCCTCAGCGTCTGTGAAGATGCGGCCTTCGGCCAGAGGGATGTCATTGACCTGCGTGACCTGCGAAGTGACGCCGTTCACGATGGTATTGGAGATGCGGTGCGATCCTGCCTTGACTGAAAGCCCTCCCAGGCCAGTCTGGAAATTCTGGTCCGTCAACTCCGGATCCACTGCCGCCACGTAAGGCAGATTGCGGATCGCTATCGCGTCGTCATACGTAAGCCTCTTGCGATTGAGCTCTTCTGTAGTGGGCCGCTGGCCGAATGGCTCAAAGTGAAAGACCCACAGCGCATTGGTGCCCAGCCGCTTTACAAAGTTGTCGATGTTCGTATTCAGCCCGTTAATGGCGGACGAAATCAGGATCACCGTGGCGATGCCGATGCTGATGCCGAGGATGGTCAGCCCGGAGCGCAGCTTGTTCTTGCGCAGCGTGTCGAGCGCCAGCTTGATGGATTCATTCGAATCAGTAAACCTCATAGCTCTGCCCTCAGCGCGGTGATTGGATCAAGCTGCGCCGCCTTGTGAGCCGGGTAGATGCCGAAGAACAGGCCCACGGCCGTCGCCACAAAAAGGCTCGCGATGACCGACCACAACTCAACCGACGACGGGAAGGAAATCGCCAAGGTGATTCCTTTAGCCACGCCAATGCCCAGAAGAATCCCAATAATCCCCCCCAGAGCGGAAAGCATGGATGACTCGATCAGGAACTGCCGCAGAATGTCATTGCGCTTGGCACCCAGCGCTTTCCGCACGCCAATCTCGCGTGTGCGCTCCGTGACGGCCACCAGCATGATGTTCATGATCACAATGCCGCCTACCACGAGCGAGATCGACGCGATTGCGGCTACGACCGCGCCAAAGTTGTTGAGGATATTGCCGAGAAGATCCTGAAATGTCGCGCTTGTGTCAATTGTGAAAGAGTCTTTCGCTCCCGGAGCGAGGTGCCGCTGCGTGCGCATGATCGTTCGAAGCTGGTCCATCACGTTGTCCATGACGGAACCGCCCCCACCCGCATCCACATAGATGCTCATGGTGGCATGGGTGCCGTACTCGTGCAGATAAGCCGTCAGCGGAATCGATACCCAGTTATCCATGCTGCTGCCGAAGATCTTTCCCTGCGCCTCGCCCACGCCGATGACCGTGTACGGCGTGCCGTCGACGCGAATCTCCTTGCCCAGCGGATCACCCGCGCCCAGCATGTTATCTACAATATCCGCGCCCACGATCGCCACATGCGAGGCATGATCGTCTTCTGTCTGTGTAAAGATGCGGCCCACGGTAATGTTCTGATTTGAGATTGCGGGCATGGTCCAGGTCCAGCCGCGAATCGTCGTGTCCGTCGTGCTCTCCTTGCCGTAAACCACCTTGCCGACGGAGGTACGCTGCGCGCCCACGGATGCGCAGAGCGAGCATTCCCCCAGAATGGCCCTGTAATCGTCGTAGAGCACGTCTTTGCGCTTCTGGAACTCCATGTACTCTTCGATGGTCATGAAGTTGTCAGGCATTTTGTTTACGGTGACTGTCGCCGCGCCGTAGGTATTCAGCTTGGAGGTGACAAACTGCTTTGCGCCGTTGGTCAGCGTGACCACGGTGATCACCGACGCGACGCCGATGATGACTCCAAGCAGCGTCAGTATCGAGCGCAGCTTATTGCCCCACAGCGACGCCATTGCCAGTCGAAATGCTTCAATCCATTGCATCGTTCGCTCTCTGGAACTCCCTGCCGGGTGCGCATGCACCAAGCCTCAACCATGGCCGAAAAGAATCGTCTGTATCAGGATACGGCTTTTTGGGGTGTTTGGTTCCAAAATGATTGCCGCCGTGGCGTGGCTCAGCGCGTTAAACGAGCTCCAGACGAATTTCCCTGCCAACCACGCTCGCCGCCTTGTGAAGCGTGGTCAAAGTGATGGAGCTGTTTTCAGGGTCAAGAAGCCGGTCGAGAGAAGCTCGGCTGGTGTTCATCCGCCGGGCCATTTCGGCTTTAGTCAGCCCTTTTTGGTCCATTGCGGATGCAATTTGCCGCGCTACAACGCGCTTGATGGCATTGGCGCTTACCTCTTCGTAGACGCCTTCTTCCCGAAGCCAGCTATCGAACGTAGATCCAATGTTCTTCTTTTTCATGCGCGATCTCCTTTCATGCGCTTCAATGCCAGGTCTATTTCCTGTTGAGGCGTTGCCTGGGTCTTTTTCATAAACCCGTGCAAGAGCACCATGCAATCCGGCCTTACGCAGAACAGGACGCGGGCGATACGACCGCCGGGCAGACTACTCCGAACTTCCCAAACGCCACGGCTCAATGAACGCACCAGCGGCATGCCTATCGGCCAGGAAAACTCAACATCTTTGGATGTCTTCGCCGATTACCTTGCGGTCGGCAGCATCGAGCCCCTGAAGCCACTCCCGAACTGGTTCTCGTCCGCTGTCTGAGCGATAGAACCGGGCGGGTAGTCGTTTCAATAGAGGCAGCCTCACTATGAGTACCAAAAATGGTACGCTCAGTCAAGTACATTTTTGCGGCTAGCGCACGGTTTTACCGGCCCGAACTCCCGAATCCCTTTTCCGCACGCGACGATTCTTCCAGCGTCTCGGTTTCCTCAACCACTCCTGTCAGCACTGGAACCGGAATCATCTGCGCGATCTTTTCTCCGGCCTTGAGCTCGACGCCAGCCTGGCCGAGGTTCGTCAGTAAAATGAGGATTTCCCCGCGATACCCTGCGTCAATCACTCCGCCGGTCGCGGCAATTCCACGCGCGGCCATGGAAGAGCGGTCCCGCACCAAAAGCCCGAGCGGCGCGCCGGTTTCGGGGTGTCTGGCCTCTACGGCAATCCCCGTGCGAACGCGCACCGTGGCGTGCGGAGCAAGCGTTACGCCTTCGAGCGCAAAGACATCGTAGCCCAGGTCTTCTCCCGGGTGCGCCACAACAGGCAGGCGGGCGCCCTCATCCAGCCGTTTTACTCGAAGCATGACGGTAATGATACCGGAGCCGTCATCAGCTATGCTCACATGCAAGGACGGTACCGCCGGACCGGAGCACGCCCATGAGCGAGATTCATGCCGTAGAGATAGCCTTTCTGCTGCTGCTGATTTTTGTCGTGATCTTCGGTATCTTTGCGCGCAAGCTCTCCACGCCGTATCCCATCGTCATGGTCCTCGGCGGCCTTGCGCTCAGCTTTGTACCGGGCATTCCACACATTCAGCTCAATCCGGACCTGATCTTCCTCATCTTCCTGCCGCCGCTGCTTTACTCCTCGGCGTGGAACACCTCCTGGCGCGATTTCAAGGCCAATCTCGTCACCATCTTTTTCCTCGCCTTCGGCCTGGTCGGCTTTACTGTTCTCGGTGTCTCCCTGCTTGCGCCGTTCGTCTTTCCCGGCTTTGACTGGCGCCTCGGCATGCTGCTCGGCGCGGTCGTCGCGCCCACGGATGCCATTGCCGCCTCCGCCATTGCGCGCCGCATCGGCCTGCCGGAGCGCATTGTGGAC
Source organism: Occallatibacter sp. (assembly GCF_049510455.1). Taxonomy (GTDB): domain Bacteria; phylum Acidobacteriota; class Terriglobia; order Terriglobales; family Acidobacteriaceae; genus Telmatobacter. Next base: position 27,014 of record NZ_JBEKYX010000017.1, on the reverse strand, counting down.
ATTCTTGAAGGCGAGAGCCTCGTCAACGATGCCACCGGCCTCTTAGCCCTCGAGTTCGCCCGCGAAATCATTGTCGATCAGCGCATTCCCACCGTTTCAGAGGGCCTTCTGAAGCTCCTCTTGCTCACCGTTGGCGGCATCCTTGTGGGTCTCGCCATTGGCTGGGTCATTGAGAAGATCGAGCGCCGGCTGGAAGATGCCACCATCGAGATCACCCTCAGCATTCTCTCGCCTTACGTGATCTATCTGGCGGCGGAAGAGGTTCATGCCTCGGGCGTTCTGGCCGTCGTCACCGCCGGCCTCTATCTAACGGTCAAATCGGCAACTTTCCTTTCGCCCGCTACGCGGCTCAAGCTCTGGAGCGTCTGGGAGGCGCTCACCTTCATCCTCAACGGCGTGGTCTTCGTCCTGATCGGCCTGCAGTTCCCGCAGATCCGCGGCTCCATTCACGAGTACGGCCTGGGAAAGATTGTCCTGGACGGCGCCATCTTCAGCCTGATCCTGATTGTCCTGCGGCTGGCATGGGTCCTTCCGGGCTCACACCTCTCCTTCTGGGTCAATACGCGTGTGCTCAACCGCCGCGTGGGCCCACCGCGTCCGAGGGAAGTCTTTGTGGTGGGCTGGACCGGCATGCGCGGGGTCATCTCGCTGGCCGGCGCGCTCGCCCTGCCGATTGTGCTCATGGACGGCTCGCCCTTCCCGTATCGCAATGCCATTGTGCTGCTCACCTTCTGCGTGATTTTCGTTACGCTGGTGCTCCAGGGGCTTACGCTGCCGCAGATTGTGCGCTGGCTCGGTCTCTCCGGCACAGACGGCCCAAACTGCGAAGAGCTGGAGGCCCGCCGCATCGTAGCCGGCGCTGCGCTCACCCACCTCACCGGGGCGCGCGAGCGCGACAACATGCGCAACGAGGAGATTTATGACGACCTCATCGAGCACTACCAGAACCATCTGGCCAGCCTCGATCTGGACAATCAGGAAGCTGCACAAAAGCACACGGACTACACGGAGCTTTCTCTCGAAACCTTGCGCATCGAGCGCGACACCGCCGTCGGCCTCCGCAATCAAGGCCGCATCAACGATACTGTGCTCCGCAGGATCGAGCGTGAACTGGACTTGAGCGAATCGCGCCTCACTACTTTTGGCGAAGATTGAGCTTCTCTCTGTAGTGTCTCAGTTTGAAGAAACTGTTTCGGGGGCTAAGCAGGTTGCGGAAAAAGGCAGGTTTGGTGAACAAACATTCGCAGGGCCTAAAGGCCAGACTCATTTTGCGATAGTTGCGGCACGAGTAAACTCGTGCCCTGTTACAAAGCTGGTCCGATTTGAGTTTTTCCGCAAGCTGTAAAGCCCAATTTCATTTTCATGGCCGTTTCGGCACGACTCAAGTCGTGCCCTGTTACAAAGCAATTCAAACTGAGAGACTGAGCTTCTCTATGTTTCCTGTTCCCTATCCCCTGCTTTCCGCTACACTGACGCACAATGCGGGTATCTTCTTTCATCGCGCTCCGGCTGTTTCCGGCTCTGCTTCCGGTTCTTCTGCTTGCCGGGCTTGTCCCGGCCCAAGTTCCGTTTGCGCCCGGAGCTGGTAAAGCCGCAGCCGCACCCGTCTCGCCGGTGTTAAGCGCAGAGCCCCCTGCACCCTCGGCACAAAATGCCGGCAACGACGATCCCCTCGGCCGCGCTACGCCACGCGGCACTGTGCTCGGTTTCATCAAGGCCGCCGGCAACGACGACTACGACACCGCCGTACAGTATCTCGACACCCGGCAGCACGGCGAAATGGCCCGCAAACTCGCCGAGCAGCTAAAAGATGTTCTTGATCGCGATGCCTCCATTGACCTGGCCAGGCTCAGCCGCAAGCCTGAAGGAAGTCAGGCCAATCCCGAGCAGCCAAACGAGGAGCAGGTTGGCTTAACATCGGCTGCCACCGGCAAGCTTCCCATCCGGCTGGACCGCGTCAAGCAGGGCGATGAGCCTCCCGTCTGGCTTTTCTCCGCCGCCACCCTCGAGCAGATTCCCGACGCCCACGACAGCCTCACGGAGCCCTCGCCGCTCGAACAGAAACTGCCCGGTTGGCTGCGGGCTCGTTTCCTGGCTGTGCCGATCTGGTGCTGGCTCGTCCTGCTCGTCGCCATTCCGATCGTTCTGCTCATTGCTTCCTGGCTCAATAAGCTCCTCCATCCCATCATCGTGAAGCTTGCCCGGCACCTGGCCGGAGATACAGCCGACGAGCATGTGCGAAGCATCCACTCACCGCTTCGCCTGTTTCTCATTGGCATTGTGTTGTTCGTCTTCGGGACTTATTTGCCTTCAGTGCTCTCTCGCGCACTCTGGAGGAACGTCGGCCTTGTCGTCATCATCATCGGAGTCACCTGGTTTTTCACGCGCACCATCGGCAGCTTCACGCAACTCTATGTGACCAGGCTCAAACGCCTTCAATCCACAGACAAGATCGCCCTTGCCGGTCTCATCGGCCGCCTCTCGCAGATCGGCGCAGTCACCATCGGCATTCTCATCCTGCTCGATATGCGCGGCGTCAATCTCACCGCCGCGCTGACCGGCCTCGGCATCGGCGGCCTTGCCGTCGCCTTCGCCGCGCAAAAGACCCTGGAAAACCTCTTTGGCGGCATCATGATCATCTCGGATCGCCCCATCCGCATTGGCGATCAATGCAAAATCGGCCTCATTGAAGGCCACGTTCTCGACATCGGCCTGCGCTCCACGCGCATCCGCACCTTCGAGCGCACCATCGTGACCATCCCCAACGGCCAGCTCTCCATCATGAATGTGGAGAATTACACTCTGCGCGACAAATACAGGTTCTACCACGTCCTCGCATTGCGTTACGACACCACGGCCGCGCAGATGCAAGCTGTTCTCGGCGGCATCCGCAGGCTCCTTGAAGACGACCCGGGGGTTGAAACCGCCACCTTCCGCGTCAACTTCATCGCCATCCGGTCGTTCTCAGACGATATAGAAATCTCCGCCTACGTCTTTGCCGAAAATCCTGTCCGTTTCTATGAGGCGCAGGAGTCCCTGCTCCTCAGAATCCTCGGCATTGTTGAGTCCGCAGGCGCAGCGTTTTCTCTGCCTACGCAAGTCACCAAAATCGTCGGCGCAACGCCGCCTACTGCTTTGGCCCCGCCTTCAGATCCTCCTGCAGCCGCAGCAGGTTCTCCGGATGCACGCGGATGACGCCTCGCCGCTGTGCATCGAGGGACGAGATCATGAAGAAGGCCAGAGCCACTATCAGCGGCAGCACCAGGCGCAGCATGAGCGGCTGCCGTCCCGGTGTGTCGTAGCCCATCAGCACACAGCAGATCACGGCCAGCATTGCCATCAGCGTCCAGGTTCCGTTGGGAATGCGGTCCAGCGCGGCAGCCTGCGAGTAGCCCGATTGGCTGGTCACCGCATTCAGGCCCGCCACCACTTGCCCCATGATCGGCGTCGGGCTCGTCCCCGCATTGCGTTCCACAATCGGCCAAAGCTCGCTTTCCAGCTTCAGCCGCTCGGCGCGGATCGAGGCCCGCTCCATCCTGTCGGCGGTTTCAAAGAACGCGATACGCAACTCAATGTACCGAACCAGAAGCGCGCGCATCTGCGCCGCATCGGCCGCTGGCAGCAGCCTTGCCAGCGAATACTCCGAGCTGATGGCGCTGGCCTCTTGCTGCTCATAACTCTTGCGCTGGTTATACCGGTCCATCGCAGCCGAAAAGCTGAAGCCGACAATCAGCGCCAGGATGGTGATGCTCGCGCCCGTCGCCTGCCCCAGGTATCCGCGCTCGAATTTTCTCTTCGGTCCCGCCCGCCTCGCAATCCACGCGCCCGCCTCCACCGCCAGCCATAGAACGGCCAGCGTTACGGCAAAGGTAAGGTACTCGTAATCAGCCAGCTTGCCCATGTGCGCTCCCGTAGCCCTTAGTGCGCGACAACGCTCAGAGTGACGCTGGATTGATACGTAGAGGAATGATGCACCTGGTTGTGCGCCACCACGCCTTGTGTTTCATCGAAGTTGTTTCCACCCGTATTCAGATTGCGGTCAAAGCGGGGAAAGTCGCTGCTGCTGACCTCAATGCGAAGCCGATGGCCGGGCGGAAAGTAAATGCTGGTCTGAATGGGCTGGAAGGCAACTTTGTACACTTTGTCTTTTTCCATCCACACGGGCGGCTTGTCGTAGCCCTCGCGATAACGCACGCGCTGGATGTTGTCGTCGATGTTGAATGCGGTGCCGTCGGGAAAGACGTCAACCAGCTTGACCGTAAAGTCCGTATCTTTCGCGTCGCTGGAGACGTAGAGAGTTACATCGATGGGACCACTGACTTCAAGCCCCTGCTTCAGAGGATCGGTGCTGTAAACGAGCACGTCGCTGCGCGCTTCGGTGCTGCGCTGGTCGATTGCTCCCGGTTTCAGATCCGTACCCATGCAGCAGAAGCCGCCGCCATGTGTGAGCACGGGATTCATGGGATCGTACGTGAAGCTATCAGGAGAATCCTTGACCGATGCAGCAGGCGCCAGCGAGCCATCGCCATTGAGCGAATTAGCGCGGCCAGCGCTGGTGAGGTAAAACGTAACGGGCCTGGCATTGGCCGGCGGCCATACATCCGAGGATTGCCACTTGTTCAAACCCATTGTGTAGTACTGCACTTTAGGCGTCTTTGTCAGCGCGCCGTTCTCTTCGCCCTTCAGGAAGCGGTCAAACCATGCCCAGGTGAGTGCGTCATAGTCCAGACGCGCATCGCCCATGTCGCGTTCGCCAACCATGGTGTGCTCGGTGGCGCGCTTGTAACTACAGTGAGGCATAGGAGCGATGACGGCATACTGCTCGTCGGCAACCGCCGGGTCAGCAGTCTGGCGAACATGGTTGTAAGCGGCAAGGTTGGGCGCGACACTGACGTCATACCAGGTCATGAGCCAGAGGCCAGGAATGTTAATCCGCTGGTTGTCATGCCACAGTCCGCCCTTGTACCACGCGGGATCATTCGGTGCGCGCTCGATCATGCCGGGCTGGCCAGAGGGTGTCGAGTCCGCGTAGATGCCGCGCGGGCCGCCCGCAGCGGCCAGAATGTCCTTCTCCGGCAGATGCCATAGAGCTTTGGACCAATCGACGGCTGCCGGATGCGCGGCGAGATCCCAGGATTTCGCCGCAGCTACCAGCGCCTGCTGCGAGGTGCCGGAAGGAAAGTTCGGCTTGGCGTCATTCGTCTGCAGGCCGTAGTCATAAAGCCAGGTAGCAAAGAGCATCTGCACCGCACCGCCGCGAAACCAGTTGCCCTGCTCGTAATAGGGCCCAACGCTGCCAACGCCGGCTCCAAAGCTCTCCGGAATGATGGCGGTCAACGCTTTGTTTCCGCGCGAGGCTACATTCAGTTGCCACTCGGCCGTGGAAGAGCAGCCGATGAGGCCAACTTTTCCTGTGGCCCACGGCTGTGCGCTCATCCAGTCCAACTCATCGTCGGAGTCAGTGAGCGGAACGCCGAGGATATCGTAGTCGCCTTCAGAGAAATAGCGGCCACGCTCGTTCATCTCGATATAGATGTAGCCGCGTTTGACGGCATCGAGTTCGGCAGACATGTCGCGGGGCGCGCCCAACTCCACATCCCAGTAATTGAAGTTGTAGGGAGTGCGGGAGAAGATGATGGGATACTTTTTCGACTCATCTTTCGGCCGGTAAATATCCGCCTGCATGCGCTTGCCATCGCGCATGGGCACCATTACCTTGCGGTCGATGATGGCAATCGATTCGAGTTCCTTTTCGATCGCATTCCGGCGGGCAATCAGAGCGGCATCCTGGGGGCGAGCCTGCGCATACGCGAAGTGCGCCACCGCACTGCTCCAGAGAAGCGCAACAATGAAAATCAACTTCTTAGACTGGTTCATCGGACCTCAAAAGCAACACTTAGTCAGTGGATATTTCAGCGTTTCCTATATTAACTGCCTCGTACCCGGTGGCCGCCATAGCGAAACAGGTTTTTGATGTTGCGCTCGTGGCGCCGTGTTCCGTAACCTGCCATTCACGAAACTTTCCTCAAAATTGCGTGTATGTTATAGTGGCGCAGCCGCATTCGGGGCGCTCCAAGCAGCCTTTTCGCTTAAAATGGCATCGAATTGAATAGTAAGGAGATTGCAAATTATGAAGCTTTTCTCTCGATTCTTTTTCGCGGCAGTTTTGACCGCGGTTCTCTCCATTCCGGCTGCCTTTGCGCAGCAGAGCGACACAGAGCTTCAGGCCTCCGTGCAGAAGGCTCTCAACAATTCAAGCTTCAAGGGTGTGCGGGTTTCCGTGCAGAAGGGCGAAGCAACACTGACCGGAAGTGTCGATCTGTACGATTCCAAGTCCAGAGCCGATAAGAAAGCCACCCACGTGAAAGGCATTGTGGGCGTTCGCAATCAGATTGAGGTTGCCGGCCCCGACGTTCCAGATGCCCAGCTTCAGGACAAGCTCGTCAAGGCCGTCTCATGGGATCGCGTGGGCTACCGCACGACTCCCTTTAACGCTATTTCCGTGGGAGTGCAGAATGGTGTGGTCACGCTCGGCGGTTATGCCTGGGGCCCCACAGATGCGGCATCCGCCGTTGGCCTGGTGGAGAACACCAAGGGTGTTAAGGACGTTGTAGACAACATCACTGTGAATCCGCCTTCGCCTATGGATGACGGCATCCGCCAGGCTACATACCGGGCGGTTTACGGTTTCGCCATGCTGAATAAGTACGCCATTGACCCGGCCAAGCCCATCCGCATCCAGGTCTCCGGCGGACACGTCACCCTCTACGGTGCAGTGGACACTCAGGCTGACAAGGATGCCGCCGGCATTCGCGCCAAAACGGTTTCCGGAGTCTTCAGCGTCGACAACGAACTCCAGGTCGCCAATCAGCCGTCTGAGAAGAAGTAAATCAGCGCCTCTCAGAGGCGAAACCTATCCGGGCCTGCCGTGCAACTCCGCCGGCAGGCCCGGAGTGTTTCTGGTTTGCTATTGCCAAAATATGAGCGTATATCACTCATCTTTTATGAATCATTTATGCTATAGTTTCATCAGATGAAAAGGCTGGTGTGAAACCTGTCCGGCCTGAATATCGAGCATTTAATTTTTATGAATGGCTGCAGCGCCGGCTACCGATAATCCAACTGGTAGCTAGCGGCCAGAAGCCAGGAGCTGTTTCATGTCCATCCGTTGGGACAAATTTACCGTCAAGTCGCAGCAGGCAATGCAGCAGGCGCAGAACCGCGCCGCCGATCTTGGCAATCCGGAGATTCTGCCGGTACATCTCTTGCTCGCGCTTGTGGAAGACCGCGAAGGAGTGGTGCCCGCGGTGCTGGAAAAGATTGGTGCGCCCATTGAGCGCCTCACCAATGACTTGCACCAGGTTGAAGACAAGTTGCCGCGCGTTTCCGGCTCCAACACGCAGCCCAGCATCAGCCACGCGCTGAACCACGTTCTCGATCAGGCCTTCAAAGAAGCCGACAACTTCAAGGACGAGTACCTTTCCACCGAGCACATGCTTCTCGCCATCGCGCGAGAGAAGAACGATGCCGCGCGCGATGAGCTTGCAGCCGCCGGCGCAACGCATGACGCCATCCTGAAGGCGCTCACCGCCGTGCGCGGTTCGCAGCGCGTGACAGACCAGAATCCAGAAGGCAAGTTCCAGGCACTTGAGAAATACGCCAAGGACCTCACGGAACTCGCCCGCCGCGGCAAGCTCGATCCGGTGATTGGCCGGGATGAGGAGATTCGGCGTGTCATCCAGGTTCTGAGCCGCCGCACGAAGAACAATCCGGTGCTCATCGGCGAGCCCGGCGTGGGAAAGACAGCTATCGTCGAAGGGCTTGCGCGCCGCATCGCCTCCGGCGACGTGCCGGAGATTCTCAAAAACAAGCGCGTCATTTCACTCGATCTCGGCTCCATGCTTGCCGGCGCGAAATATCGCGGCGAGTTTGAAGACCGTCTCAAGGCCGTCCTCAAAGAGATCGAAGAATCAAACGGCGAAGTCGTTCTCTTTATCGATGAGCTGCACACGATTGTCGGCGCGGGCGCTGCCGAGGGCGCAATTGACGCGAGCAACATGCTCAAGCCGGCGCTGGCGCGCGGCGAGCTGCGCGCCATCGGCGCCACCACGCTTAACGAGTACCGCAAGTACATCGAGAAGGATGCCGCGCTGGAGCGCCGCTTCCAGATTGTTTATGTCGGTGAGCCTAACGTCGAGGACACTATTGCCATTCTGCGCGGCCTGAAAGAGCGCTACGAGGCCCATCACAACGTGCGCATCAAGGATTCTGCGATCGTGTCAGCGGCCACGCTCTCGCACCGCTACATCAGCGACCGCTTCCTGCCCGACAAAGCCATTGATCTTGTCGATGAAGCCGCTGCATCGCTCGCCATCCAGATCGGTTCTGTTCCCACGGAGATTGATCAGCTTGAGCGCGAAACCACCTCGCTTGAAATCGAGGCCACAGCGCTGCGCCGCGAAACCGATGAGAACAGCCGCGGCCGCCTGAGTGTGGTTGAGAAGGAAGTCGCTGAGAATAAGGAAAAGATCACCGCGCTCCGTGCCCGGTGGACCACAGAGCGCGACGCCATCACGCGCATCAGTGACCTCAAGAAGCAGATCGAGTCGCTGCGTTTTGAAGCCGAAGAGCAGACCCGCAAAGGTCAGTTGGAACGCGCCGCGCAGATTCAGTACGGTGATTTGCCCAAGCTCGACGCTGAGCTGAAGAAGCTCAATGCCGTGCAGGACGGTGCTGCGAGTGAATCTACAGCCCGCATGTTGAAGGAAGAAGTTGACGAGGAAGACATTGCCAAAATCGTCAGCAAGTGGACGGGCATTCCCGTCACCCGCATGCTGGAAGGCGAAGTGAAGAAGCTCGTCCACATGGAAGAGCGCTTGCGCGAGCGTGTCATCGGCCAGGATCATGCGCTGACTATTGTGGCCAACGCGATTCGCCGTTCACGCGCCGGCCTGAGCGATCCGAAGAAACCTATCGGTTCGTTCATCTTCCTCGGCCCCACAGGCGTAGGCAAAACCGAAACCGCCCGCGCGCTCGCCGAATTTCTCTTCGACGACGAGCAGGCGATGGTGCGCATCGACATGAGCGAGTACATGGAAAAACATGCCGTGGCTCGTCTCATCGGCGCGCCTCCGGGTTACATCGGCTATGACGAAGGTGGCCAGCTCACTGAAGCCGTTCGCCGCCGCCCCTACGCCGTGATCCTGTTCGATGAAATCGAGAAGGCGCACCCGGATGTCTTCAACGTGCTGTTGCAGGTGATGGATGATGGACGACTGACCGACTCGAAGGGCCGGACTGTGGACTTCAAGAACACAGTGCTCATCATGACCTCGAACCTCGGCGCTGCGATGCTTGCAGGCGACGCGCTCAAGAGCGAACAGGATTTCGACATGGCACGTGAGTCCGTCATGCGCGTGCTCCGCGAGCACTTCCGTCCGGAGTTCCTTAACCGCGTCGATGACATCGTCATCTACCGGCCGCTGGGTCACGCGCAGGTCAGTGCAATTCTTGACCTTCGCCTGGAAGATCTGCAGAAGCTGCTCGAAAGCCGCCAGATCTCCTTCGAGCTGTCGGAACCCGCGCGTCAGTTGATCCTTGCCGCAGGTTCAGATGCCGCCTACGGCGCACGGCCCTTGAAGCGCGCACTGCAGCGGATGATCCAGGACCCGCTGGCGATCAAGATCCTCGACGGCGAAGTCCTTCATGGCGCGCACGTCAGGATCGATGTTGATCGCAAGACAAACCAGCTCCACTTCGAACCTATGAGCCGCGAAGCGATGGCGTAAGCACCTGAGGTGGCACTGACCGCGCCTTCGGCGCAGAACAAAAAGAGGCTGGGCTGAGAAGTCCTGCCTCTTTGTTTTGCTACTGAACGATTCCGTCACAACGTTTGCATGTGAGCGATAATTCTGGCATGACCAAGCCAATCATCGACTCTTTCGCCTTCGGGTTTATTTTGGCCTCTGCAGTTTGGTTCGGCTTAACGATTTACGGCAGGAGTCGAAAACCACGCTGGAGAGGGAAATTAAGAGGCAAAATTTGGGATCACGAAACAGGTCAATCGGTCGTTCATCATATTATTTCTAGCGAAGGTAGGATTCCATGGGTAGCTTGTGCCCAGCATTTGAAGACAGGACAAATGGAATTGGTTAAGCTCTAAGCTCATTTTAATGAGGATGATTTTTACCATGATGAGGATGTACATGTTCTGCCTTATCAAGATAGTGAGCCGTGGAATGGCAAACATGAGTTTTTGCGTTCATGCGCTTGTCAACCTCAGATCATGGAGCAAAATGACGAACGAACTCTAGTTATTCACATAGTAAGAAGTTAGGAATTGAGATGAACCCGTTCCGGGTGCCCCAGGTCTCGCTTTTGAGACCTGGGATAGCACGAACTTTAAGCAACCTTCGACTTACGCTTTTCTTCTGCCAGCAAAGCCTCGTGAATAATCATCTTCAGATAAGTCTGGTAGCGCAGTCCGCGTTCTGCCGCCTGCTTCTCAGCTATTGCAATATCGTTGTTAGGGATACGCATCGAAGTTGAGCGCGAGGCTATGTGTTTCGCTGCCGTGCCGATTCCCACGCGGCCTTCTTTTGTAGCCTTCTTGAATTCCTCAAGAAGCTCATCTTCATGGGCCTTCCACCAGACAGCCTCTTCGGCTTCGCTTGCGAATGTCTTATTTTTGAGTTCTTCCAACATTGCCGTTCCTTTTCTGCGATGAGAAGTAGAGCCGATAATTTTTGTTTGCCGGCCAGCCGGTGACAACGCGTAGCCGATCACCACGCATTGTAGAAACAATGATGAGGATTCGTCCGGCATCTGTTTCACCGATCTGTGCTCACCGTTTCTCGCCATTACGAATCTCAGAACTTAAATCCACGGGGCGGTTCAATATAATCTGTTCCGCCTCTTCGGGTTTTACATCATGCCCGGCAAGATGGGCGATATTCGCGTCATCCCAATCGAAATGCCTGTTGTTCATGCTTCTGTCTTTCCTGATGACGCACTATAAATCATAGCTACAATGTAGCTACGTTGCAACTATTGTCGCAGCTCGACAATAGTTGCTCCCTGCCCGCCTTCAATCTGCTCCGCTCTCGCAATCGTCGCCACGTGCGAATGGCTCTCGAGAAACTCGCGCATGCCAAACAGGCTCCGCATCTCTAGGAGGCTGTTTTTGCACTTGCTTTTGGAGTGGAGAGTCCAGCGTATTTTTGACGCCCATTGTCCTGCTAATAATTACCTTTATCTACTTGAAAATAAATAATTTACGAAAAACAAAAAACACACGATTTTCGCTCCCCGCAGAATCTGTGAGTCCAGTAATTCTGTGGGCCATCCATCCAACTAAGAAGGCAGCTCAGCCAAACCCTAAAATAGCCATGTGCCCTTGCTGTTACCCATCCCGTCTCCCGTAGCCCACGCCGACTACGCCGCCCTCGAATGGCAGCCCCTGCTCGCGCTAGTCGCCGGCTACGCATCCTCCACCGTGGGCCGAGAAGGCATCCTGGCCTTCGTCCCCTCTACCAGCGAAGAATGGATCACCCGCGAGCACGGCCTGGTCGCCGAACTACGCCTGCTGCTTGAAGAGCAGGTCTCCGTCCCGCTAGGCGGCCTCTTTGACCCAACGCAGCTAGCCGCAAAAGCCCAGATCCCCGAAGCCGCGCTCGAAGCCCCGGAGTTCCAGTCCATCGCCCGCCTCGCCCACAGCATCGCCGCATGGCAGGGCCTGCTGCGTGAGCCCTCAGCGCGCCTCGCAGGCAAGCTTCCCGGCCTGACCGAGCTCTCCTCCGGCCTCACCATGAGCCTGAAGCCGCTGGCCGAGTCCATCGAGCGCAAGTTCATGCCCGACGGCACCCTTACCGACGACGCCTCACCCGAACTGAACCGCATCCGCCGCGAGCAGGAGCAACAGCAGCGCGTCATCGAGCAGAGCCTCCGTGCCGCCCTCCGCAAGCTCTCCAGCGACGGCGCCACGCAGGACGACGTCATCACCATCCGCGGCGACCGCTTCGTTATCCCCGTCCGCAGCGAGCTCAAGCGGCGCGTCTCCGGCGTCGTCCACGGCGCAAGCTCCTCCGGCCAGACCGTCTACGTCGAGCCCCTCGAAACCATCGAGCAGAACAACGAGCTCGTCCGCCTCCTGGAAGAAGAACAGGCCGAAATCCATCGCATCCTGGTCGCCCTCACCCGCCAGGTAGGCACCCACGCTTACGCGCTAACCGAAGGCGCTCGCGTGCTCGCCCGCGTAGACACACTGCAAGCCCGCGCCCGCTTCGCAAGAGACTTCAACTGCATCCGTCCGGTCCTTAGCCCGGATAAACTCCACCTTGAAGAAGCGCGTCACCCACTGCTCGAAAAGCGCCTCCGGGCTGCAAGAAATGAAACGGGCAACGGCCAGATCATCCCACTCACGCTGGAGCTAACCGGCAGCGCCAGACAGATGATCATCAGCGGCCCCAACACCGGCGGCAAAACCGTCACCCTCAAGACCACCGCGCTTCTCGCCATGATGGCGCAGGCTGGAATTCCCGTCCCCGCCGCAACCGCCAGCTTCCCCATCCTCACCGCCTTCCTCGCCGACATCGGCGACGCGCAATCCATAGAAGCAGCCCTCTCGACGTTCTCTGCACACATCACCAATCTGGACCGCCTCGCGCGCCTCGCCAACTCACACTCCCTCGTCCTGCTCGACGAGCTAGGCTCCGCCACTGACCCCGAAGAAGGCTCCGCTCTCGCCGTAGCCGTAGCACGCTTCTTCCTCGACGCGAAGGCATGGGCACTGATCTCCACCCACCACACCTCACTCAAGGTCTACGGCGCAAACACCCCCGGCGTGATAAACGCCGCTGCCGGAGTTGACGAGCGCACCCTCGTGCCCACATATCAGCTACGTCTCGGCGTCCCCGGCGCCTCCGCAGGCATCGCCACAGCCGAGCGCCTCGGCCTCGATGCCCGCATCGTTGCAGCAGCACGCGAGCGCCTCGGCTCGCAGCAAGTAGACCTCGCTCGCTTCCTCGACAAGCTGCACAATGAGCTCGCGCAACTCGAAGTTGAACGCAAAGCCGCGCGCGAGCAGCAGTACGCGCTGAACCAGGAGCGCAAACGGCTGGAGCGCGAGGCGGACATCGAGATTCGCAAGCAGACGCGCGAGCTGGAACAAAAGCTGGCGTCTCTGCTCAAGGAGTTCGAGTTCCAGATGCGCGAGAATGTGCGTGCGATTGAAGACCGCGCGGCGCAGCAGAAATTATCGAAAGAAGCCGAGCGGCGCATGACCAGGCTGCGGCGCGAGTTTCAGGAGAGCTTTAATCAGACCGTTGTGGCGCATCGCACCGGCGCGGATGAGGGCGATGCCAACGCCCAGCCGCACCTGCTGCGCCATATCGCGCCCGGCGACAAGGTCCTGCTCAAAGCAATGAACAAAGTCGCCGTGGTGCAGCGTGAAGTGGAGAAAGACGTCTTTGAAGTCGCACTCGGCCCCATCAAAATGCGCGTAAAACGCGATGAGATGGCCGAACCAAAGCCGCAGCAAAAACAGGAAACTCCATTAGCGGCAGCACGGAAGCAAAACAACGTCGTCGTCTCTGTTACCAGCGCGAACACGGACGACATGCGCATGGAGATCAACCTGATTGGCCGCACGGTGGATGAGGCAACCGAGGAGCTGGAGAAGTATCTGGACCGCGCGTTCCTGGCCGGACTGCCGCGCGTACGCATCATTCATGGGCACGGCGCGGGGATTTTGAGGCGCGGCGTGCGGGAGTTCCTCAAGGGCCATCCGCATGTGGCAACGATTGCGGAAGCGGAGCAAATTGAGGGCGGTCAGGGAGCTACCATCGTCGAGCTGCGCCAGTAATTAGCAAAACTGCTGCATTCACATTGCTGTGTTCAGGCGGTTTTTTGACATTTTGATGACAGTCTAACCACACGCCGCATGATAATAATTCCCCATATCGACCGCGGAGGTCCCATGAGAAAACTAGCGTTAATGTTCGCGTTGTGCGCTGCCTCAGTTGCGCTACCTGCACAGCAGAAAAGCATTTACAACTTCACCATAAAATCCATTGACAACCAGCCCGTCAGCCTTGAGAGCTACAAAGGCAGCGTGGTACTGCTGGTCAACGTCGCCAGCCGCTGCGGCTATACCCCGCAATACAAGGGCCTTGAGGCCCTGTACGAAAAGTACAAGGACAAAGGCCTGGTCATTGTCGGTATTCCCGCGAACAACTTTGCGCAGCAGGAGCCCGGCACAAACGAAGAGATCAAGACCTTCTGCTCACGCAACTACAACGTGAGCTTTCCCATGATGTCCAAGGTCTCCGTCAAAGGCGACGACCAGACCCCGCTCTACCATTTCCTTACCGATGCCTCGACCGACCCTCAGTTCGCCGGCGACATCAAGTGGAACTTCACCAAATTTCTCTTCGACCGCAACGGCCAGCCAGTAGCGCGCTTCGAGCCCGCCATCACGCCTGACTCCCAGACGGTTACCTCCGCCATTGAAGCCGCTCTCGCACGCTAGCTTCTCCACTCCAAAAGCAAGCGCAAAAACAGGCTCCGCAGAGATGCGGAGCCTCAGATTGCCGACAAAGTCAGTCTGGCGGTTTTAAGGAAGGACCCGGGGCTGAAGCCCTCTTGAATCCGTTGGCCTTATTCGTGAGGCTGAAGCCTCACGCTCCCTCCAGAAAAGCGAAGAGGGGGGTCATCGGGCCTTTTTGTGCTCATTATGTGTGGAGCACAAATGGGGTTAATCTTGTGCAAACTATTTTAAAATTTTTGCAGGCTTTCAGGCGGCCTTTTTTACGCGCAGGGTGATGCGGAGTCCGGCGGCGGTGGCCATTTTTACCAGCATGTCGAGGCCGAAGGAGTTGATTTTGCCGCGCATGAGATTGGAGATGCGGGGCTGGGTGACGCTGAGGCGCTTGGCGGCTTCGGCTTGCGTCCATTTTTCGCGCTTGATGTGATTTGTAAGCCTGAACATCAGCTCCGAGCGCAGCTTCAGGTTCTCTCTTTTGGCGGGATCGGGTTCGATGGCATCCCACACATTGTCGAATCCTTCATCTTTCATCCGCGTAACTCCTTGACCAATTCTTTGTAGCGGCTTTGAGCCAGTTCCAGGTCCTGCCGGCGTATCTGTTGCGTCTTCTTCTGAAAGCAGTGAAGAACATAGACCGCTTCAGCGAAGGTTGCGACATACATGACACGGAATGCTCCGCTCTTGTCGCGAATTCGGATTTCACGAACGCCAGAGCCGACAGTACCCATTGGCTTCCAATCGTCGGGGTCGGTTCCCTGCTGCACCAGATAAAGCTGATAACCGGCTTCAGAACGAGCGCTCTCAGAAAAACTGCCGAGATCGTCATGAGAACTGCCTCGGAAGAAAAGACGCTTAACGGGGCGATCCACACATGGAATATATAAAATTCTGCATATTTGGGCAAGGATTTGTTGCGAGGGTGCGGTACGCTACCCCACCTGTTGCGATAGCGAGCGAAGAGCAAAAGCAAAAACGACCGCAGGTTCTTCCCTTCGCCTGAAGTACGGCTGCGTCTCAGTGACTGTGTAATGTCAAGCCGTGCGGTTATGGAAAAGGCGGAAAACGGCTGATGCATTTCTATCTCGATGCATTCGACATGCAGGATGCTACCACCAGGCCGGCTGTGCGCTTTTGTAGAGAAAGAACATCACATCAGGCCAATTAACGAAAGCAAAGCGAGCAAGATGTCGGAAATGTCAATGAACCACTTTCAGGCTGAGCCCGTATCGCGGGGCGTAAAACAGGCGAAGCGCCACCTGATGCGGTGACGCTTCACCCATGTACTCCGGTGTACTCCGGGATTAGCGCGGCAGGATGACGTTCTTGTCCTGCGGAGCCTGGCGGATGATGGAGCGGTCGAGTTTGAGGTGCGCTTCCGCCATCTTGTTTGGCATGCGCGCGATCCATTGGTTGAGTGAGACATCCTGGTAGCGGGCTGTTTTGAACATTTCGAGGAAGACCAGGTCTTCCGTGCCGGTGTTTTCGATGGTGTGACCGGCCATGCTTGGCACGTAGCCGACATCGTTGGCGTTGAAGTCCATGGTGCGGGCTTTGGCGCCGGTGGTTACAACGGTCATGCGGCCTTTGCCGCGGATCCAGTATTGCCACTCGCTGACGTTGGGGTGCCAGTGCATCTCGCGAATGGCACCGGGCTTGAGGGTGACCATGGCAGCGGCAATGCCTTTGGAGACGGGAAAGTTGGTGGAATCGACGATGCGCGCTTCGCCTCCGGCGGTCTTCATTGTGGGCTGCATGGCGTTCATCTTGAAGGTGTACTTGTTTTCGGTTTCGAGATTCTCGCCGAGGAAGCGCTTTTCAGCTTCAAGTGAATCGGGCAGCGAGGCCTCAAAGATATAGAGCTCTGTGGGCGGCAGCTTGTCGAATTGCGCGCGCGGCCAACTGGTGTTTTTCTGAAGGATTTCCGGCGAGGTGTGCGCGAGGAGCTCGGAGAGCAGGAAGGTGTCATCTTCAGAGAAATTGCCTTCGTCGAAGACGAGGAGAAATTCGCAGCCGTCCTGGCCGAGGCCCTGAATGGAATGCGGATAGCCCGCGGGGAAGTACCAGAGATCGCCGGCTTCGACATCCTCGAGGAACATTTTGCCATTGGGCTGCATGACGCTGATGCGCGCTTTGCCGGTGAGCATGATGGCCCACTCGTTGGCGGTATGCCAGTGCAGCTCGCGGAAGGAGCCGGAGGTGAGGCGCATGTTCACGCCTGCCAGATCGTGGGATGGCGGCAGCTCGCGCTGGGTGACCTGGTGGGTCCATCCGCCGCCCTGCATGCGCTTGGGCGCAAGATCAAACGAGTACCAGATGGGGCCGGGATTGCCGTGATCGGTGAAGGGCGGATTGTTGGCACTGGGATTCTGCTCAAGCAGGCTTTTGTTTTCGGGGCCGGGATCGCTGGTGTTGTCACCCTTGCGGCCCGCGAGCTGCTCGGTGCGGGTCTGCGCAAGGACCGGCGCGCCGAAGAGTCCCGCGCCGGCGAGCGCGGCGGCTCCGACAAACAAGCGGCGTGAAAGGGGCTTCTGAACGGGTTCGAATTCGGGGTTTTTGACTTCCGATTCCGTTGTGAAAATCATGTGAACTATCTCCTTCTTCAAACTGCGCGACCTTTACGAACGACCGTAGATGCTTGAGTTCCAAGACGTGATTCCCAGGCAGAGTTACGGCTCATGCGGCTCGGACTGTGGCAAATTGATCGTATCGTTTTCGGAGCCGGGGAAGAAGCCCTGCTCCTGGATGGCACTGAATGCGGTATATTCTGGATTGCACATGACGGATTTTTCGCATCCAACGGATTAGATTGCCTGTATTCGTATGATTCTGCGTAATTAAACCGTAGTGTGAGGCTGGCCCGTGACACCTGATGAAGAGGTACTGAGCGGAGTTCCGCAGGGTGGCCTGGCAAAAGACGTCGCCAAGCTATATTCGTATGCGCATATTGAAGAAGGAAACTACCGCAGCTTTTCGCGCCCGTCCAAGATGGCTGGGCGTCCGCTGGCGGAAGTAACCGAGAGTTCGACCGCTGCGGCCGCAGAGGCTCCTGAAGCGGCGAAAAAAGAGCCACAGTTGTCGACCGCACCGGCCAAGCCGATTGCGCCCCAGGCTGAACCTGCGCCGCGGGTACGAACAGCATCGCCGTCCAGAGCGCCGGTTACGATCCCGAGCGCGCCGGTACGGAGTCCGGCCCGGCCGGTGTGGAGTGAGGGCAGCAGCAAGCCATCGACCACACCAAAGACGGCGATTGCCATCTGCTCCATTGCGGGGGGAACGGGCAAGACTACCTTTGTGGCGAATATCGGACGCATTCTGAGCGCGCAACATGAGAGCGTGCTGCTGGTGGACACCTCGGGAAGCACACTGCTGCCGTTTTACTTTGGCGCGGAGGACACCCGCGGTGGCATGCGCACTTTTCTTTCGCCGGAGCCGGGATCTCAACCGATGTACGTGATTGGGAATGAGAGCCCAACGAGCGAGTGGCTGAAAGACGAGGTGAGGCCCGCCATGCAGACTGTGCAGAGGACGATCTTCGATCTGGGCCCGGCATCGTTCAGCCTGATACCTGAGATTTTTCCACTATGCGCGGTGGTTGTAGTGCCGCTGCTGACGGATCTGAACTCGATCATGAGCATTCCCCGGATTGAGGGTTATCACCGCATGATGGACAAACAGGGGGTGGTGGCGCCGCTGCCGGTGTATGTCTCAAACAAGTTCGACATAGAGAGCGAGCGTGAACGAAGCGGTCGCGAGCTGATTGCACGCGAAGTGGGCGAGCGGCTTTTACCGATCACAATACGCCGCAGCCCGAAGGTCTCTGAAGCAATTGCCCAACGTATGACGGTCACCGACTATGCCGGAGAATCCGCCATTGCGCAGGAATTTTTGCAACTTGCCTTATGGCTCAAAAAGGCCGCTCCGGTGGCTCAACTTGCGAGAACCACAGGACGGTGGAGCGAAGCATGACGACAACGACGACGCGCCTTGTGAACCAGTGGGGTTCCGTAGGCGAGAAGACCGGCTACTGGGCCATGCTGCTGAGGCTGCTTATTTACTGCGCACTTCTGGGGCTGGCCTGGGAATGCATCTCCATGGTGTATCTGTGGCCGGAGCAGGCGATTCTGGCCATCGCTACGATTCTTGTGGGCTATCTGATTCATCGCATCTCCGGCTCGGAGGCGATTACGCTTGCGCTGATGCTGGCTTCCCTGATCTCGACGGCGCGCTACGCTTATTGGCGTGTCACGACCGTGTGGGTGGCGATAGCGACGAATGGCCGGGGCATTGGCGTCCTCAATATCATCTTCATGCTGATTCTGCTTTCGGCAGAGTTCTATGCGTTTGTCATTCTTACGCTGGGCTACTTTCAGACCATTCGACCGTTGCGCCGCCCGCCTATCGCCATGCCGGACGATATAGACGAGTGGCCGCATATCGATGTGCTGATTCCTACGTATAACGAGGATCTGACTATCGTCCGCACTACGGCGATTGCGGCCATGAACATAGATTATCCGCATGACAAGCTGCATGTGTTTGTGCTGGACGATGGACGGCGCGAGGCGTTCCGGGAGTTCTGCGAGAGCGCAGGCGTGGGCTACATTACGCGCAATGACAACAAGCACGCCAAGGCCGGCAACATTAACGCGGCGCTGAAGACGATGAATTCGCCATACGCGGCGATCTTCGACTGCGACCATATTCCCACGCGCAGCTTTTTGCAGATGACGCTTGCCTGGTTTCAGAAGGACCAGAAGCTGGGAATGATGCAGACGCCGCACTTTTTTTACTCGCCTGATCCGTTTGAGCGAAATCTTCATTCGTTCCTGGAGATTCCGAATGAGGGTGAGCTGTTTTACGGCCTGATTCAGGACGGCAACGACCTGTGGAACGCCACCTTCTTCTGCGGCTCCTGCGCGATTCTGCGACGCACAGCGATTGACGAGATTGGCGGCATTGCTGTGGAGACGGTGACGGAGGATGCGCACACTTCGCTGCGGATGCAGTCCCTTGGATGGAACACGGCGTATATCAACATTCCGCAGGCAGCAGGGCTGGCGACGGACAGCCTGGCCGGCCATGTGGGGCAGCGCATTCGCTGGGCACGCGGCATGATTCAGATTCTGCGCACTGACAATCCGCTCTTCAAGAAAGGGCTGGCCGCGTCACAGCGGCTCTGTTACACGAACGCAATGATTCACTTTCTGTATGCGGGGCCACGGCTGATCTTTCTTACATCGCCTTTGATTTACATGGTTCTGGGATGCATCAATATCCCTGGCTACTGGGCTGCGATTCTGGTCTACGCCGCGCCGCACTTGTTTCTTTCGAACCTGGCTAACTTCCGCATGCAGGGCAAGTATCGCTACTCCTTCTGGAACGAGGTGTATGAGACGGTTCTGGCGCCGTACATTATCGGGCCTACGCTGCTGGCGCTGATCAATCCCAAGCTGGGCAAGTTCAACGTGACGGCGAAGGGCGGGATCGTCGACAAGAGCTACTTCGATTCGGTGATTGCGCGGCCGTATGTCTTTCTGATTTTGCTGAACGTACTTGGCCTGCTGATGGCGCCCATCCGCTTCTTCTGGTTGAATCCAGGCCATCCGGGCACAATCGTGATGAACATCATCTGGATTCTCTTCAACATGGTGATTCTGGGTACGGCTAACGCAGTGGCGTACGAGTCGAAGCAAACGCGCGGGGATGTGCGCGTGAATACCCGCAAGCGGGTGGCGATTGAATTGCCAGACGGCACCAGAGTGGCTGGCGAAACTGTGGATTTATCGCTGGGCGGCGCGCGGCTTACTGTCCCGCAGATGCCCGCATTCGAAGACGACACGCCGGTCAAGCTGGTGTTTCCGCAGCGCGATGGAGAAGCAGTATTTCCGGCGCAGGTCGTAGTCGCGAAAGATAAGGATGTGCGAGTTACGTTTGCATCGCTTTCGGAGGGAGAAAACGAGTTGCTGACTCTGGTGCTTTATGGGGATGCAGACGCGTGGCTGAGCCGCATGGAGTATCGCAAAACAGACCGGCCCATGCACAGCTTTGGACGCCTGATGAAACTTTCGGTTCGCGGTGTTTACTGGGCGCTGTTTGGCTGGTTGCCGAGAAAGAAGCAGGCTGCCGCGGCCGCAGCGCTTCTAGGATTTCTGATGCTGGTAGCCGGAACTGCGAGCGCACAGGCTCCATACATCCCTCCGCTGAGGCCGGCTTTTGGACAGATGACTGCGCCGGGCGCCTCGACGGCGAATAGCGGCGTCTATTCAAGCTCTTTCACGCTCAAGGACGTTGGCGTGCCGCAGGCGATTATTTTTCGCGGGATGGATGCCTCCCAGAGCATTCCATTCTCACTGCCGCAAACTGCCGTGGTGAGTAAAGCCGTGCTCAAGCTGCACTATGCGTTTTCTCCCAGCCTCATTCCGCAGCTTAGCCACCTGAATGTCATGCTGAACGGCACGCTTGTGGCAACCCTCCCGGTTCCACAGAGTACCGGACAGATGCAGAAGGAGATCGACGCGGAGATTCCTCTGCCTGCTGAAATGATCATCCGCGACAATGTGCTGCGGTTTCAGTCCGTTGCTCATTACACGATGCAGTGCGAAGACCCGTCGCATTCCGCGCTATGGAGCCGGGTAGAGAATACGAGCCGCGTTGAGCTCTCCGGCGCGATGACGGATGTGGCCGATGACCTGAAGATTTTGCCGCTACCGTTCTACGACGGCTCGGTGGGCAAAGACACCGCGACTATTCCCGTGGTCTTTGCTTCGCAGCCAGACAAGCCGTCTCTCAATGCGGCGGGCGTTGTGGCTTCGTGGTTCGGCCTGCAGATCAAATCCAAGCCACTGAATTTTCCGGTCATCTTTGGCGCGAGTTTTCCCAAGGGAAACGCGGTGCTGCTGGTGGAGAATGCCCAATCGCTTCCACCGGGGCTGAACCTGCAGGTAAATGGACCGGTACTGGCCATGCGGACCAACCCGGTGGACCAATACGGCAAGATTTTGATTGTGGCGGGCACAAGTCCGGAGCAATTGCTCATCGCGGCGCAGGCGCTTGCCACTGGCAGCTTGACATTGCAGGGAGATACCGCGCAGATAGGACAGTTCAAGTTACCCGATCCGCGCGGCGCGGACGACGCTCCGCTATGGCTGCCGACGAACCGCAACGTTCCTTTCTGGGATTACTCAAGCACGACACAGTTGCAGAGTGATGGATCCGCTCCCGTGGCGGTGTATCTGCGCGTACCACCAGACCTGTACTTCGGCGACCGAAAAGTGTTGCCGATGCGCGTGAATTACCGCTATAACGCCGTGGCACTGGCCAATGAGTCTACGCTGCGCATCGACGCCAACAGCTTAATGGTGCAGCAACTCCCCATGCCGCATGAGGACAATCCGCACAAGCAGCTCACCAACGAGGTATCGGTACCTCTGGTGAATATGCGGCCCTTCGCCAACACCATGCTCTTCAATTTCTATTTCCAGATTGTCAAGAAGGGCAACTGCCAGGACACTCCGCCCATCAATTTGCAGGGCGCCATTTTGCGCGACTCCTATCTGGACATCAAGGGGCTCTATCACTGGGCGGCAATGCCGAATCTTGAACTCTTTTCCAACGCCGGCTTCCCTTTTACCCGCTATGCCGATCTTGCGCAGACAAAGATTGTGCTTCCTTCGCAGGCAACTGGATCGGAAGTAGGACTTTACCTTTCACTGATGGGCTACTTTGGCGAGAGGACCGGCTACCCCGCCGTGCGTGTGCAGGTGGCTGATCCATCCGAACTGGGACAAGATGCGGACTACCTTGTGCTGGGCACTGCTACCGATCAGCCTGCCTTCGACAAGCTGAATGACAAGCTGCCTGTGGCCGTACATCAAAACGGCTACACCGTTCAGGATTCCAGCGGCATCTTTCACGCCCTTGAACATGAATGGTGGCAATTGGCCGAATTGCGCCCGCAATGGTGGTGGAAGCTGGGCAAAGACGAAGGCCGCAGCGGAGTGATTGAGAGCGTGGGCAGCTTGCCGGATGCAATTATCCAGGGCATAGAGTCTCCGTGGACGCATAACCGATCCGTGGTGACGATTACGCTCAAGCAGAGCGAGTCAGCCGCGCCGTTTACGGATGCGTTCTGGAAAGTGTCGGAAGCAAGCGACATCAGCGAATCGGTGAGCGTGCTGCATGGGACTACCTTTACGTCCTATCGCGTGGGCGATCGCTTCTATCACGTAGGCAATCTGCCTTGGTGGGAGCACCTGCGGTACTGGTTCGTCGAGTTCCCGTGGATCATTGTTCCGCTCACATTTATCCTGGGCCTCTTTGTGGTGCCTTGGATCCGCCTCAGGCTCAACAGGCGTGCGAAGGAGCGCCTGAATCCGCCGCCTGCGGTCAATGCCTAACCGCCGCACAGCGGTAGCTCCCGCAGCTGTGAGACTGCAAAAACCAGAGCCGAAACGCCCTCCCGTCATCTACGATTGCCTACGTGAGCACTTCGCCTTTTGCGATCTTCAACCAGCAGCCTTTGGACCACGAGCGCTTCGCCGCCCACCGGGAGCTTGAGTCACAGCTCAGAGCCGTCGTTCGAGGTGAAGTCAAATTCGACATGGGCTCCCGCGCCCTCTATGCCGCCGACGCCTCCAACTACCGCCAGCTTCCCGTCGGCGTCATCCTGCCCCTCGACGCCGCCGACGTCGAGGCCGCGCTCGCAGCCTGCCGCTCCGTCGGCGCCGCCGTACTGGCCCGCGGAGGTGGAACCAGCCTCGCCGGCCAATGCACCAACGTAGCCGTAGTCTTCGACTACTCGAAGCACATGAACCGGCTGGCCTCAATTGACCCGCTGACCAGGCTAGCCGTCGTTCAGCCCGGCATCGTCCTCGACCGTCTGCGCGAAGCCGCCGAAGAACACCACCTCACCTACGCGCCCGACCCCGCCACACACTCACGCTGCACCCTCGGCGGCATGATGGGCAACAACAGCTGCGGAGTCCACGGCCTCCTCGGCGGCAAAACCGTCGACAACGTAGAGCGCCTCGACATCGTTCTCTACGACGGCACCCGACTCTCGGTCGGCAAAACGAGCGATGAAGAGCTAGCCGCAAAAATCCGCGGCGGCGGCCGTGAAGGCGAAATCTACGCAGGCCTGGCCCGCATTCGCGACCGTTACGCCCCACTCATCCGCGAAAAATTTCCACGCATACCGCGTCGCGTCTCCGGCTACAACCTGGACGAGTTGCTCCCGGAAAACGGCTTCCACGTAGCCCGCGCCCTCATCGGCTCAGAAGGCACCTGCGCCACCATCCTCTCCGCCACGCTGAATCTCGTAGCCAGCCCGCCACATCGCGTGCTCACAGCACTCGGTTTCCCCGACGCATTCCTCGCCGCGGACGCCGTACCGCAGGCGCTCGAACACTCACCCATCGGCCTCGAAGGCATGGACGACCTGCTGCTCAGCTTCATGCGCCGCAAAAATTTAGCCGTCGAAAACGTCGGCCTTCTGCCCAAAGGCGGCGGCTTCCTGTTAGTCGAAATGGGCGCATGGACTCCGGAAGAAGCGCAATCCAAAGCCGAAGCCCTGGTCCGCGCCGCACAATCCTGGCCCGTCGTGCCTTCCGCCCGAATCTACGGCGCCGATGAAGCCAGGCGCGTCTGGTCCGTCCGCGAATCCGCCCTCGGAGCCACCGTCTTTGTCCCCGGCGAACCCGAAGGCTGGGAAGGCTGGGAAGACGCCGGCATTCCACCCGAGCACCTCGGCGCGTACCTGCGCAAACTCACCACCCTCATGGCCGAGTACGGCTACCGCAGCGCGCTCTACGGCCACTTCGGCCAGGGCTGCGTCCACCTCCGCATTAACTTCGATTTCCGCAGCGAAAAAGGCATTCGCGATTTTAGAGAATTCCTGGACCGCGCCACCGATCTCGTCCTCAGCTTCGGCGGCTCCATCAGCGGCGAACACGGCGATGGGCAGGCCCGCGCAGCATTGCTACCCAAAATGTTTGGCCCCGAGATCATGGAAGCTCTCCGCGAGTTCAAAATGCTCTGGGACCCGGCCAACCGCATGAATCCCGGCAAGCTCATCGATGCTGTCCGCGTCTACGACCCAGCTGAGAACCTCCGCCACAGCCCGTTGCAGCCACACACCCCACTCACCACGCACTTCGCTTTCACAAAGGATTCCGGATCACTCGAACACGCCACCGAGCGCTGCGTCGGCGTCGGCGCATGCCGCAAAGCCGAAGGCGGCGTGATGTGCCCAAGCTACCGCGCCACCGGCGATGAGCAGCACTCCACCCGCGGACGCGCGCGCCTGCTCTGGGAGATGCTTTCCGGCGATCTGCGCTCGGAAGGCTTCGAAAGCCACGCCGTGCATGAAGCGCTCGACCTCTGCCTGAGCTGCAAAGCCTGCAAGACCGAATGCCCCGTGCAGGTAGACATGGCGCAGTACAAATCCGAGTTTCTCGCTCAGCATTATAAAAACAAACCGCACCCGCTGCGTCATTACGTCTTCGGCTTCGCAGACAAGCTCGCAAAGTGGGGATCGATCACACCCGGCCTGACCAATGCCATTCTCAATGGCTCGCTCACAAGCCCACTCATCAAGCGTGTCGTAGGCATTGCAAAGGAACGCGACCTGCCGCGACTGGCACAGAAGAGCTTTGTGTCAAGGCACGGCTTTAGCCGTGCCGAAAGCAGCAATAAAACGGATGGGGCTTTAGCCTCTGCGGGAACCGTCGCCCTCTGGCCCGACACCTGGAACAACTACTACCACCCGCAGACTCTCACAGCCGCCGAGTCACTACTGTCGGACGCGGGCTTCAATGTACAAATACCACACGGCCACTTCTGCTGCGGACGTCCACTCTACGACTTCGGCCTGCTCGACGCGGCTAAGAATTACCTGTCAGACGTACTCACGCGGCTTGCCCCAGAGATCGACTCTAACCTACCTTTTATCTTCCTGGAACCAAGCTGCGCCAGCGTCTTCAAGGACGAGTTACCCGAGCTCTTCCCCAACGATCCACGAGCAGCGAAGTTAAGAGAGAACGTCTGGCTTCTCGCCGACTGGCTAGCCGCCAAAGCGCCGCAATCTGTCGCAGGCAAACTCACCGGCAAGCGCGTGCTCATCCACGGTACGAAGTCTCAAAAACCATCGCAAACCTCGGCTTGCTCGGCCCCATCGAGTCTGCCACTCAAGAAACACTCATCGTAGCCGATGGATTCAGTTGCCGCGAACAGATCGCGCAGCTAGGACGTCGCGAAGCCATACACATCGCTGAAGCGCTGACGACTGAGGCCCGAAAGTAAACGGCACTTACTGAAGCTTTGTGGCTTCGTCTAGCTTCTTCTGTGCCTCTTCGGGCTGGCTCAGCGCCTGAAGCACTTGTGCGTGCATACGCAGATCCTGATCCAGGCTGCGACTGTAAGAATCGCCATGCTTAAAGCCAACTTGTTTGGCCCAGGCAATGGCCTTTCTTCCAAAATCTTCCGCTGTCGTGAAATCTTTATCAGCCGAAGCCGGATCGCCCGTCTTGGCTTCGGCAAGGGCGAGGACCGTATAGGCGGCATTACTGCCGGAGTTGTCATCGTGCCCAAGCCGAACAACTTCGACGGCCTTCTTTGCCCAGGTTAATGAAGTGCTGGGGTCGTTGTTGTATGCAGCAGCCCATGCCGCCCATGTAAATGATGACCGTTTTTCAATGAATCGCCTATCGGAAGCAAACTGCTCGGCAATCTGCGCTGCATGGTTACAGGTATCAGCGGCCTTGGCCACATCCGTATGCTGCGAGGCTAGCTTGATGCATTCGTTTGAGACAGGGAAGTACTCCTGCGCGGTCTTCTTCTCGTCTGGCGTTGGAGCATCTTTGCCCAGGTCAAATGCGATTGAAATTTGTCCCTTAGTGGCAACCGCGTTGCCGTTCTGTACAAAAGGTTGAAATATCCATTGGTGCAATGCATCAATGGCAGCCTGACGCAACATTGGAGGGCCACTCAATACTGTAACGGTTTCTGGTTTGCCGCTTGTATTGACCTGCACGGACAGCACTACTGTTCCCTGAACCCGAGCAGCCTTAGCGAGCGCAGGATAAACCGGCTCAGCTTTATGCTCAATGTGCTGCCGCATAGTTGCTTCGTCAGTATCGCTTACAACCTGTGGAGCTGTAACGGAGATGCTGGCGAGCACACAAATCGCAGCTAGGGCAAGCGAACGGAGTTGCATAGAGTCTCCTAAATTACGCCTATACTATACTGTAGAAGGCAGCGAAACTTCACCGCTGCAATGCTTGCGATGCCATCAACTCAGGACAGGCTCAGCCCTCTACTTCGGCTCGTCCGCATCCTTCTTCTTCTTCTTGAAGAGCCCGCTGATCGCATTCCCGGTTGCGGAGACAACGCCTTTTGCCGTCTGCTTGACCAGGATGTGCGCAGCAGCCTTTGTATCCACCACAAAGACCGGCTTCTCCACCGTGCCCACAATGGT
>NZ_JBEKYX010000169.1:0-4555 GCF_049510455.1 Occallatibacter sp. | reverse complement strand
AACGAAACCGTCCACGGCGTAAACGCCCAATAGGGCGCATAGAGCATCGCCGCATCGTCCTTGAGCCCATTGATATGCGTATCCGCCACCACGCCAATCACGGTCACAGGCCGGTCCGTATCCGGAACAAGATTGCTGATCGCGCGCCCAATTGGATTCTCACCCGGAAAGGCTTCACGCGCCGTCTTCTCCGAAATCAGCGCCACAAGAGGATTCGCGCGATCCGTCGCCGTAAGATTGCGCCCCGCCACCAGCGGAATCCGCATCGTCGCCAGATATTCCGCGTTAATCCATCGCACATTCACCAGCGGCAGTTGCGCCATGGGCAGCGGATGATCCGGCCGCTCAAGATAATTCACCCACGTCTCGCCGGTCATCGGCGTCGCGCTGGTCATCGCCACAGATTGCACACCCGGCAACTGGCTCAGCGCCGCAAGCGCGCGGTCCGCGTACGCAAGCTTTGCTTCTTTGAAACCCGGCTTCGTGTCGTCATATTTCGGCGCAAGCAGATCCACCTGCGCCACCGTGATATGGCTCGAATCAAAGCCGCGATCCATCCGCATCAGGTGAGAAAAGCTGCGCAGCGTCAGCAGCGTGACAATCAGCAGAACCAGCGTGCATGCCACCTGCGCCGCCACCATTCCATTCCGCGCGCGTCCGCCCTTCTGCATACTTCCCGTGCGCGTCGAATTCGCCTGCATCGCCGCCTGCGGATGCACATCCAGCGACTTGAGCGCCGGCAGCATTCCAAACGCAACCGCTGACACCACTGACAGTCCCAACGCAAACACCAGCACCGGCAGGCTCACATGCACTTCCTCCAGCCGGGGAACATTTGCCGGCACAAGCGACAGCAGCAGCTTCACTCCGGCAAATGCCAGCGCCACTCCCATCGCGCCGCCCACGCACGCCAGTAACAGGCTTTCCATCAGCCGCGCCATCACCAGCCGGCCTTTACTCGCGCCAAGCGCCGCGCGCACAGCCGTCTCATGTTCCGCATTTGTCGCGCGCGCCAGTTGCAGGTTCGCAAGGTTCACGCATGCAATCAGCAGCACCGTTCCCACCGCCGCAAACAGCATCCACAGCGCGTTGTCGATACCCGAAGCCACATCCTTCACCAGCGGCGTCATCGCAATGCCCATCGCAATCGGCAAATGCGCCGATGCCGAATAAGCCCTCTGCATCGTTTCAAGTTCCGCCGATGCCTGCTCGATGCTCACGCCTGGCTTCAGCCGTGCAATCGTCTTGTAGTTGTAATCGCCTGTGTCGTCCTTCAGTGCATATTCATCCGGCGTCAGCGGAATATAAATCTGCATCTCCCGTGCGGGAGCAACATTCAGAAACTCAATCTTCGGCGCCAGCGCAAACTGCGGAAAGTGCATCCCTGGCCCCAGCACGCCAACAATCGTTGCCGACTCGCCAGTGAGCCGCAGCCTCTGCCCAATCACGTGCGGATTGCCCTGGAAGAGCGTTTGCCACATGCTGTAGCTCAGGATGGTCACCGGTGTCGCGCCCTTCACAGCATCGCTTTCCGTAAAGTCGCGTCCCAGGATCGGGGCCACGCCAAGCATGCGCAGCAGATTCGGCGAAGCCGCAAGCCCGCCCACCCTGTAAGGATGATCGCCATCCGGCGAAAGGCTGACTGCACGGTTCTGAAGGATGGCCATGTCTTCAAGCGACTTCGTATTCTGCCTGAGCCGCTGAAAGTGCCGGTAGTTAAACGGAACAATGGTGCGCTCTTTGCCTGCCTGGTCTTCTGCCTCGCGCATCACCACCAGCCGGTTCGGCTCGCGAAAGGCAAACGGCTTCAGCAGAACCCCATTCACCACGCTGAAGACCGATGTAGCCGCACCAATCCCCAGCGCCAGCGTAAAAATCGCCGTCAGTGCAAACCCCGGCGACTTCCGCAGTTGCCTCACAGCAAATCGCACATCGCGCGCAATCTGCTCCACCCACGGCAGCCCGCGCTGCACGCGATAATCTTCACGCACCTGCGTCACGCCGCCAAATTCCCGCAGCGCAGCCGTGCGCGCCTCATCCGCCGCCATCCCGCGCCGCACATTCTCGGCAATCGCAAGATCAACGTGCGCGTTCAACTCTTCATCCAGCCGCGCATCCAGCTCCTTGCGGCGGAACAGCGACACAAAACGATTCAGCAGAACGCGAATCCACTCCATGACTGTCTCCTAATTTGTCTCGCTGCTGGCCGGCTCCAGAAAACGCGCCATTGTTGCCGCCACGCGCTCCCAGTTTTCCGTCGCGCGCTCCATCTGCTTGCGCCCCGTGCGGCTCAGCGAATAGAACCGCGCGCGCCGGTTCGTCTCCGACATGCCCCACTCGGACTTGATCCAGCCCTTTTGCTCCAGCCGCAGCAGCGCCGGGTAAATCGTCCCCTGGTTCAGTTGGATCGTCTCGCCGCTCACCTGCTCGATCCGCCGCGCAATGCCGTAACCGTGCAGCGGCCCCAGCGATTCCAGCGTCTTGAGCACCATCAGGTCTAGCGTGCCCTGCAATACATCGGCCTTATTTCCGCCCATGCGTCTCTCCTGTTGTTAATCCACATATTGACGGCGTAATATGTGGATTGTCAACAGGAATCAATTCAAGAGCAGGCCGCGAGACGTTGACGGAGGGTTTTTACCGGGCTGGAACAGGGCGCGGATGCGCAGTCTTCCACTTCGCCGCGCGCTCCTGCACGGCTGCCAGCTCGTCGGCTGTAATGTGGGCTCCCATATTCTGGCGGTTGGCAATGTACTGCTGTTGTTTCGGTGATTCAACAGCCGCGGCAAGATCAAACCAGTAGTACGCCTCGGCATAGTTCTGCGGCACGCCTTGACCCACTGAGTACAGCACCGCAAGCGTCCCCTGCGCGCCCGCATCGCCTTGCTCAGCCGCCTTGCCATACCACTGCGCGGCTTGCACCTTATCGCGATCCACGCCGCGGCCATCGCGGTACAGCTCCGCCAGATGGACCTGCCCCGCCGCATTGCCCGCTTCTGCCGCTTTACGATACCAATCCGCCGCCTGCTTCAGATCCTGCGCCACGCCTTTGCCCGCCGCATAATCTTCGCCCACTGCCACTTGTGCCGCGGCATCTCCCGCAGCGGCTTTGGCCACAAGCGTGGAGTCAATGCCGGACGTCTGTGCCCCGGCAACAAGCGCAACGGCAGCAAAGAGCGCCGGAAAGACAATGCGTAACAGGCTCATATTCATATCTCGAAAGAGTTTCTACCGATGACAATACCAAATTCCAGGTTGTAATTCACACCATCGGCGGGCCGGAAAAAAGCTAAAATCAGAGCATGACTGACCGCATGTCGCTTTCACTCGCCCAGGCCGACCCCGAGATCGCCGCCGCTATCGATCGCGAAACTCTCCGCCAGCACGAGGGGCTGGAGATGATCGCCAGTGAGAACTTCGTCTCTGAGGCAGTGCTTGAAGCCGCAGGCTCCATCTTCACTAATAAGTATGCAGAGGGCTACCCAGGCCGGCGTTACTACGGCGGCTGCGAGTATGCGGATGTCGTCGAGAATCTCGCCCGCGACCGCGCCAAGGCCATCTTCGGCGCCGAGCACGCCAACGTGCAGCCTCACTCCGGCTCACAGGCCAACGCATCCGCATACATGGCTGTCCTTCAGGCCGGCGATACCATCCTCGGCCTCGATCTCGCCCACGGCGGTCACCTGACGCACGGCCACAAGCTCAGCTTCTCGGGCAAGCTCTACCGCACCACGTTTTACACCGTCCGCAAGGACACGGAGCTTATCGATTACGACGAACTCGAAGCCATCGCCCTGCGCGAAAAGCCCAAGGCCATCATTGGCGGCGGTTCCGCCTACCCGCGCATGTGGGACTTCGCCCGTATGCGCCAGATCGCTGACAAAGTCGGCGCACATTACATCTTCGACATGGCGCACATCGCCGGCCTGGTCGCTGGCGGCGCGCATCCTTCACCCGTGCCCCACGCGCATATCACCACCACCACCACGCACAAAACGCTGCGCGGCCCGCGCGCCGGCCTGGTGCTCTGCGGTCAGGATCTTGCAGCCGCCGTGGACAAAGCCGTTTTCCCCGGCCAGCAGGGCGGCCCGCTTGTCCACATCGTCGCAGCCAAAGCTGTTGCCTTCGCTGAAGCGCTCCGCCCCGAATTCAAAACCTACGCCGCGCAAACCATAGCCAACGCGCAGGCGCTCGCCGCCGCCATCGCGGAGGCAGGCTATCGCATCATCTCCGGCGGCACGGATAATCACCTGATGCTTGTCGATGTCTTTGCCAAAGGCATTCTGGGCTCTGAGGCTGAGGCCGCTCTCGGCAAGGCAGGCATCACTGTTAATAAGAACGCCATTCCTTATGACACCAATCCCCCGCTCAAGCCCTCCGGCATCCGCATCGGTACGCCCGCGCTCACCACGCGCGGCATGAAGCAGGCCGAGATGAAGCAGATTGCGGCATGGATCGTCGAAGCTCTCGACAAGCGCAGCGACGACGCGGCCCTAGATAACATCCGCAATCGGGTCGCCGAGCTTGCTAACCATTTCCCGCTTTACGCATGGCG
>NZ_JBEKYX010000168.1:0-4777 GCF_049510455.1 Occallatibacter sp. | reverse complement strand
GAACGGCAGAGACCCTCGAACAAGCCATCGCAGACCATCTTCCAGACATCAGGCCTCAAGACGCTCAAGCATGGTTCAGAACGCCATTTCATCCTATATAGCTATGAGGAATACGCTCTAAGGGTCAACTCGCGGGTTTCGGTCAGATTGTCGGCCATTCGGAAGTTGGCCCACGACCGAAAAGGCAACCGATTATGGGTCATCTCGAAACAGACGAAAATCCCCGCGTTATGCCAGGTGCTCCGAAGTAGAGAGCACCTGAACTTTCCCGAGAACCTTCAACTCCATGATCTCCGAACCCGGCTGACGGCTTCGCACATAAGCGATCACTTCCTCGATGCTGAGTGCCGCGAACATCTCTGTCGAAACAGCGGTTGTGTTCTCCTCGGCGTTTCTCTTGCCTTTAAGTTCAAACAGAAGCGATCGGCGTGGAACCGACCGCTCCGGCGACGAACCAGACTCTCGATCCCTGCTCTTTGTCATAACACCCCCCATCAACGGTAAAAGTGCGGCGCCCGGCTCCCATCAATAGCGAATCGGACGCCGCCAATAAGGTAGCTCCACCCCTGGAGCCACCAACTCGTGCAAACAATGTGTTGGATAGTACCTCCATTGTGCAGTGCGGTAGTACCATAAAATCCGGTGACCAAAAAGGAACACATTCCTTCCCGGCGCACCGGCAAGTCCCCACTTGGAGCGAAAGTGTTCTCCTACTACACCCAGGAAGAACGTCGGTTGCTGGAGAAGGCGGCGAAACTGGAACGCCGCAGCCTCAGCAGCTTTGTCGCCCTTGCCGCGCTTCAACAGGCGCAACGGACCATCGCCGGTAAATAAGCGCCCATACAAACGGCCACCGAACTTCCGGATTCGTAATGCTACCATTATGCAGTGTTGATGCCTGCGACTGCGCGATTATGCCCGCTATGATGATGCCTGCACGATAACTAACCCAGCCGAATTGTAAGCACCGGATATTACAGCTTGATGTGTGCTGACAGCGCTGTATCGATCCCCTGTTGTCCTGCGTGTTCTCTCAGGCACCGCGAGAGAAAGACGGACTGCGCCCGGCGACACTGCGCGGCTCTGCTTTTTCGGCTTTCAGAAAATCTTTTCTGCAAGAACCCGCAGAGAGCGCGGAAAAGGGAAAAGATTTTCCGAACCTTCCGAAAAAGCGCGGCTGGGTCTTGGGAGCAGCCCCTCTCTCGCGCCCTTGCGGGAGGGTGTCCTGAGAGATCACTCCGGGACCACAAAGGAGATCAAAACATGCAAGCGCAAACGTCAACTCAGCATCCGTTGCTCAATACCATCACGCAAGGCAACTGCATCGACGTCATGAGGCAGATGCCCGCGAACAGCGTCGATTTCATCCTCACCGATCCGCCGTATCTGGTGAACTACCGCGACCGGAGCGGACGCACCATACAGAACGATGCGAACGCTGACTGGCTCAAGCCCGCGATGCGGGAAGCGTACAGGGTTCTGAAGCAGGACAGAGTAGCGATCATGTTCTACGGCTGGACGAAGGTCGATGCTTTCTTCGACGCATGGAAGGCTGCGGGTTTTCGGCCTGTTGGACACCTCGTGTTCCGTAAGACCTATAGCTCAAAAAGCAGGTTCCTCAGCTACCAGCATGAGCAGGCATATCTGCTGGCGAAGGGCAGGCCGCCGCTGCCGAAGCAGCCACTGGCAGACGTAATGGATATGCCCTACAGCGGCAACAAGCTGCATCCGACGCAGAAGCCGGTAGCAGCATTGGTTCCTCTGATTCGCAGCTTCTCACTCCCAGGAGAGTTGATACTCGATCCCTTCGCGGGCAGCGGCAGTTCCTGCGCGGCAGCGTTGCTGACGGGTCGCAGGTATAGCGGGATTGAACTGGATTCCGAGTATTTCCATCAGGCGTCGGAACGGATAGCCCGCGTAAGAGGGAGGATCGCCGCCAGGCGGTCTTCCCAGGAACTCATTCCCACCTTGCGGTGAGTGTACCCGCGTGCCCGCCGCGCCTCAAGGCTACCTCATTTCTGAGTTGTGACTCTCGCGGCCTTGACCCGCACCGTGCCCGCGGATCTCTTGCCTCACATGGTGGAAATGAGCATACGTGTCTCCGACCAGGCCGATATGAGGGGCCGTTTCGCTGTCTGCTTGTGCGAGTGCCAATGCACGAGTCAGATCGTGAGGAGGCAGCAGTGGATTTGTGAGTGTCGATTCAGCCATGTGATTTCTCCTTGGATATCCAGTTGATCTTGTCGATGGCTCCGCGTGCTCTATTTCAGGAAGCCGCAAGCGTGAAGACGATTTTGCCGATGGCACTCCCCGACGGCCTCTTCGCCCAGATGGTTTTCGGATTCCAAAGGGTTTCTGCATGGTCGATCAATGGCACGACGTTTCCCGTCGCCACGCGCTCCGCGAAGTCTTTGAAGCCTTCGGTTGTGACTTTGGTCTGTACGAAGAAACCCTGAATGCCATGCTTCTCGCACTCCTGAGGGTCGGGAGGCTGATTGAACGTGACGATGATGCCACCGCGCTTGACCATGGAATAGGAGCGTGCGAGTACTTCGCCGCCCACCAGATCAAGCACCGCATCAACCGGCTCAATTACGTCTTCGAACCGCTCCTGCGTGAAGTCGATGACGCGATCGGCACCCAACCGAAGAAGCGTACCTTCGCAACCGTGCCGGTGAAGAGGGTTTGCATAGCTGTGAATCCCGTATCGAACGGCGACTGCGCCAGGGCAAGCGCCGGGAAGAGGATCAGTAGGGTGAAGAGGGTAAGGCTGGGGCATATCCGGCGCAGGCTGGCACTGAGGACAGTCTGAAACCGACGTGTGGGCGTGAGAACGGCGATCATCGGCACCTCCAACGGCTCGAACTTTTGCCGTTATGTGTCGGAAGGTAGCTCGCGCCTTCTCGTCTGTCCAAGACTTCCTGTCTATGCCGCCATAGTCTTTATCTATGGATGTCCCAGGCAATGAGAGCAGAATCCAGCGATCCACGGCAGCCCAGCGGATTCCTTTGAAGCAGTGGGCTGTATAACCCGTTTCGACGGTCAGCCTCGCGGAACCCGGAGGCGTCGGGATTCATCAGTCATCAGCGAGTGCGGAAGTCGATGAGTGCCTCTGCGATTTGCACCAGTCCAGAAACACTCCAAGCGAAATCGACGTTGTGGGGACTTGCGACTCTGCGAATGGCTGGCCTTATCTATCTGGAAAGTTCTGGCCTACAGCATTCGAGATTAGGGTTCTGCAGAAAAGCAGCCCGCAATGAGCCTATTCACAAAATCCCCAAACACTTGCTCCATGTGGCTCACACCAAATTGATCACATCTATGCTATTTCCAAGGCTCTCTCTTGCCAGTTCGACGATACGCGAGTGGTGAGTGAACAAGATTGGTTGAACCTTTGGAGCAATCGTAGCGAGCGCCTTCAGGCCCGCTGCTGCCCGTCTGTCGTCGAAGCTAGTCAAAAGGTCATCGCCGATAAAAGGCATCGGCTCTGCGTTGCCGGCATACTCTTCGAGGTAAGCGAGACGTAAACCCTATTACGCATGTGCGTCAGAGCGCAAAGCGGCAGAAGGTTCCGGTTGTGTTGAACGTCGCGCAGCTCAGATCGCTGCTCGAACATCTCAAGGAGCCGGGTAAGACTGCCGTGCTCCTGGACATTCTCACCGGCCTGCGAGTGAGTGAGCTGCTGGCATTGAAATGGTCTGATGTGGATTTCGAGAACCTTGAACTGCACGTCACCCGTTCCATTGCTCTTCAGCACGTTGGTCCGTGTAAAACGGAAGCATCACAGAAACCGGTCCCGCTCGATCCCGAGCTGGCCGAGGTTCTTCTGTTGTGGCGCAGACGGTCGCCCTACCCGATGGATGAGGACTGGGTATTTGCCAGTCCAGCCAGCAGAGGAGAGCTTCCGTACTGGTCCTTTTCCATTTTCCGCGTGTACATTCGGCCTGCTCTCAAGGCGGCCGAGATCACCGGAAAAGTGGGATGGCACACGTTCCGCCATTCCTACGCGACGATCTTGAAGTCGCATGGTGAGGACGTGAAAACCGTGCAGGAGTTGTTGCGACATGCCAACAGTAGCGTGACCATGAACCTCTACGCGCAGGCGGTAACGGACATCAAGCGCAGCGCGCAGAGCAAAGTGGCGAGGCTGGTTTTCAAGTCTGATAAGGGTCCAGCGGAAGATCGAAGTTCTTAATGGACCTTTTCGGACCGGCGGCGGAGTTGGGGATTTCGTCTAAGTCTTTTGTTTTGTTGGCGTCCCCGACGGGATTTGAACCCGTGTTATCGCCGTGAAAGTAACCTGACAACTCGCAACATTAACGCACTGCTGAGAACCAGAATGCATCGGTGAGAATCCTAGCAACATTAACGAACAGCTTAAATGCTCCGCAACTGTCCGCGAACTAGGCTCCGGGTCGCGAGCGGCCGGGAAGTCTAGCCCAAAGCTGCCATATTGTAGCCGAGGGTTAAAATCCGGACAGCCGGACATCAGGCTGTCCTTCGGAAACTCGGAAATTTGGAGAAGGCAATGAGAGTCGAAAAGCCGGTTCACTTGTATTGGGTCACCGTTCCGGATGATCTCCATTTCCCGCGCCAGTCACGAGGCCACGGTCTTCACCGACGACATGACCAAACTTAGCCCGCAGCTCAGCGCCGATGTCTCGAAAACCTCTGCTCTGGAAGTCAGCGCATCGCAGCCTATGGCCCAAGGAATCAGCATGGGAATCTGACTGCGGCAATCCGCAGAATAGAGGCCGGATTGGCCTCCATAACCTCC
>NZ_JBEKYX010000167.1:0-6088 GCF_049510455.1 Occallatibacter sp. | reverse complement strand
CAGAACCCGAAAAGCCCCATAAACACGCACCAAAACACCAATTCAAACCGGTTTGAAGGCAAAAAGTCCACAACTCCCCAAGGAATTCAAGGACTTGTGGCGTTTTTCAATGAGTTCCTAGTCCCTTGTCCCTGTCTTTCAATTCCAGCGCGAACGGTCGTCGTCCTCGTCGATCTGGCGGCCGCGGCTGTCGAGGCGAACGGTGCGGCCCTGCTTCTTCATGTAAACCTCAAACTTGCGTCCGGCGCGACGGCGCTTCCAGCGGAAATAGTTGTTGCGCAGGGCATACCAGCGCTCGCTGAAGGAAAATCCGAAGCCGCGCTTTGAGCCCGAGGGAGCTATCCGCTGTCCGGTGCGGGCCGGCGCAAGGCGAATGTAGAGCAGCGCGGCAAGCGCTCCGCCGATTTGCGCAAAGGCGATGAGCTTGTTCTGGCCAAAGAGCGTGGCGAAGGTTATGAGCGCATAAATGGCGGCTAGATACTTGGCCTTGATGCCGATCACGAAGAACATGAGGAACTGAACGTCGCCGAAGAGGACGCCGATGGCGATCAGCATTCCGAAGACTGCTCCCATGCAGCCTGCGAGTGGCGCTTCAGGCAGGGCAAAGCCGAAGCGCCCCGCCGCGAATTCAAGCAGGATGGCTGCGGTTGCCGTGCCTAGAACGCTCCAGATGTACAGACCCATGACGAAGCGGGAGCCGCGATGGCTTTCAAGAAAGCTGGCGAGAAACCAGAGTGAAAGCAGCTCCAGCAGTGTATTGAGCAGCCCAGGGTGAATGAGGCTGTAGGTGAATGGCTGCCAGAAGCCGCCGCTGAGAAAATCTGTCGGGATGAGCGCGAAACGCAGGACGATTGCATCCCCGTAGTGCGCCAGATTCAGGATGAGCAGGGCAAAAAAGCCGGCGAGATTGAGGAGGACGAGGCGGCGCGTGGCTCCGCTGAAGTCAGGAAAGGCGAGCGGGAGTTGGCCCATGCGAGGCATTGTCTGCAGGTTCCAGTTTACAGGCTTCAGGTGACAGTTGGCGGCCACTGTCCACCGCAACCTGTCACCTGTTCACTGTAGTTGTTCCGCTATGGGACAACTACCAGGCTGCGGTGGCCGGCCGCATCGACGGCGCGAACGCCGAAGATGACGTTGTCCTTGGAGATGGGGACGGTGAACGTAATGGGGCCTGGCTCGGTGGCCGCTGTTACCGGCACGCGCTGCGCAAATTGCCAGTAGAAAGAAGTGGTTTCACGCCAGAGCAGCTCGTAGTGATCCACCGTGCCGGGCGCGGGATCAATTTTGAGCGTGGTGCCGTTCTCAAGCTTCTGGGTGTCCAGGGTGACCTTGGCCGGCGCGCCGGGGGACGAGGCCAGTGTGGCCAGCGTGGCTGCGTTAAGGCGCGCAACTCGCGCCACATAGTTGGTGTCAACAAACTGGAGCAGGTCGCCTTTGATGGGCGTTTCATTGAGCAGGACGCTCTGGTGCTGATGGTTGTAGTCTTCGCGCCACTCCGTAAAGCGAACGGCGGCAAAGCCCTGCTGATTGAAGGAAGAATGATCGCCGCCGCGCAGATAGCGATCCGGGCGCGCGACGAG
Source organism: Occallatibacter sp. (assembly GCF_049510455.1). Lineage (GTDB taxonomy): Bacteria > Acidobacteriota > Terriglobia > Terriglobales > Acidobacteriaceae > Telmatobacter. The sequence goes on along the minus strand of NZ_JBEKYX010000167.1, from coordinate 4,508 downwards.
GAAGGGAGCAAAGGTATCTTCACCGGAGGCCGGAAGGTAAGCACGGGCGGCATCAACAATGGCGCGGGCAAGCTCTCGGCTGGGCGAATCGCTTTCCCCGCCAATGGCGCGGATGCGGCGAGCCTGCTCCGGCGTGGCGGCAACGGGAACGCCTTCAGAGAAGACGCGGACGCGGTCTTTTAATTGCAGCGTGTCACCGGGCGTGGTGTTGCCGCCTACGATGTCGTTGTTGAGGACGGCATCGAGTTTTCCATTTTCGCCCTGCCAGCCCTCGTCTTTCATGAGCTTGGCCAGGTGCGCGGAACCGAAAAGGCCTTGTTCCTCGCCGGGTACGGCGACAAAGATGATGGTGGCGGGAAAGCGGAGTTTGGAGAGCGCGCGGGCGCACTCCAGCGAAACGGCCACGCCGGAAGCATCGTCGTTGGCGCCGGGAGCGTCGCCCGAGGTGTCGGCCCAGTTTTTGAAGGCATTGGAGTTGATGGAGTCGTAATGGCCGGTGACGAGAACGATGTGTTTTTCGAGGATTGGGTCCGTGCCGCGCAGAATGGCGTAGATGTTGGTAAGCTGCGTGGGCTTGACGATGCGGCTGCGCGGGCCGGAATCCGGCTCCTGGATGAAGATGTCGCGCTTGATCTCAAGGCAGTTGCCGCACGCGGTGGAGATGCGGGTGAACTCGTCGAATATCCAGTCGGCGGCGGCCTGTGCGCCCTTGCCGGCGGGCAGAGTCGTGTCATTGACGGAGGCGGTGTTGCGCGTGCCAAAACCGACGAGAGTTTCAATCGTCCCGTGAATCCGGGCAGCGTCAATGGTGGCAATGGCGCGGGCGATGGCTGGGTCAGCCACCGGCGCGGAAACAGGCGCGGCGTCGATCGTATAGTCGGGCCGCTGGGCGGTGACGCATGGCGCAGAAGCCAGCATACCGGCAAGAAGAAGGAGCGAGAGTTTCATGAACGGGTCTCCGGATGTCATGATAGGGAGAGCATGCACAGATTTTGACCTCCGCACCTCTTGACCTGAGGGGGTGGTCCGTCTAAAACTAGCCAAGCGTACCAAGCTATCTCCGGCATTTTGGAAGAGGCCGAAAGTCCTATTGCATAGGAGATAACTTCTAAAGCAGTATCGCCATCGTACAGGACGGCGAAGAAATTTTCATTGGGAAGGATGAGAGGAGGCTGCCATGACCAGCTGCCCTGAGTGTGACAACGAACTGGACATTGAACTCGACGAGATTGCAGAGGGCGACGTGGTTGCCTGCGAGGAGTGTGGCTCGGAGTTTGAAGTAGTAGCCGTGGAACCGCTGGAGCTTGCACCCGTGGGCGATGAGCTTGACGAGGACGAGGACGAGTACTCTGACGAAGAGGAAGAGGAAGACGAAGAATGAGGAGTGGAGTACGACTGGCGGTGCGAGGGCTGTGCTTAGGTATGGCTCTGGGCCTGGTTGCGCTGGCGCCTGATACAGGACTAAGCGGGCCGCGTATGGCCGCATACGCGCAGACGAACTTTGGCCAGCGCGTGGTAAGTGGCGTTGTGCTGAGCGCCGATGGAGGCGTGCTGACCAGCGCCACGGTGTTTCTGCAGAACACGAAAAACAAGTCGATCCGCAGTTATACAACCGCGGCGGATGGGCATTTTCGCTTTGCACAGGTAAATATGTCGGAGGATTTCGACCTTTGGGCAGAGAAAGACAGCAGGAAGAGCGCCTCGAAGACCATCAGCTCGTGGGACTCCCGCAAGGAAGTGACAGCGGAGCTGCGAATCAAGTAGCCCCATCCCGTAGCCCCATCCTGTAGCGAAAAAAGGCAGTTTTGCGCAGTCATACTGGCGGGCCGGAGCGATTGTTCCGGCCCGCTGATTTTACGGCTGGCCTGCATGGCGCGCATTTGCGCGCAGTGTGACTAAAGTCCTCTGTTGTTGTGTCGATAACGGACATGGAGGGACTTTATGGCCAGCGTTTCATTAACCTCGGCGACTGCGTCTACCGTGAGCGAACTGATGTCGAACACGGCGTTTTCAACAACCGTAAACGGCAAGAACTACTCAGGAAGCGTTAGCTACTCGGATGGCGAGTATGTTGCCAGCGATCCCGGTCTGGCTGGCGCCGAGGCGACTGGCACCAGCGAGTTGGCTGCGGAAAACAATCTGGCGACGCGGATCGATGAGCTTGTCTAATCGGCTTTAGGCGTCGAGCTTCTTGGTGACCAGTTCGTTGAGCAGTGCCGGGTTTGCCTGGCCTTTGGAAGCTTTCATCACCTGTCCGACGAAGAATCCCGCGACGGTTTTTTTGCCGCCTTTGTACTGCTCCACCTGCTTGGGATTGGCGGCAATGACCTCGTCGATGAGCTTTTCAATCGCGGCGGTATCGGTAATCTGCTGCGGCTTTTCGCGCTCGTAAACGACCGGGAAATCTTCGCTTTTCTCAAAGCTGGTGTCGAGAAGCTGCTTGAGCTGCTTGGAGCTGATCTTGCCCTCGTCCAGCAGGTCCGCTGCAAGCACAATGCCGGTCATGGAAACGGGAGACTGCTCCTGCTCAAGGCCGAGAGCCTTCAGGCGTCCACCCACTTCACTCAGCAGCACATTGGCCACGCGGCGCGGATTCTTCGCTGTCTTTGCCGCGGCTTCAAAGCGATCCGCAAACTCGCGCGAGGCCGTGAGCGTGCGCGCATCCTGTTCGTTCAGGTCGTATTCGGAGATCATGCGCGCGCGGCGTGCTTCAGGCAGCTCCGGCAGCTCCCGCTCGCGTGCCAGGACCCAGTCTGGAGTAACGACCAACGGCGGCAGGTCCGGCTCAGGGAAGTAGCGATAATCATGCGCCTGTTCCTTGGAACGCATGGAGTAGGTGCGGCCTTCGCTCGCGTTCCAGAGGCGTGTCTCCTGCACCACGCGTCCGCCGGATTCAATCAGTTCAATCTGACGCTCAATTTCGTACTCTAGCGCGGCGCGGATATAGCGGAAGCTGTTGACGTTCTTCACTTCAGCTTTGGTGCCGAACTTTGGCGCGCCCTTCAGGCGAACGCTCACGTTCGCATCGCAGCGTAGTGAGCCTTCTTCCATGTTGCAATCGGAGACGCCTGTGTAGAGCAGAATCTCCTTGAGGCGCGTGAGGTACTCGAACGCCTCATCGGGCGTGCGAATGTCCGGCTCGGAGACGATCTCAATGAGCGGCGTGCCGCAGCGGTTCAGGTCGAGATACGTGCGCGAGTTCGAGTCGGCAAAGCCATCGTGGATGCTCTTGCCTGCAAAGCCATCGTGGATGCTCTTGCCTGCGTCCTCTTCCATGTGCAGGCGTGTGATGCCGATGCGCTTCATGCTGCCGTCTGCCGTGGGCACGTCGATATAACCGTGCTCGGCCAGCGGCTTATCGAACTGCGAAATCTGGTAGCCCTTGGGCAGATCGGGGTAGAAGTAATTTTTACGCGCAAAGATGGAGCGCTCATTCACCGTGCAGTGAATGGCAAGCGCAGCCTGCGTAGCAAACTCGACAGCCTTCTCATTGAGCACAGGCAGCGCGCCGGGCAGCCCCAGGCAAACGGGGCAGATATTGGTATTTGGCTCCGCGCCGAACCTGTTGGCGCAACTGCAGAAGGCCTTGGTGGCAGTAAGCAACTGCACATGAACTTCAAGCCCGATCACGGGCTCATATTTGGCGAGGATTTCTGGAGAGATGCCTGCGGCGAGCATGTATAGATTTTATCGCGGGACTGCGAGCTTTCGCGGTTTCCGGTAGTGGGTCGGTTTGAATCTCAAGGGGTAGATCAGTAACTTCCGGCTTGCCGGTCAACTGACATCAATGTGAGTCTTGGGACAATCACTGCCCAGTTTCCCCTGCCGCTCTCGTGGAAATGACCCGGAGCGTCCTGCGGTACATGAAGTAGAGACTCGGAACACTCAACAACACGGAAACAACGAATCCACCCAAAGCGTCCATGGGATCCATGAATCGAAGCTCAACGCCCGAATAGAAGGCGGCAGCGATCACCGCAATGAAAAACGTCGCCGTGCTCAGAGTCCATCCACGCGCCAGCCGTTTGGACGAAGTACCCTGCTCCTCCGACACCCGAAGCCACCAGACCAGCGGCATTATGATTGCAAAAGGTATCGCGAAAGCTAGATATGGGCCTACAAGTTCAGCGACGGTTTTCTTGAGCCCCCACCCGATTATCAGGAACGGCCCGACTTCCAGCAAGAGATAGATGGGAAGGCTCCAGAACAGCCAAGCCCAAAGACTAAGTCTCATCGTCCGGCCGAATTGTTTCGCAGTTAAATACCTGGGCACCGAAAACCGTTAGACCTCTAGCTGCAAGCATAAATCTAACTTCCGGTTGGATGATCGTCTACTCGGAAATTGGCATGTTCTTTCGACACGCATTCGATCTGGTTATGGATTCAAACTAACCCACTACCTAGTCTCCGGCCCTAGCAGCAAAAAATAAAGACGCCGCGAGGACGGGGCACACGAAACTGGGGGCCTACTGCTTCGTATCAATCGGATGCTGCGTCTTCTCGAAGTA
>NZ_JBEKYX010000166.1:0-4917 GCF_049510455.1 Occallatibacter sp. | reverse complement strand
CGAGCCAACCTCGGTGCCGTTTGAGAAATGGGGAGAGAGCGTAGTCGGCAGCGACTTCAACTATGAGGATTTTCTGCAGCCGGAGTACTACTGGCAGGACCAGACGATTCTTAAGAGTGCCAGATTCGGCGCTCGCGATTGCGATGTACTGAGGAGTACACCGGGCGCATCAGATCATTCGCACTATGCCGAGGTCCAAACTTGGCTCGACCACACGATCGACTACCCCGTCTATGTGGAAAAAACGCCGAACAATGGGGGGAACGTAAAGGAATTCACATACTTCGGTTTGAGCAAATCGGGGGGAGTCTGGTCAGCCAGACAAGTAGAAGTGAAGACACATGGCCGCCCTGGATCGACCGTCCTGATTATCGAACGGGGAAGCACAAAAGCGAACCTCGGCATCAGGGACTTCAATCCAGAGCAGATCAGTCGGTTTGAGGATCACCCATGACGCTTCCAGTTGTACTGTCTGTGCAAGTTGTGTCGTTTCTCGTCGAAGAACTCTGCTAGCTGGATGGGGGCAGTTTCATCCGAAGAGGCGCCGGGGACTGCGACTTCAATCCATCAGCTTCTGAGAATCGGTTCTGTAGCACTCGACGAAGAAACTTACCGCTGTGATTCTGCGGCAAGTCGCCAGAGGCGAGAATCCAGATGCGCCGCGGCGTCTTATATGCCGCGAGATTGCTGCGGCACCAATCCAGCAGGTCAAGTTCCTGGGCAGAGAAACCTGGCTGCAGTTCAACTGCGGCCACTGGGATCTCGCCCTTCTCTTGATGACGCAAGCCGAACGCAACCGCGCGGGCTACAGCAGGATGGGCCAGTATTACTTCTTCGAGTTCGCGAACGTACACCGAATAGCCGCCCGATTTGATCACATCTTTTGTGCGCCCGACCAGCCGGATAAATCCCAGTCGATTGCGCGTAGCCAAGTCGCCCGTACGCAACCAGCCGTCGCCGGTAAGGACGCCTTGAGTATCGCCCTTGTCCTTCCAGTAGTGTGGAGCGAGGCCTCGGCGTCGAATTTGGCATTCTCCCGTCACTCCCGCGGGCACGGTCTGGCCATTCTCATCGACCAGCCGAATGCGAAACGGGGGCACGGGAAGACACAGGTCGCCACTCCCTCGCAGCAACGGCAACTCAATGCCCATCATGGCCAGGCCGCCTAACTCGACCATCCCATATCCGTTTAAAAGAATGGGTGGGATACGCGAACGACCGAACAGCCGGAACAGGGCTCCGAACTGGCGCAGACGCAGTCGAACTTCGGAGGGAAGGTGGTCGCTGGCCGAGAGCCAAACACGCACACTCGCCAGGCGTGCAGGTGCCGGGTTACTGTTGACCAGGCGGGCAAACATGGTGGGCACGCCGACGAACGCCGTGATGCGAAAGCGCTCAACAAGCTCCAGCGCAGCATCGACATCGAAGCGATCGAGAAAACATCCGCGAATACCCGCCATGAGGCCGTACAAGGCAATACTCACAGCCATGATGTGTGACCAGGGCAACGCTACGAGCGCAATATCCCGTGGCCCCAGAAAGATTCCGGAGAGTACTGTGGACGCGCGCGCCCCAAGCAATGCGTTGCTCGACAAGGCGGCACCCTTGGGGAACCCGCTGGTGCCGGAAGTATGAAAGATGGCAACCGTTGCGGCCGGATCGATGGTGACGGGTGGTAACGGCATACCAGTCTGGGAGACGCGCAGGAATCCGTCGAGCGTCTCCCTCTCATCATCCGCCTGTATCCAGGTGCGCACCTCAAGGGCCTGGCGGTCCCCGATGGTCCGTTCAAATAGCACTCTGTCGGTAACGAGAATCTCTGTGCCGCTATCGGCGAGAATCCGGCGTACTTCGACGAGGGAGAACTGCGGATTCAGCGGAACCGCAATGCCTCCCGCACGGATAATGGCAAGAAACCAATGGAAGCATTCCCGATTGTTGCTGCGATAGATGGCAACAGGCTGGCCCGGGCGAAGCGCGACGGCTTGACGCAGAAAAGCATCGATGGAGCAAACTTCGTCGTGCAGATCAGAAAGATGAAAGACGCCGCTTTCGTATACAGCGACTTCGCAATTACCTTTTCGACGAACCAATTCATCCACAAGATTGGCGACTGTGACTTCGGGGTCCCGCGCGAGTTGATAACGTTGGATGATACTCATTGCGCAGAAATCGGATTACGTCCCCAGTCGCTAACCACACAATAATGGAAAAGGCGGTCGAGATAATCGAGTACCGGTGGCGGATTCACCCCGGCAGGCTCTAGAAGACGTTCAGCATTGCTGGTGTCAAACTGCATGCGCATGGTGAAGTAATCTCGATAGGCGCGGCCGTCGCGCAGCACACGGCGTTTGCGTCCCCACAGAGAGAGAAACAGAAGCGGCCGTACCACGGCGAAGAAAAATCTCGGATCAACGAAATGCGGCTCGGGTCCGTTGAAGTATTCCATGGCGCGATGGGCAACTTGCTGGATAGTGGCGCTGGCGCGCGGTCCGGCACAGAGGTGAACTGTACAGCCCAAAGCGGCTTCATCAAAGAGGAGTTGCGCGACGGAACTGGCGACAAAATCCACGGGCACAATGTCGAGTACCGCGTCCGGATAGCCAGGAAGGGTGCGCCAAAGGCGTCGTGCGTAGATCTTCAACGGCCAGTACATCATCTTGAAGCTGGAGGTGACGCCGGTTCTGGAGTCCCCAACGATGATGCTGGGACGCAGTGTCACTCCAGGAATAGAGCCGAGACGCGATTGTACAAGGGCCTCCGCCTCCGCCTTCGTTTGTTCGTAGGTATTGCGATAGCTCTGGCCCACTGCAAGCTCGTTTTCGCGAATCAGGCCCGAGCGCTCGCCGGCCACGTAGGCTGTACCAACGTAGGCGAAGCTGCGAAGCTCGCGCGCGCCGCCCGCGAAATCGAGAATATGCCGAGTGCCCTCGACGTTAATGCGGCGGGCCTCGTCGAGCGAATGATCGAACCGCACTGTGGCGGCAGAGTGAATCACTCGGGTCGTTTCAGCCGAAAGACGCCGGTAGGCAGCCGGGTCCAGACCGCAGTTAGGCTGACTGACGTCTCCAGAAAAAACCTGAACGCGCGACCGCTCCACTAAAGGAATGAAGGAATCAGCGCGCTGTTGAGCCGATTGCCCGGTTCCGTTGCGGATGAGCAGTGCGAGTGTAGCGTTCGGCTTCCGCTCCAGAAGTTCGAGCACCAACTGCACTCCGAGAAAGCCAGTTGCGCCCGTAACCAGAATGAGTTCTTCGTTATTCAGTTCAAAACCTTCCTTAGTCCGCGCACAAAAAAGAAAGCCGAGGGATCATGACCGCTGGGTGCCTATACGACGGCCCACACTGAGGCTCAGTATACTGCGAGCAGTGTCGAACTATTTCCTCCTCGTGAAACAAGAGAATAACTTTACTCGAAGTATCGAAATGGCTGTGAGGTGGCGCCGTTTGCTGTCTGCTAAGGTGTCTGGATCAAGGGCGGTGCCAGCCGGCAATCCGAGTTCGCAAGCTATAGAGATAGGATATTCCGGAACACATCAAGTCCGGACGGCTGTAAGAGCAGGCAGTGGTCACCAGCCAGACCCAAACCATCCGGCACTTCGCCGACGATCTGGCCGAAGGCATCCTTGCGCACGGAGGTGCGCGGATGGGAATCTACGTCGCGATGTCGTAGGGCATCTGGCTACAGAGATTGAAAATTGGAAATAACGTCGGAACCTCTTATTCTGGTTGGCGCATCTGATACGGGCGCGACAAACTAGCAGTTCAACTTTCTTCAATGCGAAGAGAAAAGGACGCATTCCAAGTTCATGGCCAGATCATTGTCGTTCATGGGATTTGTTTTGAAGAACCTGCGGCGCCGGCGGCTGAGGACTCTGCTCACGCTGGCTGGAATCGGAACGGCGGTGGGAGCGTTTGTAGGCCTGGTGGGCTTTTCAAGCGCGTTCGAACAGCAGTGGGCACGTATTTACTCCAGCAGTGGCACGGACATTGCCGTGATTCAGGGGACCTTCCTGAATACCACGATGGACGAATCGACGGCGGCGAAGCTCAGGAATTTGCCCGATGTGGCGCAGGCGTCACCCACGATCTTTAATCTGATGGACGTGACGCCGGACGTGAATGCGCTGATATACGGCTGGAAGGACGATGCAATTCAGTTTAATTCTCTGCAGATTCTCGCAGGGCGGCGATTTCGTGATGGCGCCGCCGAAATCATGCTCGGCGACCTGCTCGCTCAGGATCTAAAGAAGGCCCCCGGCGACATTCTTGAAATTCAGGGCACGTCATTCACGGTAACTGCCATTTATCACGGCGCTTCAACGCTTGAGGCGGCCGCGGTTGTCATGCCGCTGGACCAGTTGCAACAGCTAAGCAGCTTGCAGGGCAAAGTTTCGACGATTGATGTTCGGCTGCGCTCAGTGCCTCGCGGAGAAACGTCGGAACATTACTTGAAGCGCGCGCAGGCTGAGATCGAAGCCGCTCTGCCGGGAATGCGCGCTGTTCCCGCGGCAGAGCGCGCCAGCGACAATCAGTTTGTGAAGCTGGCCCACGCTTCTGCCTGGGGCACCTCTTCGCTCGCCCTCCTCATCGGCATACTGGGAATCGCCAACACCATGGCGATGTCGGTTTTCGAGCGCACGCGGGAGATCGGTATCCTGCGCGCGCTGGGTTGGAATCGATGGCAGGTGCTGGCGCACATTGAGATTGAAGCAGTCACGCTTGGCCTGAGCGGGGGATTTCTCGGTATTGCTTTAGGGTGGTGCGCTCTGCGGGTGCTGGCTACTTTGCCACAGACCGCTAGTCTCGTTTCGGCGTCACTCCACTGGCAGCTTCTTGCCGAGGCGGTGGGAATCGCGGTGTTCGCCGGGCTGATTGCCGGAGCGCTTCCGGCGTGGCGCGCAGGGCAACTCTCACC
>NZ_JBEKYX010000165.1:0-5172 GCF_049510455.1 Occallatibacter sp. | reverse complement strand
CCCGAGATGGCCGACTCCACTTTTCAATTCTTTCCGAGATTCTCAGCCAAACGCGTGGCCACTGCGCTTACGGACACCCCCGTGGTCATGCTGATCGGCCCCCGCCAATGTGGCAAGACTACGCTCGTCCGTCAGTTCGTCGACGAAGAGCGCGAGTACGTGACCTTGGATGATGACACCGTGCTCGAAGCCGCTCGCAATGATCCGGCTGGCTTTGTGCGTGGATTCGATTTGGTCACCATCGACGAAGTGCAAAGAGCTCCAGAACTTCTGAGGGCGATCAAGCGATCCGTAGATAGTGACCGCAGGCCAGGCCGTTTCCTCCTGACAGGATCTGCCAACATTCTCACTCTGCCTCAAGTCTCGGAGAGTCTTGCGGGCCGCATGGAAATCGTAAACCTGATGCCGATTTCCAGGGCCGAGATATTGAGCAAAGAGCCCACCTTCCTAAAAGTGGCATTCAACGGCAAGCTGGTGAAGCCAGGGCCAGGTATCGAAGGCGATCAGCTTGTCCATGCGGTTCTCGTAGGCGGTTATCCGGAGATGCTCCGGAGAGAAGACTCTCGGCGACGTCAAGCCTGGGCACGCGACTATGTGAAAGCGATCGTACAGAGAGACGTGAGGGACATCGCGGAAGTAGAGAAGCTCGATCAGTTGCCGCGCCTATTGCAGGCGCTCGCCCACCAGTCCGGGCAACTTACCAACTTCACCCAAATCGGCGGACAGATCGGGATGGACGACAAGACAACGAGAAAATATACCGGCATCCTTGAGCAGCTCTTTCTCGTGCAGCGGGTCTCCCCGTGGTTCCGCAATGAACTGAAGCGACTGATTAAGACCCCCAAACTCCATTTCGTCGACTCGGGATTGCTCGCCGCCTTGCTGGCGTTGACCGCCGAGCAGATAGCAAAGAACCGCTCGGCATTCGGTGCTGTGCTTGAAACATTCGTATTTTCGGAAGTCATGAAGCAGACCACATGGTCGGAGGACAGCTATACACTCCATCACTATCGAGATAAGGATCAGGATGAGGTTGACATCGTCGTGGAGAATGAGCAGGGCGCCCTAGTCGGTATCGAAGTCAAAGCAAGCGCAACCGTCCATGCGAGCGACTTCAAGGGGATGCGGAAGCTGTTGGATATCTGTGGTGACGATCTGAAACTCGGGCTTGTGCTCTATGACGGAACGAAGATCGTCCCCTTCGGGGACCGCCTTTTCGCTGCTCCTATTTCTTGCCTATGGACTTGATTCACTCCATGCCATGGCCGACGGCTTGACGCTATGTAAAGAATCAAAGGCACTGTTGGCTATGAGCAAACCGAGCGGCAGCATAGATCATGTTGAGCCTGCGATCAGCTAAACAGGTATGAACGAACGCCATCCCAACATTGACGTAGCCTGTGCGCTTGTTGTAATTCTGCGGGGTCTTGGGCATGCCGAACCATAGCCATGCTGATTGCTCCACGCCCTGAAGATCAGGGCAAAAGATGCTTGGGAAGATGAGCGATGGTCTCCGCTTTCAGCATTGCGAAGGCGGCAGTGGCTATGGTCGAAATGCTTGCTCCGATAAACTTCTCTTTGATCGTGGCCATGATCTCGCTGTGATTGATGGCGTCGGCGAATGCCTGGCCTTGCGCGGTAAGGCGCAACGGTACCACGGACCACATGAGGTCACCGCCAGCTCCGTAGCTCATCCCTAGCTCTGCTCGGCCAGAAGTGCCGGCAATGAAGCCCTGATCGCCAAGTGCCAGCAAGTGAAACTCGAAAACCGTGGCCTGGTAGTCGATGCCGCCTTCCTCTAGCTCGCGGATGTCGGTGAAGGTGTTGGGGGAGTCCTGAAACGCCGTTAGAAGCTGTTTGAGATACTCGGGATCGATTCTCATGGATTCATTATCCCAGTACACAGAAAAGTCTCGGGCCGCACTTCCGCAACTATCTTTCTCGCCTTGTCGCGAAAAGCGCTTCGCTTCGCCACTATTCAATTGGAGTCCTCGTTAAGGAGCTTATAAACCGCCATGGCGGTTTTCGGTTCTACAGCCGTTAGCCGCACAAGAATGGAGACGATGTCTACTGCAACCACGAATACACCTCTCCCGTCCAAGGCGGCGCACTATGTGCGCATGTCCACGGAGCACCAACAGTATTCGCCCGAAAATCAGTTGGATGTGATTCACCAATATGCTGCCTCGCACCAGATGGAGATTAGCAAGGTCTATTCGGACCATGGGCGTAGCGGGTTGAACATTGCTGGTCGTGAGGGCCTCAATCGGTTGATGGCAGACGTAGAAAACAAGCAGGCGGATTTCTCCGATCTGCTGGTCTACGATGTCAGCCGGTGGGGACGCTTTCAGGATGTCGATGAAAGCGCCTATTACGAATATGTCCTCAAGAGGGCGGGCATCCGGGTCCACTATTGCGCGGAGCAATTCGAGAATGACGGCAGCATGTCGTCGTCCGTGCTCAAGACACTCAAGCGTTCGATGGCCGCCGAATACAGCCGCGAGCTATCCGTCAAGGTGTTTTCGGGTCAATGCCGCCTGATCGAATTGGGATTCCGTCAGGGAGGGCCAGCGGGATACGGTCTGCGGCGACAGTTGATCGATCAGAATAGAAATCCGAAGGGTCTGCTTGGGCGCGGCGAGCGCAAGAGCCTGCAGACCGACCGTGTCATTCTGGTGTCTGGACCAGATGAAGAGGTTGGCACCATCCGGAAGATCTATGACCTGTTCGTCACGCATGGGAAGACCGAGCGCGAAATCATGGAGTCGTTGAATGGGCTCGGCATTCTGGGAGAACATGGGCGTCCATGGACACGCGCAACCGTGCATCAGGTACTGACCAATCCCAAATACATCGGCGCAAACATCTACAACAGACGTTCCTTCAAGCTGAAGCATAAGCGGGTTAATAACCCGACGCAGATGTGGATCTGGCGGGATGGCGCATTCGATCCAATCATCACCGTCGGTCTGTTTGAACAAGCTAGGACAATCCTCGAATCGAGGCACCGCAATCTCTCCGACGAAGAGCTCTTGGAGCGATTAAGAGAGCTGTTGGGTGTCCACGGAAAGCTCTCTGGCATCCTCATCAATGAAACCGACGATATGCCTTCCAGCTCCTGCTACTCCTCACGTTTCGGGAGTTTGACGCGGGCGTATGAACTCATCGGATGGACTTCGGACAGAGACTCTGCGTATGTCGAAATCAACCGCAGACTGCGCAGAAAGCACGCCGATCTCATCGCGTCGATCCTTGACCAGCTACTTGGGTTGGGAGCAACCGTCAGTGTCAATACGTCCAACGATCTCCTCACCATCAATTCCGAATACACGGGTTACCGGGCGATGCAAACGACCACGCCTACCTTGGAAACCATTCCCACGATGCTGATGCGGACAGGTAATTTTAGTCAATTACCTGTAGCGATCTATGATCCGACCTCCACAGTTTGCAGCGGGACGGGTTGCATGCGTACGCAGCTTCAGAACAATTCGATCCCAACAGGTGAGCTCTCACAGGCGTCTCTGTTCCTTGAGTCTTTTCTGCCGACACCAACAAATCTTGGCATTGCCAACAACTACCTGTCAGAGGTACCAGTAGGGACCAGCGTGAACAACACTACGGTGAAGATCGATTATGTTGTAAATCAGCCACACCGGCTCTCCGGATACTTCACTTATGGAAAAAGCGATCCGACCACTCTCTACAACAACGGCTATCTGCCATTGCCCTACAGTCCGGTGCGTCTGGTAACGCAGATCATGTCTTCAGGTCAGGTTAACAGCCCGTGGTGCAAGTGCTGATTCGTAGGTCGAAAGTATTCGAGAGTATGCACAGGGTGTGTTTGTAGAATCGGCGCATGGCGATGGGGACACGCAAGCGGCGGGAGAAGCAAGAGGATTTGTGGATCGCGCACACGGAGCTGGCCTCGGCGCCGGGGCATCCGTTTTATCAGCGGCTGAACGAGTTGCTGGAAGCGGAGGGTTTCGACGAGTTTGTGGAGAGCCGGTGTGCGAAGTTCTATGCGGCTGGGTACGGTCGTCCGTCTCTGACGCCGGGCATCTACTTCCGGTCGTTGCTGATCGGGTACTTCGAGGGCATCGGGGCCGAACGCGGCATTGCCTGGCGACTGGCGGACTCGCTGGCACTGCGGCGCTTTGTGGGGATTGGCCTGGACGAGTACACGCCGGATCACTCGACGATTTCGCGCACCCGGCGGCTGATCGATCTGGACACGCATCGCGAAGTGTTCGGCTGGGTCCTGGGTGTACTGGCCGATCGCGGGTTGGTGCAGGGTCAGCGGATCGCCATCGACGCGACCACTCTGGAAGCCAACGCGGCGATGCGGTCGATCGTGCGCCGCGACACGGGCGAGAGTTATGACGATTTTCTGAGTGGATTGGCGAAGGCCTCGGGGATTGAGACGCCGACGCGGGAAGACCTGGTGCGGCTGGATCGCAAGCGCAAGAAGCGCACCTCGAATAAGGATTGGAAGAGTCCAGCGGACGAGGATGCGCGGGTTGCGAAGATGAAGGACGGGCGCACCCACTTGGCGCACAAGGCCGAGCACGCAGTCGATCTGGACACCAGCGCGGTGGTGGCAGTTACGTTGCAAGCGGCGGACAAGGGCGACACGACAACGCTCGACCAGACGTTGTGCGAAGCAGGTATGGCGGTGGCCGAGTTAGTCCGGCGTGAGGCCCACTTACAGCCTGACGATAAGCCCAAGGTCAACGTCGATGGGATCGAAGAGTTGGTCGCGGACAAGGGCTATCACAGCGGCGCGGTGGTCCAGCGGATGAAGAGTTACGGCGTCCGCGGTTATATTCCCGAGAAGCAACAGAAGGGGCGGCGCAACTGGGAGGGCAAGGCCGAGCAACAGCAGGCGGTGTACCAGAATCGGCGGCGGGTGCGAAGCGAGTATGGCAAGAGCTTACTGAGACGGCGCGGCGAATTGGTCGAGCGCAGCTTCGCCCACTGCTACGAGACCGGCGGTCTGCGGCGCTGTCACCTGCGCGGGCGCGAGAACATCCTGAAGCGGCAGTTGGTCCACGTGGGAGCCTTCAACCTGAGCCTGATCCTGCGCAAACTGCTGGGCGCTGGCACGCCACGAGAGATGAAAAACCGAGCCGCAAGCCTCATTTTGCGTCTTTTCTTGTGGATTGCCTGCCA
>NZ_JBEKYX010000164.1:0-5640 GCF_049510455.1 Occallatibacter sp. | reverse complement strand
CCGAGGATGAAATCTCCGTGTATGACGAGGCCGAGGTCATGGCAGTCTTTGACAAAGGTGCGGGCGCGCTCGACTGTCGCGCCCTTCTTGATGTTCTTGAGTATCTGGGGATCCCCGGATTCAAAGCCAACGATCAGCAACCTACATCCGGCTTCCTTCATCGCTTTGAGGGTGTCGTAGTCGGTGGTGACGCGTGAGTTGCAGGACCAGGTGATGCCGAGGGGTTTCAGCTTTTCGCAAAGTTCGATCGTACGGGCCTTTTGGATATTGAAGGTATCGTCGTCGAAAAAGAACTCCTTGACTTGAGGAAAGAGTTCTTTCGCCTGTTTCATCTCTGCCGCCACGTCATCGGTGGACCGCTTCCGCCATGCATGGCCCGAGAAAGTCTGCGGCCAGAGGCAGAAGGTGCATTGCGCAGGACAGCCGCGCGTGGTGTAAAGCGAGACAAAAGGTTGCAGGAGGAACGGCACGCTGTACTTGGTGACGTCTAGGTCTCGGTGGTAGATCTCAGTGGCCCAAGGCAACTCATCGAGTTGCTCCGGGGAAATTTGTGCACGGTCGGGATTGTGCTGGATGATGCCGTTTGAGTCTTTGTAGCTGATGCCGAGAATCTCGTTGAGGGGCTTACCGTTTGCATACTCGATGATAGAAAAGTCAAACTCGCGGCGGCAGATGAAGTCGAGAGCCGTGCATTCGTTGAGTGCCCTATCCGGCGATGTGGAGACGGGTGGTCCGACGAAGGCGATCTTGATGGCGGGATACGTTTCTTTGATCAGTTCGGCCATCCCCTGATCGCCATCCCAGCCCACAGTGCTTGTGAAGAGCACAAGGAACTCGTAATCCTTGAGGAGAGCGATGACTTCGTGCCACGAGATATGGTGAGGCGGAGCGTCAACCAGACGCGAGCCTTCAAGCATGCCTGCCGGGTACGTAAGCCAGACGGGGTACCAGTAAGATTCGATTTCGCGAGTTGCAGGCCAGCGGCTGCTCGCGCCACCATCAAATTTCTCGAAAGAAGGGGGATTTAGGAAGAGCGTCTTGAGCGGCTTGCCCGCTTTGAGTGTTTCGCCACGGGGTAGTGGCTCTAGGCTCTGTCGGGACTTTTGGATCTTGGCCGAAATGTCAACCAACACGGGATACATCGTGATCTCCTCTCGCGGATGACCGGCTATTGCAGACCTTCGCGGTAGTCGGAAAGGTGAATAGCAAGTTGCTGGCCAATCATGCGCTTCCAGAAAAGCGAGGTGACTACAGAGATTGAGCTTGGCCCGTGAATCGAAAGGTGCCAATTGACTGGCGAACGTCAGCCAGTTGGCATTAAATCAACCATCTTGATCAGTGTTCTTCCACCAAGCACTCGTGAGCGATCAAGCCGCGACGTGTGGTTCATCCCCGACTATCTTTATACCGAAGCGCTCCGTTGCTTCCGCCGATGTACTCAACCGCAAAGTTACCGGTAGACCTTCCTTCTTCCATGCCGTGAGCCCTCCCTCGAGAACCCAAACATTCGAGATGCCTTTCTTGCGAAGCGCCACGGCCACGCGCGCACTCGTCAACTCTCCGGAAGAGGAACAGTACAGGACCAGCCCGAGGTTTTCAGGGACAATTACACGCAACCGGCTGCGGAGACGGGCCGGATCCATCCGGACGGCTCCGGGAATGCCAGCACTGTCTCCATGCCCCTCTTCGAAGCCCAATAGATCGATGACGGCAATCGGTTCCCCCGCCATGAGCTTTTCGTTCAACAGTAGAGGCGTTATCCTTCGTAGCCGTAGATGGCGCAGCATATGCGCCATGGTCCCTATACGCCAAACAACGTAACACGCCAGCGGTATACCGATTATTGCTGCAAGCACCCCTCCGAATCGGGCCATAGAAGCAGCAATCAGTGCCAGACGATTCGCAAAGAGATACCCGAGCCCCGCATACAGGGCGGTCCACAGGAAGGAGCCGAGGGCGTCATAGGCAAGGAAGGCACTTCTCTCTGAACCTTCGATTCCGGCCAGTGGCGGAGTGACCCCGTCCAATCCAGGAATGAACTTAGCGAGAATCAGAGAACGCAGGCCCCATCTACCGAATACCTGATGGGCTCTTTGGGCACAATAGTGAGGGTCGTTGCTAAAGGCGCAAAGTACCCGCATGATCTGGCTGCCCCAGTGGCGGCCGGCCTCGAACCAGACAAGGTCTCCAGCGAGACATCCGAGGATTCCGACACAAAGTACAAAACCCATGTTCAACCCGCCACCATGCACGAGAGCTCCCGCGGTCAGTAGAAAGAGATTTGCCGGAACAGGCAGACAGACTTGACGGGCAAACACAGCCGCCCAGAGAATCAGATACGTGATGCTGAGGGCGTGGTTTGAGAGGTCGAGCATCCATTCTCCTGCTGCGGCGACGTCATTCTTGTGTGCTGGATGAGCATTTTGCTATCCAAACCAGCGGAGATCGTGTTGGCGTATAGTCTCCAGTAAGAATAAGCTATCTTGTATCTGGATGCAGATTGTTCATTGGATTAGGATTGTGCTTGTAAAGCATTGAGCACAATGCCCGATATTCGTGGCGCAATGTGAGGCGCAAAAAGTGGCCGGAAGGAGGGAAGCATCCAATGTCTAAGACCATGAGCAAACCGAGGAAGCGGCTCACGCGTGAGGAAAGCAGAGCGCAGACTCGTGCGACACTGATGGCCGTCGGAAGGGAGCACTTTATACGTCATGGATTAGGTGGTGCCGTTGCGGAGAAGATTGCGGAGGACGCCGGCTATTCACGAGGTGCGCTTTATTCCAATTTCGATGGTAAGGAGGAGCTTTTCCTTGCGGTGATCCGGGAGGAGCAGGACCGCCGGATGCAGGCATTCCACTCCATGTTCAACGAGGAGCCCTCAGCCAAAGAGCGCCTAAGAAAGATGCGAGACGCAATCGCCGACGTTGTTACAGATCCCGGTTGGATTGTGCTTCGAACTGAGTTTGAGGCTGGAGCTCTTCGAAGCGAACATATTCGGCAGACCTTTGTTGAAGTACATCGGCAACAGGTCCGCGACGCGGGAAATCTCATCAGGAACCTCGCGCGGTCTTCCGAGATTCATATGCGTATAAAACCGAATGAATTCATGATGATTATCCTCAATCTCACTCATGGCCTCGCGGTCACACAGAAGATTCTTGGCGCAGAACTTTCTCCGAAGGGAACACGGCACCTGATTCACTCTCTGTTTGATCATCTGATCTCGTCCTCGTGACTGACACTCCCACATCCGGCGGGAGCCACTTCAACGACGGGCCGGGTGGTGCTTACGGGCGGCAACTCCTCATTCACTTTCTCCACCATCGACAACACTTGCCCCGAACTCCTCCACAGAGCAACCGAACTCCGGCCTTTCACACGCGAACGGGTCTTGGTTCGACTTAAACGATATGGTGAACCGAAGATCATTCAATCACCAGTTCTCTATACAATTGCTGGTCATCCCGCCGCCATCACCGTAGCCTCTGTGGTTATCCCCGCAAGTCCTGGCAAGGTGGCACAGACAATCTATGCCGCCAAGGCGTGTGCAGTGGGTGATATTCCCGGCAAATCGCGCACAAGCTCCGATCCGACCGAGGCGGTCACCCACATTGTCTGCATCGACTTCACCACGCAAGAAAGTGGTGTCCCCACACAGATGTTCTCCTTCATCATCCAATTTGACAACGCCCCGTTGGAGCCGTTCTTTCCTGGCAATGTCATTCGCAGCCTTGACACCACGACACGGCACTAAAGAGATCGTAAGTTTTGAGCACGTGTCTTCGATCTTTATGCTTTTGGGTGTCGCTTCGTTGAGAATTGTGCCGAAAGTGCCAGCATTGTTGCGTGGCTGTCCATTCATTGGCACTTCCAAGATTGCCGACGCCCCTCGGCTGAAAATCGCACGCTTAACGACGCACTCTTTTTTCAATCGCTTATGTTTTTTGTCATGACTAGAACATAATGGCTACACGTTTGCTTCCTGGGAGTGTGCAGGTATTCATCGGACTGCGGTGGTTATCGATGACATACCGCGTGTCTATCTCTACACGGAGAGTCGCGTGATACATTCATTTTCGCGAATCACACGAAACACGCTGACTGTAATGACTACGATTTTGTTCGTCGCGCTTCTTCGCTACGTCCTGAATCAGATCGTTAAATCAGAGTGCCAGCGGCCATGCGGGGTTGGCGGCCGGAGAAAGTCATCTCCAACGCGACAAATTCCATTCCAATAAACACCTGCCTCCATACTTTGTTGGCGTGTGATCAATTTCTTCAGAGACCCGGATTGGATCGTGCTTCGAGTTGAGTTTGAAGCTGGAGATCTTCGAAACTAATGCATTCGGCAGACTTTTTTCCAGTGCATCGGAAACAAGTCCGCGGCGGGGGGATTATTCTCAATCTCACTCATGCGCTCGCGGTCATGCAGAAGATTCTTGGCGCAGAGGCGTCCCCGAAGCTACACGGTACCTAATGCGAAGTGTTTTGGGATGTAAACCATCGGCTTGGCTCAAGGGGCCTGGATGCCAAACAGTTGGCAATTAGCCAAGTAGTTGGCACCTGATCTTAAATGTGGGGTCATAGAGAACGCCGACGTCTAGCATTTTCAAGCTCTCATCTGTTGTTTGCGACAGTCTGCGTGCCTACTCCTCATCTGGCATGTCATCTGCTATGAGATGAGTACCTGGGTGACTTGTCGTAGGAATTGGAACCCGTTGGGAAGGGAACTGAAATGCACGATGTGTCAGCCTCGGTCCAAGGCTCGATGTTGATCGAGCAACAGCAAGCGTGACCTCATGAACTGACAGGTAGGCTACCGGTTGCCGTCAACATCGGCTTTGGCCTTTTGGCCAGCATGCAGGCGGAAAGCAGCTTTTCTACTGTGAGAAATCCAGTACCGGGAGATGAATGGACGGCGGCTGACATCGACACGAACATGAGCGGACGGGCCATCTTCTTTAGGTCCATCGGGAAGGTAGACCACACTGTACATAGCGACTTCAAACAGATTCCGATGAATACAATGGTGGCACAGGCTATAGAGATGATCGAGAAGTAGACAATGCGAGGCTAAATGGTCCGACATACGCGAAGGGCGCCGGTGGCACTAGCGGTTTGTTCCGTTTTCGGGATTGAGAGTGGGGCGAGAAACGGATGTCGTCGTTATGCAACATGGAAGGATGAAGGAATAGTGTGTTGCTTCTTCGCAGCTTCGATTCTAAGGGTTGCACGGAAGGAAATAAAACTTATCTGTTCCATTTTCAAGGAGAGCAATGCATGGTTCGCTTTTTGTGGCTTTTGCTATTAGGTCCCATCATCATGGTTTTGGGATTGCTGTATCAGTGGGTTGGGTCACGGTACGACCGAAGGCGTTTTCTTCGTTTGGGCCGGTTAGTGGACATCGGTGAGCGCCGGCGGCTGTTTATGATGGAGATGGGCGATGGAGTTGGGCCGTCGGTAATCTTCGAGTCGGGATTTGGGGCGACGAGTCAGAACTGGGCCAGGATTCAGATGGCGGTGAGCGAGTTCGCGCACACGGTTTCTTACGATCGGTTGGGGCTGGGTTGGAGTACCCCGGCAGTGTCGGAACGAATTCCTTCGAAGGTGGTGGAGGAGTTGCGGGCGATGTTGCAAGCG
>NZ_JBEKYX010000163.1:0-5545 GCF_049510455.1 Occallatibacter sp. | reverse complement strand
CTCGAAATCGCGCGCGGCTTCCTGCACACTCCGCGCATTCTCTTTCTCGACGAACCGACCCTCGGCCTCGACCCTCAAAGCCGCAACCAGCTCTGGAACCACGTGAAGAACGTCAACGAAACCGAAAAGGTCACCGTCTTTCTCACCACGCATTACATGGATGAAGCCGACCGCGTCGCGCATCGCATCGGCGTCATCGATCACGGCAAGCTCGTCGCGCAAGGCACTCCACGCGAGATCAAGGATTCCACCGGGACCGAAACGCTCGAAGACGCATTCCTCAAGCTCACCGGCGACACCATTCGCGACGAATCCGCCAGCTCCGCCGACCAAATGCGCCAGTTCGCCAAAATGTGGCAACAAGGAGGCCGCCGTTGAATGCCATTTACATCCTCTGGTGGCGCGAGTTGCGCCGTTACACCCGCTCCCGCGCGCAGATGATCGTCTCGCTGGGCCAGCCGCTGCTCTATCTGCTCGTGCTCGGCACCGGCTTCGGCCACGTCTTCCAGAAAGCCGGCATGGGCAACTACTTCCAGTTCATCTCACCCGGCGTCATCGGCATGATGGTGCTCTTCTCATCCATCTTCTCCGGCCTCGGCCTGCTCTGGGATCGCCAGTTCGGCTTCCTCAAGGAAACCCTCGTCGCTCCCGTCTCGCGCCTGCAAATCATGATCGGCCGCACCCTCGGCGGAGCCACCGTGGCCGTCATTCAGGGCCTCATCGTCATGATCCTCTCGGTCGCCTTCGGCTTCCGTCCGCAAAGCTGGTTCGCAATCCCCGCAGCCATCGGCTTCATGGTGCTCATCGCGCTCTGCTTCGCCGCACTCGGCACCGCCATCGGCTCCGGCCTTCAGGACATGCAGGGCTTCCAGCTCATCATGAACTTCCTGGTCATGCCCATCTACTTTCTCTCGGGCGCAATCTTCCCGCTCACCAACCAGGGAGTCGTCTTAAGCTTCATCACCAAACTCGACCCGCTCTCCTACGGCGTTGACGGCATGCGCAACGTCCTCGGTGCGCCCAACGTAGCCTTCAACCCCGTAGTCGATCTCGTCGTTCTCGTCGCCTTCGGATTCGTCTTCATCATCTTCGGCGCCTGGCGCTTTGCAAAAATCGAAATCTAACCGCCATGTCCCGTCCTCGCAGTCCTGAAGCCCACGAGAAAGTCCTCCACGCCGCGCTCGCCCTCTTCGGTGAGCGCGGCATCGAGGGCACAAGCATGGACTCCATCGCCCAGGCCTCCAAAGTCAGCAAAGCCACCATCTACAATCACTGGTCCGACAAAGAAGCCCTGCTCCTCGAAGTCATGCTCTGGGTTCACGGCCTCAATCCGGAAACCGATCCGCAAAAAGACGATCCCGACTCCGGCTCTCTTGAACGCGACCTCACCATCGTCCTCAGCCGCCGTCCGCCGCACAAGTTTGAAGAAGCCCGCAAGCGCATCACGCCCTCGCTCATCGCCTACTCAGCCACGCACCACCAGTTCGGCGAAACATGGCGTCACCGCGTCATGGAGCCCGGCCGCCATTGCATCAAGCGCATTCTCCTCCGTGCCAAACGCCGCGGCCAGCTTCCTTCCAGCCTCAATCTCGACTCCTCCATGGCCATCCTTCTCGGCCCCATGCTCTATCAGCACATCTTCCAGAGATTCTCCCGCTCCCGCACCAGCATCGCAGCCCATGTGGCTCAAACCTTCTGCAAAGCCTTCCTCGTTTACTCCGCCAAATAACAAAGGCCGGGGAGTCTTCCCCGGCCTTTGTTGATCTCTGACCCCTGATCTCTGCCTCAATACAAGCGGAAGTTAATCGCAATCGTCATATACACGGCCACCGGCTTGCCTTCCTTCGTTCCCGGCTTGAACTTGTACTTCATCACCGCTTCAATTGCTTTCTCATCCAGCCCCATGCCCAGCGGCCTCACCACGCGCGGACTCTGCACATTTCCCTGGGCGTCCACAATAATCTGCAGCATCACCTCGCCCTGGTACTTCGCGCGCCGAGCCTCTTCGCTGAACTCCGGATCGATCGTATAAATCGCGGTAGGAGCCTTCACTCCGCCGCCGATATGCTCCACACCGCCGCCGAAGTTGCCGCCCGAGCCCGGCCCATAGCCATTGCCGTCGCCAGAGCCAATTCCCCCATGCGAGCCAGTTCCCATGCCCGCGCCGCTGCCCTGTCCATTGGAAGCCATCGTCACATTCGCCGAATTCTTCACCCCGATATTGATCATGTTCGGGTTATCCGGCAGCTTGATGTCCTTCTGAACCGCAATCGCCGAATCTACCTCAAGCTTCGGCTTCTCCACCACCGGCACCATCGGAGGCGCCTTCGGCTGATCCTCAATCTTCGGCAGCTTGCCCTTGATCGGGTCAATAATGCTATTCGAGCCGCCGCCGCCGCCGCCGCCCGCCTGCTGAGGCTTCTTCGGCATATCGATCTTGAAATCGCTGATGTCCACCGGCGTGGCATCCACATGCGGCGCCAAAATCTTCGGAACCACCGTCCTCAGGCTGATCCAGATCAGCAGTCCCAGCACCGCAAGCTGAATTGCCGTCGCCGATCCAATGGACCACGGATTCGTCTTCACGGCCATCGGGTCTACCACCGGAATCGGCTTTGAGGTCAACTCCAGCGGCGGCAGCTTCTTCGGAAAGAAAACATCCCGGATGTTCTCGTAAAGATCCGTCCAGATCGGCTTTTCCTCAAAGGCATTGCCCAGAAAAGAATCCAGCTCGTGATCGTTCGTTTCGCTTCCGGAGGTCGGGTTTTGGGTGGCGGTTTCAGTCATAAATTCACTGCCATCAAAAGCGATGGATTTGGTACCCCTTTGCTGCTCTGACCCTTATTTTTCTGACTCTTGTTGCTCTGAGAAGCCCTGTGTACGCGCTGCGCCGCCAGGCGCTTCTCCATCTCATCATTATGCGCGAGACCGCCCGGCTCTGTCTCTACCCCGCCCAGGTGTATCGCTTGGTGCCTGTCTGGACGCGTTCGGGGTAGTCCTTCATTCGTCAACAGATCCCTGTCAGCAGGCTCGCTTACCTGCTCCATTTCCGTCGTCGCGCGATCTTCCATACACAATAGACGAGACATCGCGCACCTTGTTACTCAAAATTCTTCACCCGCTCCAGTTACACTGAAAGATGTACAAGTTTGCACAATCCCCGCAGAAACGGAACCGGAAAAATCATGGCCTCAGCGCCTGAACTCAAGGCGACCCTCCAGTTGCCGCAGACGGCCTTCCCCATGAAGGCCAATCTCCCCCAGAATGAGCCGCTTCGCCTCAAAAAATGGGCGGAAATGCGCCTCTGGCAAGAGCTTCGCAAAGCCGGTGCCGGTCGCCCTGCGTACATCCTCCATGACGGCCCGCCTTACGCGAATGGCCCAATTCATCTCGGCCACGCCCTCAACAAGGGCCTCAAGGATTTCGTCGTCAAGTCCAAAACCATGGCCGGCTTCGACTCGCCCTACGTCCCCGGCTTCGACTGCCACGGCCTGCCCATCGAAATCAAGGTAGATGAGCAGCTTGGCCGCAAAAAGCTTGAAATGCCCGTCCCCGCAGTCCTTGAAGCCTGCCGCGCCTACGCGCAGAAATACGTCGATCTCCAGACCAGCCAATTCGAGCGCATCGGCATCTTCGGC
Source organism: Occallatibacter sp. (assembly GCF_049510455.1). Lineage (GTDB taxonomy): Bacteria > Acidobacteriota > Terriglobia > Terriglobales > Acidobacteriaceae > Telmatobacter. The sequence goes on along the minus strand of NZ_JBEKYX010000163.1, from coordinate 1,907 downwards.
CGCTGGGACAGCTCCTACAAAACCATGTCCCGCCAGTACGAAGCCAAGACCCTCGAAGCCTTCTACGGCTTCCTTGAGCAGGACTTCGTTTACCGCGGCCTCAAACCCGTCTACTGGTGCATCCACGACCGCACCGCCCTCGCCGACGCCGAAATCGAGTACGAGCAGCACACCAGCCCATCCGTTTACGTCCGCTACAAACTGACCAGCGATGCCGCAGCCCTCGACGAATCTCTCAAAGGCCCAAGTCTTGCGAATAAAGACGTCTACACCATCATCTGGACCACCACCCCGTGGACCCTGCCCGCGTCACTAGCCGTAGCCTTCCACCCCGACTTCGACTACGTAGCTCTAGAATCCGCAGCGGGTTCAGCAAGAACAGTGGGTGCCCCAGGTCTCGATTCTGAGACCTGGGATACCTCAACAGCCAACTCACCGGTCTACATCGTAGCCGCGGAACTAGCCCCATCCGTGATCACCGCCTGCAACCTCGGCGAAACCAAAGAACTAGCCCGCTTCAAAGGCCGCGCCCTCGACCGCACAACCTATCAGCACCCATTCCTGAACCGCACCATTCTCGGCGTCCTGGCCACCTACGTCACCGCCGACGCCGGAACCGGCGCAGTCCACACCGCACCCTCCCACGGCGCAGACGACTTCTACACCGGCCAGCGCTACGGCCTCGACCTAACCTGCAACGTGGACGATGTAGGCCGCATCCACGCCACCGACTGGCCCGGCGACACACCCGCGCCCTACGACGGTAAAAAAGTCTTCGCCGCCAACCCCATCATCATCGAGCTTCTAAAAGAGCGCGGCGCGCTCATGGCGCAGGCCAATCTCCAGCACAGTTATCCGCACTGCTGGCGCTGCCACCACCCCGTCATCTTCCGCGCCACGGAGCAGTGGTTCATCTCGCTTGAAACCCCCATGAAGCGCACCGACGGCAGCGAAATTAAATTCCGCGACCTCGCCATCGAAGAGATCAGCAAAGTGAAATGGGACCCCACCTGGGGCAAAGAGCGCATCACCAACATGATCGCCACGCGCCCCGACTGGTGCATCAGCCGCCAGCGCATCTGGGGCGTGCCCATCGCAGTCCTGATGTGTACCGGCTGCCAGAAACCGCTCATCGACGCCGATCTCAACAAAAAGATCGTCACGCTCTTTGAAAACGAAGGCGCAGAAGCCTGGCACACCACCAGTGTCGAGATTCTCATGCCCGCAAACGCCAAGTGCGCCCATTGCGGCAACACAACCTTCCGCAAAGAAACCGACATCCTCGACGTCTGGTTCGACTCCGGCACAAGCTGGCTAGCCGTCTGCGAATCCGACCCTGATTTGAAGGCCGCTTATGCCAACTTCGAGCAAAACAAACCCGTAGAAGTCTTCTACCTCGAAGGCGGCGACCAGCACCGCGGCTGGTTCCACTCATCTCTGCTCACGTCAGTCGCATTACGCGGCCACGCGCCCTACTCGCACGTAGCCACCGCCGGCTGGACCCTCGATGAACAAGGCCGCGCCATGTCCAAATCCCTCGGCAACGGCGTCGATCCCGTAGACATCGCTAACCGCATGGGCGGCGAAATCGTCCGCCTCTGGGTCGCCAGCATCGACTTCCGCGAAGACATGGCCGCCAGCGAAAATCTAATGTCCCGCTGCGCCGACATCTACCGCAAGCTGCGCAACACCTTCCGCTTCCTCCTCGGCAACCTCGCCGGCTTCACGCCCGCAACCGACGCCATATCTGAAGCGGAGTTGCTCCCACTCGACCGCTACATGCTCGCCCGCACCCGCGACCTCACCGAAAAAATCCTCGGCTGGTACGCGGACTTCGAATTCCACCGCATCTACCACGCAGTCAATGAATTCGCCATCGTAGACCTGAGCGCCTTCTATCTCGACGT
>NZ_JBEKYX010000162.1:0-5924 GCF_049510455.1 Occallatibacter sp. | reverse complement strand
GGGCTGGTATCTGGCTTACAACGTACGGCTTGGCACCTACGTCCACGTAATGTATCTGGGCGCAATGTAACTTTCCTGCAATGGAATCCAGAAGGGGTGAAGCGCCGGCTTCACCCCTTTGCTGTGTCCGGGCATAACTCACCTTTTGCGTTGTGGTACTGGCTCAGTTTGAATTGTTTTGTAACAGGGCACGACTTGAGTCGTGCCGAAAGATTAAGTGGCACGAACGGTAGGTCACGGCTTCAGCCGTGACATAAATGCAGCAAAATCAATGCGGCTTTAGCCGCTGAGGTATGCTTCACGGACTTAATCAGACCTTCCTTAGCCCCTGCGGGATTTTTCAAACTGAGCCATTTCCTGCGTTGTACAGCGGAAGCGCTCACAGGATAAGATGGCCCGTCGGGAAAATACTTACGCTGACTACCGGCAAAGCACAACCCAACGGTTGAACCTTACTCTAACTTATCCGGGAAGTAACCATGCCATCTTCTCGCTTTTCGCTTGGCCGTATTACGCTTTCGTGTGCAACTCTCGTCTGCTGCGGAGTTGCCGCGTGGGCGCAGACTGCAAATGCTCCGCTTGCATTCACTGGAGCTGACCGCAGGCCCGCACTCTCGCTCAATGGCGACTGGGCCTCGATCGTCGATCCGTATTTCTCCGGCCTCTTCAGCTTTCATCATGAAGAGAAGAAGAACGGCTGGTTCCTGAATCGCAAGGCGCAGCCCAATGATACCGGCCCAACCGAATACGACTTCGACAAAGCCCCCAAGCTCAAAGTCCCCGGCGACTGGAACACACAGCGCGAATCGCTCTTCTTCTATGAAGGCCCCGTCTGGTACCAGCGTAACTTCACTTACCAGCCTCAAGAGCATTCGCGCGCTTTCCTGCACGTCGGCGCAGCCAATTACCACTCCTGGTGGTGGGTCAACGGCAAAAAAGTCTGCGAGCACGAAGGCGGATTCACCGCCTTCAACTGCGACGTCACAGAAGCCGTGCATCCCGGCGATAACTTCATCGTTGCCGCGGTCGATAATACCCGGCGCGAAGACAATGTCCCCACCCTTGAAACCGATTGGTGGAACTACGGCGGAATCACGCGCGAAGCCTCCATCATCACAGTCCCCAATACCTTCATCGATCAATACGACCTCCATCTCAGCCGCACACAGGACGGCGTAATCGAAGGATGGACGCATCTCACCGGGGCAGGTGCAGGTGTGCCCGTCGAAGTGGAGATCCCCGAACTGCATGCAAAGGCTCAAGCCGCAACCGATGCCAACGGCAAGGCTGCAATTCACTTCACTGTAAGTGGGCTCGAACGCTGGTCTCCAGAGCATCCGAAGTTATACGCCGTAAAGCTGCGCACCGGCGCCGATTCTATCGACGAGCAGATGGGCTTTCGCACCATCGAGACGCGCGGCACGCAGATTCTGCTCAACGGCAAGCCGATCTTTCTGCGCGGCATCTCCATTCATGCGGAAGCCCCCTACCGCACCGGCCGCGCATGGTCCGATAAAGACGCCGAAACCCTTCTCGGATGGGCAAAGGATCTCGGTTGTAACTTCGTGCGCCTCGCACATTATCCGCACGATGAAACCATGCAGCGCGCTGCCGACCGCATGGGGATCATGGTCTGGAGCGAAAACCCTGTCTACTGGGCGCTCAAATTCGATAACTCACAGGTCTATGACAAAGCCTCGCAACAGCTCGAAGAAGAGATCGGCACGCTGCGCAATCATGCCTCCATCGTTCTCTGGTCAATGGCCAATGAAACACCCAGCAATCCCGCGCGCACGGATTTCATAACTCGCCTCGCGGCAAAGGCGCGCGAACTCGATGGCTCGCGGCTCATCACAGCGGCGCTGCTGGTGCGGGCGCAGGGCAATACAAAGATCGTCGATGACCCGCTAGGCAAAGTCCTCGACGTCATCGGCGTCAACGAATATATCGGCTGGTATGAGGCGCATCCGGAGACTGCCGATGTTACGCAATGGGATATCCGCTACGACAAGCCGCTCATCGTAAGCGAGTTTGGCGGCGATGCCAAAGCTGGCCTGCACGGCAGCGATAACCAGCGATGGACCGAAGAGTATCAGGCAAATATCTACCGCCATCAGATCGGAATGCTGAATCGCATTCCCCAGTTGCGAGGCATGAGCCCGTGGATACTCATGGATTTTCGCTCGCCCAATCGTCCCCTTGCGGGTATTCAGGATGAATTCAACCGCAAGGGACTTATTTCCGATCAAGGAGAGAAGAAACAGGCCTATTACATCCTGCAGAAGGCATACAAGGAAGGCGCCGTGGGCAAACCAGAGTAACTTGCCCATCGCATAACTTTAGTGGAAGTTATCATAACCATTCGCCATTGCGAAAAGAATGAGGTATTCTCGTCACATGTCAATAGAATCCATACTTTCTCAGATCGATGCCGAGATTGCAAGGCTGACTCAAGTGAGGAAGTTACTTGCATCTTCCGGAAGTTCTTCACTCACTGCAAAAACGGCAAAGACAAAAGCGGCTCCCGCAAAAGCACATAAGCGCACGCTGAGCGCGGAAGCGCGTAAGCGCATTGCGGATGCGCAAAAGCTGCGTTGGGCTGCGCAGAAGGCAGGGCCAAAAAAGATTAGTTAGAAGCTCCGGCCCCATAGAGCCCCATACATAACCTCACGCGATCCCCACGCAATTCCATTGCCGGCGATATGCAATGCTGTGGTATAGTCGCATTCGGTCTGGAGGACAGAGAATGACTCCCCGGCGCACAGTCTCGTCGTGCGTAAGGGTGGGCGGCGTCTTCCAGGAGTTGCTGTTATGCCCCTCTGTTTCTTTGCCGGTCGGAATGTTGCCTGATTCACTTCCACTGGTTTGAGTCGGGGGGGCATTTTTTCTGGCCATTCCGATAGTTAGGTTAGGATGGAAGGCAAGAATCCAGTTGAGCCAGGGCAAATGAATACGTCCGTCCAGCCGCGCAGCGAAGAAAGCAGCGGATCAGTAACTGTATTTCCCTTACAGCAACTGATCTATGCGGCGCTGATTCTGGGTGGCGTAACGGCGGGCGCGGAACTGCTGAACACCATCCCCTGGGCGCACGGCGACATCAGTATCATGTGGCCCTCCACCGGCCTCATGGTAGGCATGCTTCTCTGCGTGCCGCAGCGGCAGTGGCCGGCTTACATTATCCTCGGCACGGTCATCGACTTCGCGGCCAACCTCCTGCCGCCGCTCCACGCGCCTCTGTGGCTTTCGCTTTCCGCCTCCGGATGCAACGTCGTCGAAGTAACCATCGCCGCGTGGCTCCTTAGTCCGGCTCTGGCGCCACATCGCTACATGGCGCGAGCCAGCCAGCTTGTCGCCCTCCTTATTTATGGCGTTTTCGTGGCTCCCGGCATTGCTTCGCTCTGCTATGCCACGTGCCTTTCTCTCGCGCACTTCAAGAGCTTCTGGCTCGTCGTCCCCGAGTGGTTCCCCGGCGATGCGCTCGGCATCACCATCATGACGCCGCTCTATCTTTCGCTGAAAAGCCGCGCGCCATTTTCAAAGCGCCCCTGGTATGAAGCCGCCGGCTGGTTCGCCCTTCTGGTCGTAGTTAGTTTCGGTGTCTTCTGGCAAACCTCTCTGCCGCTCCTCTTTGTCATTCTGCCTGTGCTGCTCCTGGTGGAGATGCGTCTCGGCATGGCGGGCGCGGCGCTGGGGCTGCTGGCTGTCTCCACCATCGGCGGCTTCCTTACTTCGCGCGGCCACGGGCCCATCGGCCTTACCGTTCTCTCTCCCTCTCCGCGCACGCTCATGCTCCAGGTTTTCGCCTTCGTCTCCATGCTGCTTGTTTACATCGCGGAGGTCGTGCGGGCGGCGCGTGTACGCCTGGGGCTCAACCTGCGCGCCAGCGAGCAGCGTTTCCGCCTGCTCGCCGAGGGCTCCAGCGACATCATCACGCTCGCCAATCTCAGTCGCGAAGTCGTCTACGTCTCCCCTTCGGCAACAACGCTGCTCGGTTGGGATAGCCGCAGCGCAGGCCTCTTTGAGCGCGGCGCAATGGTGCATCCCGATGACCAGGCCTCGCTTGAAAAGCTCTATACAGATTGCCTCGCAGGCAAAGCCCGCAACATCCTCGAATTCCGCGGACGCAAGCGCGATGGAGGATACCTCTGGCTTGAAGCCAACCTCGTCCTCCACTGCGATCCGGAGACAAGCGCTCCCTCCGGCTTCATCAACGTCGTGCGCGACATCTCCGGCAGAAAGGCGCATGAAGAGGAGCTGAACAAGGCGCTCAACGTCGCCGAGAACCGCGCCATTACGGATGCGGTTACAGGAATCGCCAACCGCCGCCGCCTCGATGAGTACATTGAGCGCGAGTGGCAGCGCGCGCAAACCGCCCACACCAAAATCTCCGTGCTCATGATCGATGTCGATCGCTTCAAGCATTACAACGACCGTTACGGCCATCTCGCCGGTGACCGTTGCCTGCGCGAGGTAACCGGCGCCATCGCCAGTGTCGTGCAGCGTCCGACGGACTTTGTCGGCCGCTACGGCGGCGAGGAGTTCGTCGTAGTCCTCCCCGATACGGATCTCGCCGGCGCATGGCACATCGGAGAAAAAATCCGCCGCGCAGTCGAGCTGGAACAGATCCCGCATGAAGGCAATCCCCACCGCGTAGTCACCGTAAGCATCGGATGCGCCACCATAGCGCCACTGGATACCACAAAATCCGTGCAGCTTCTCGAAAGCGCAGACGCCGCCATGTATCAGGCCAAAGAAGCCGGCAGAAACTGCGTCCGCCTCGCCAACTGACTGCCATCAGCGCTGGAAGCCCTCTCATAAACCTGTCTTGAAATGGCACAGCCTTCAGCCATGCCACAAAATGCTCAGGAAGACGAGGGGCTTCAGGCCGCGTCTGAAAAATCTGGCCGGAGCGGTTTTGTAACAGGGCACGACTTCAGTCGTGCCGAAAATGTCCTGAAAATGGTGGGGCTTTAGCCCCTGCGGGATGTCTATTCACTCAACCTGCCATCTTCCGTAACCTGTTCAACCCTGCCAAATCTTGCAATTGCTTTGCCTCGAAAGAACACTGCATTACAACTTGCGAAAAACTTATATTCGACCTGTTTTGTAACAGGGCACGACTTCAGTCGTGCCGAAAATGTCCTAAAAATGGTGGGGCTTTAGCCCCGGAGGCATTTTAAAAGGGCGTGTGATTCATCAGACAGCGCCTGGCCGGAGAGAACAAACATGAGACAGAACCGGGCTTCAGCTCATGGCCGCAAATTCTTGTTGACATTATTGCGAGTGCTCTCGTACATTTGCGCTCGCAAAATCAAACACAACAAAGCATGCCGGACTTTAACGGGATCAATGACGGAGTCTTTCCTGGGAACTATCAGCGAAATGCTTACCAGCACCCAAACCTGGACAAACAAATGGAGTGAGCTGACCACAAGCATGACTGGGCAAACAGCACTACTTGTAGTTAGCGAGCCATGCAGTGGTTATTCTGGGCCGTCGCAGTTTGCGGTCTATAAGGACAACATTTATGGCAGCTATATGCTGTATCCGACCCAATAAAAAGTAGCCAACTGGCAGTAGGAGCCGTAACTCGGAGTTGCGAAAACCCTGTTTCCGGCGGAATGACTGGATTCCAGCTTTCCGCCGGATGCCGGTGAAACATTTAAGTTCAGATGTTTTTCGTGGAGATGAAATGAATTCGTTGTTGCGTCAGTTGAAGAAATTCCAATGTCTGCAAGGACAAGCGTTCGCAATCCGCTGCATGCTGCTTATCCTCGTTTCCGTCCTGACGGTCATTTACAGCACGGGCTGTGGCAGCACCAACGCAGCCGGTCCATCCAATCCGCCTCAGCCCCAGGGGAACACGCAGGTTACTCTTCTGGCATCCAGCACGGCAAACGATCAGCTCACGCAGTTCAATCTCT